>NZ_JBLKCZ010000016.1:3067-97260 GCF_047530595.1 Enterobacter sp. 01-M-02-SI-ECC | reverse complement strand
ACCGTCTGAATTTGCAGCGGGCTGGAGAAAGGGTCATTCTGAGAATGAAGATTCCGACGTTACTAACTGAGTGTTGTATCTAATCGTGGGGGCAGGTCACCAGTATTACTGTGTTGACAGGTTGTGTAACCTCACCAGATATGGAAGCAGCTAAACAACCGCTGGGTAGTATAGTCAGTGTTGTTAACGTTCCCGGGGTTAAAAAGGATGCACTTTACAGCAGCTCCAAAATTTGGGTTGCAAAGGCCTTTACTGATTCTAACAGCGTAATCCAATATGCCGATAAAGAAGAAGGTTCGATTGTTGGCAAGGGGAATGTTAAATACCCATGTGACGGTTTTAATGATTGTTTGGCTAATGAAGATGTTCGATATAAATTCACTATGAAAATCGACACAAAAGATGAAAAAGCTCGCATCACCTTTGATGATATCCACATTTATCGTCCGGCCCACGTAACAAGCGGGATTGCGTTCCCTGCCATAGATTCGCCAAATATGACCGTTGGTGGACAAGCAAAAGCTAAAAAAGCGTTGAATGATATTGTGGAACAATACAAACGTGAGATCGTGACTGAAAGTAGCTCTGCTGCAAAAGACTGGTAACGGCCATCAGCTCAAAAACTTGCCGGAGAAGTTTTTGAGCTTTCTATAGCCGGGATTATGTGTGGCTGCATAATATAGTCATGACAGGTTATCACGCGGCATTTTGATTCCATTCGAATGCAACCTATTTTACTTGGCTACGCTAGCAACTCTATGAGAGCGCCGCGAATTCTGCACCATGATTTCCACACCTCTTAATAAAAAAACGCGCCACAGAGCTTCCTGTGGCGTGAGCGAGAGATTACGGCTTGTGCTTGCGAACCCCGTCTTTCATCGCCTTCAGTCCCACCTCAACATTAAACGGAGCTATCTCAGGCAAATTGTGTTTAAGCCCGGAAATTGCGTGGAATTGCTCCTCAACAGCTCTGTCTTTACGATAGGTTGTCATGGCAGTAGTGCTTCCTCGAACATGTCCGACAAGTTGGGCGATCATCCGTTCACTTAACTCCAGTCGGTCGAGGCTATTCACATAGTTATGGCGGAATGAGTGAAAAACCTTCTTCCCATTACGGTCTAATCCAAGCTTCTTGCCAAAATAAAGTTCATTGAACCATTTTGACGCATAACCACGATAACCTTTAATTTTATTGAAGGTTAACTCTGGAAAAACACGTTCCTGTCCATCAGCTTTCAAAGCTTTAACGTATTCAAGAAAGCCAAGCTCAATCAGCCTTGGATGAATGGGAACCTGTCTCAACGCATTGAGCGTTTTCAGCGATTTATCCGCTTCAGCTTCAGTGTCCATAACTTTATCCGGTGAATCTAAATTGAAGTCCAGATACGCAACACCATTTTCACTCATACGGATATCAGAAAGATAAAGTTGGCATAACTCATTCATTCGCCCACCGCTATATAACGCTAATAGGGGTAACCAATAGCGATAAGGTCGAAAGTCAATATGGCGCCCGAATTTGTTCGGCACACCCTCGCCAGTTTTAAACCAGTATGCAGAGAATATGAGTTCCAGTTCATCATCTTCGAACTGATAACGGTCATCTTGAGATCTTGCAGTTTTCTTACGCTTTGCCAGAACATTTTCCACTGGATTGGCAATTAAATAATTTTCTTTACAGGCCCACTTTAACATTGAACCTAATGAGGCCATATGACGCCCAATCGCATCTTTTGTCATGAGCGACTCACCGGCATCAAGTGCTTTTTCGATGAGTTGTTCCAAATCTTCGGCAGCGTATCGGCGTTGCATTAAATACAAGTTACTGGGCATTCTTTGCATTCTGGAAACGTATTTTTTTACGACATTACGATCTAACTCAACAAGTGTTAAGTCTCCCATAACGTCGATAAAATGAGATATTCTCGACCGGATTTTTTCCTCACTGGCAAGTTTGAGATCCCCTGAGTTCTTATACGCAATGAACTCCTCCAACACTTCTGAAACCGTTTTTGACGCGTGTAGTGGATTGCAAAACGGGTTAGAGATGATCAAAGGAGGGGGCGGTGGTGGTGGCACAACAGCCGGAACAGGAGGTAATTCAGGCTCAGATTTCGCAAACGCTTTATCCCACATGCTACGCAGCTTTTCAGCCTGCACATTGTTGATAAATAAAGAACTTGAATCTATCGTAACCCCGGGCAAGTCCAGTAGCCAAAGAGCAAGGGGATTACCGTTGGTAGCCCTGAATGCAGTTATTTCCGTTGATAGCCCTTTAACCAATTTATTGAGGGCATGTAGCGGCATGTAAATCTGCATATAGCCGTTAACCATAGCCTCAGTGCCGTAATGAGCAACGTCGTTTAAAACAAAGCCATGCGTATCAGGGTCACGATCAATGGCAGTAAAATCATCAATCAGAAAACCCCGCTGGCTATCTACAAAAGCATACAGCGGAATATTGTCTGCCAAAAGATGCGGAACAACCGTTTCAAGCACCACATCAAATGATTCGCAAAAAAGAGCCAAGCTGATTTTGCCAGCCCCCGCCAACAACGGGGCGTTTCCCCGAATTTTCTCTTTATCCACTTGCTTGAACTCTTCCAGAGACGCATACCACTTCTCCAACAAACGCGTGGCGATTGCCTTAGCATTTGCGAGGTGGGTTGTGCGGGTAGATGCATGTATTTCACGCTGCCCTATCAGGGCACGATACCGAACCGGAACGGTTATCCGCAGAACATAGATCCCGCTAGGACGTCGATAGAGATTACCACGTTGCGCCATCGGCTGTATGAACTCCTTGTAGGAGGATCACGAGCGCCGTCACGTATGAATCAGAAAAAGGCTGAGGAATGAATACGTTAGGGAGTTTTTGGAGCGGGCGAAGGGAATCGAACCCTCGTATAGAGCTTGGGAAGCTCTCGTTCTACCATTGAACTACGCCCGCTTTGAGGTGCGTAAAGCATTATAGACCTTACGCACCTTCATACAAGCCTCTTCACAACTAACCGGCGATTAAATAATCACTTAGCACTTCGGTTTGCTGCCGGGCGCAGGCAGATAACGCTGCGGATCGATGGCCGTCGCCTTATAGCGGATCTGGAAATGCAGCTTCACTGAATCCGTACCGGTGCTGCCCATGGTGGCAATCTTCTGCCCGGCTTTGACGTTCTGCCCGTTATTGACCATCATCGTATCGTTGTGCGCATAGGCCGTGATGTAGTCTTCGCCATGCTTAATCATAATCAGGTTACCGTAGCCGCGAAGCTGGTTACCCACATAAACCACTTTCCCCGCGCCGGAGGCATAAACCGGCGTACCGCGCGCAGCGGCGATATCAATACCCTTGTTGCCACCTTCAGAGAGTGAGTAAGGGGCGACCACTTTACCGCTGGCAGGCCAAATCCAGCAGCGCTGTCCAACCGGCGGCCAGGATGATTGAGGCACCTGATAGGACGGCGTCACTTTGGCGGCTTTGCCTTTCGAAGAGGATTTTTTACCCGAGGACGATCCGCCGCTAACCTTCAGCTTCTGCCCCACCTCGATGGTGTAGGGTGGTGAGAGATTATTCAGACGCGCCAGATCCTTCACGCTGGTTCCCGTTGCACGCGAAATCCGGTACAGCGTATCCCCGCGCTTAACGGTATAGACCGAACCGGAATAGCTGCCCATATCCGAAGATTTGCTCCCTGAACAGCCCGCCAGCAATAGCGTCATCGTCAGGCAAAAAATGGCGGTGATGGGGTTTCTCGTCAGGCTTCCTGCAAACAAAACAGATCCTCGGTCAGCGTGAATGGCGCACTATGATAACAGCCAAAACGAATATGGGTCATGCCCTTTTCCACTCTACGCGCCAAACCGTTCGTATAAGAATGCAGTATAATGATCCGGCTGATGGTGCTGAACCACTCGGCATTTTGGCACTGGAGCATGAATGAGTATTCAAGAACACGTTATTTTGGTAAACGACCAGGGAATGGTGATTGGCACTCAGGAAAAATATGCCGCGCACACCTTACATACCCCGCTGCATCTGGCTTTCTCCTCCTGGCTTTTTAACGCAAACGGCGAATGTCTGATCACCCGGCGCGCCTTAAGCAAAAAAGCCTGGCCCGGCGTCTGGACCAACTCCGTCTGCGGCCACCCGCAGTCCGGCGAAGAGACGATACAGGCGATAATTCGCCGCTGCCGCTTTGAAGTAGGCGCTGAGCTGTCCGATATCACCGCCGTCGCCCCTGAATTTCGCTATCGGGAAACCGACCCGTCCGGGATCGTGGAAAACGAAATTTGCCCGGTATTCGCCGCCCGCATCACCAATGACGTGACGATAAACGAAGATGAAGTGATGGACTATCAGTGGGTTGAACTGGACGCGCTATTCCGCGCGCTGGACGCGACGCCCTGGGCGTTTAGCCCGTGGATGGTCATGGAAGCGACGACCGCCCGCGAAAAACTCAAAGCCTTCGCGGCGCAATAAAAAAGCCCCTTTCGGGGCTTTTTTTACATCTTAACGCCTTATTTCACCGGGCGCATCGCCGGGAACAGGATCACGTCGCGGATGGTGTGGCTGTTGGTGAACAGCATCACCATACGGTCGATACCAATCCCCAGACCCGCCGTTGGTGGCAGACCGTGTTCCAGCGCGGTCACGTAGTCTTCGTCGAAGAACATCGCTTCGTCGTCGCCTGCCGCTTTCGCGTCAACCTGATCCTGGAAGCGCTGAGCCTGGTCTTCCGCATCGTTCAGCTCGCTAAAGCCGTTGCCGATTTCGCGGCCGCCGATGAAGAATTCGAAGCGATCGGTGATCTCCGGATTCTCGTCATTACGACGCGCCAGCGGAGAGACTTCAGCCGGATACTCGGTAATGAAGGTCGGCTGAATCAGGTGCGCTTCGGCCACTTCTTCGAAGATCTCGGTCACGATACGGCCCAGACCCCAGCTCTTCTCAACCTTGATACCGATGCTTTCAGCGATCGCTTTCGCAGAATCGAAGTTATCCAGATCCGCCATGTTGGTTTCCGGACGGTACTTCTTGATCGCTTCGCGCATGGTCAGTTTTTCAAACGGCTTGCCGAAGTCGAAGACTTCTTCACCGTAAGGGACCTGGGTGGTACCCAGAATGTCCTGCGCCAGGGTGCGGAACAGGGATTCGGTCAGCTCGATCAAATCTTTGTAATCCGCATACGCCATATAGAGTTCCATCATGGTGAACTCTGGGTTATGACGAACGGAGATACCTTCGTTACGGAAGTTACGGTTGATTTCGAACACGCGGTCGAAACCACCGACCACCAGACGCTTCAGGTACAGTTCCGGCGCGATACGCAGGTACATGTCCAGGTCCAGGGCGTTGTGATGGGTGATGAACGGACGCGCAGACGCGCCGCCAGGGATCACCTGCATCATTGGGGTTTCCACTTCCATAAAGTCGCGGTTCACCATGAACTGGCGGATACCGGCCATGATCTGAGAGCGAATTTTGAAGGTCTTACGGGATTCATCGTTAGAGATGAGATCCAGGTAGCGCTGACGATAGCGCGCTTCCTGATCCTGCAGGCCGTGGAATTTGTCCGGCAGCGGGCGCAGGGCTTTGGTCAGCAGACGCAGCTCGGTGCAGTGGATAGACAGTTCACCGGTCTTGGTTTTGAACAGTTTACCTTTCGCGCCCAGGATATCGCCCAGGTCCCACTTCTTGAACTGCTCGTTGTAGATGCCTTCCGGCAGGTCGTCACGGGAAACGTACAGCTGAATACGGCCGCCCACGTCCTGCAAGGTCACGAAGGAGGCTTTGCCCATGATACGACGGGTCATCATGCGGCCTGCAACGGCCACTTCAACGTTCAGCGCTTCCAGCTCTTCGTTCTCTTTAGCGTCGAAGTCAGCGTGCAGTTGGTCTGAGGTATGGTCACGACGAAAATCGTTCGGGAACGGCACGCCCTGCTCGCGCAGCGCTGCCAGCTTCTCGCGGCGAGTTTTCAGTTCGTTGTTAAGATCGACTACCGCGTCAGCGCCCTGTGCTTGTTGTTCAGACATGTTGGTTCCTCATAACCCTGCTTTCAAACTTGCTTCGATAAATTGGTCCAGGCTGCCGTCCAGCACCGCCTGCGTATTGCGGGTTTCAACCCCGGTACGCAGGTCTTTGATGCGGGAGTCATCAAGGACGTAAGAACGGATCTGGCTGCCCCAGCCGATGTCGGACTTGTTGTCTTCCATCGCCTGTTTCTCAGCATTTTTCTTCTGCATCTCCAGCTCATAAAGCTTTGCTTTCATCTGCTTCATGGCCTGGTCTTTGTTCTTATGCTGGGAACGGTCGTTCTGGCACTGTGTTACCAGCCCGGTTGGAATGTGGGTAATACGCACCGCTGATTCCGTACGGTTAACGTGCTGGCCACCCGCGCCGGATGCGCGATAAACGTCGATACGCAGGTCCGCCGGGTTAATTTCGATATCAATATCTTCATCAACTTCCGGATAAACAAACGCGGAGCTGAAGGAGGTATGACGACGGCCACCGGAGTCGAACGGGCTCTTACGCACCAGGCGGTGAACGCCGGTTTCGGTACGCAGCCAGCCGTAGGCGTAATCACCGATAATCTTGATGGTCACGGATTTAATACCGGCCACTTCACCTTCAGACTCTTCGATAATTTCGGTTTTGAAGCCGCGCGCTTCTGCCCAACGCAGGTACATGCGCGTCAGCATGCTGGCCCAGTCCTGCGCTTCGGTGCCGCCAGAACCTGCCTGAATATCGAGATAGCAGTCAGCGCTGTCGTATTCGCCGGAGAACATACGACGGAATTCCAGCTGCGCCAGCTTCTCTTCCAGCACGTCGAGTTCTGCCACGGCTTCGTTAAAGGTTTCTTCGTCGTCGGCTTCGACGGCCAGCTCCAGCAAACCGGAAACATCTTCCAGCCCCTGGGCCATTTGATCCAGCGTATCTACGATAGCTTCGAGAGAGGAACGCTCTTTACCCAGCGCCTGTGCGCGTTCAGGTTCGTTCCAGACGTCCGGCTGTTCCAGCTCGGCGTTTACTTCTTCAAGACGCTCTTTCTTGGCATCGTAGTCAAAGATACCCCCTAAGAACGTCAGAGCGCTCCGTGAGGTCCTGAATACGGTTTTTTACCGGATTAATTTCAAACATGGTCTGTTTTCTTTTATGGACTTGTCAAAATGCGGTGATAAGAGCGGGATTGTACCGAATCCACGCCCTTTTTTATAGAGATTACTGCCGCTAAATTGGCCAGATATTGTCGATGATGATCTGCAGGGTGCGGTTACCGCGAAACTCGTTGATGTCCAGTTTGTACGCCAGTTCGACCTCGCGCACGCCGTTGTCCGGCCAGATGGAGGTATCGACGTTGAAGGCAATGCCGTCCAGCAGCGGTCCCCCGCCCACGGGCTCGACCATCACTTTCAGATGACGTTCGCCGACGATGCGCTGCTGCAGCAGGCGGAAACGCCCGTCGAACAGTGGTTCCGGGAACATCTGTCCCCACGGACCGGCATCGTGGAGCATTTGCGCCACGTCCATCGTCATTTCAAGCGGTGAAAGCTCGCCATCGGACACCACTTCCCCCTGCAGCAGGGCCGGATCAATCCAGTCGGTGACCAGTTCACCAAACAGACGCTGAAACTCGTCGAATTTCGCCTCTTCCAGAGACAGGCCTGCCGCCATCGCATGGCCGCCGAACTTGATCATCAGACCCGGATACAGCGTATCGAGACGCTCCAGCGCATCGCGCATGTGCAGCCCCTGGATTGAGCGGCCAGAGCCTTTCAGCGTGCCATCACCCGCGGGGGCGAACGCGATCACCGGCCGGTGGAAACGTTCTTTAATACGCGACGCCAGAATGCCCACCACGCCCTGATGCCACTCGGGATGGTACATCGCCAAGCCGCCCGGCAGCGTATCGCCGCTACGCTCAAGCTTTTCGCACAGGGTCAGCGCTTCGGCCTGCATCCCCTGCTCAATCTCTTTACGGGTCTGGTTCAGCGCGTCCAGCTCGTTGGCCAGCACGCGCGCTTCACCGATGTTGTCGCACAGCAGCAGCGCGACGCCAACGGACATATCGTCCAGCCTTCCTGCCGCGTTCAGGCGCGGCCCAAGGGCAAAGCCCAAATCGCTTGCCGCCAGCTTGAGCGGGTCGCGGTTGGCGATTTCCAGCAGCGCCTTGATCCCTGGACGGCACTTGCCCGCCCGAATGCGGCTTAAGCCCTGCCAGGTCAAAATGCGGTTATTAGTATCGAGCGGTACCACGTCCGCGACGGTGCCCAGCGCCACCAGATCGAGATATTCGGCCAGATTCGGTACGGCAATACCGCGGGAGTCGAACCAGCCCTTATCGCGCAGCAGGGTACGTAACGCCAGCATCAGATAAAACGCTACGCCCACGCCTGCAAGTGATTTTGATGGAAAATCGCAGTCGCGCAGGTTGGGGTTAATAATCGCTTCCGCATCCGGCAGCGTTTCGCCCGGCAGGTGGTGATCGGTGACCAGCACCGGGATCCCCAACGCGTGAGCATGATCGACGCCCGCATGGGAAGAGATCCCGTTATCGACGGTCATGATCATCTGTGCACCACGGGCGTGGGCCTGATCGACCACTTCCGGGCTGAGGCCATAGCCGTCTTCAAAACGGTTCGGTACCAGATACGTGACGTTATCGCAGCCCAGCGCGCGCAGGCTGAGCACGCTCAGCGCGGTGCTGGTTGCGCCGTCGGCGTCGAAATCCCCTACCACCACAATCCGCGTTCCCTCTCGAAGCGCGTTGTAGAGCATTTCGGTGGCTTTTTCGATACCGCTCAGCTGCTGCCAGGGCAGCATCCCTTTTACGCTGCGTTCAAGATCCTCAGCGCGACGCACGCCGCGGCTGGCGTAGAGGCGCTTAAGCAGTGCCGGGAGATCGTCCGGTAAATCAACGGGTTCAACCGCCTCGCGGCGGCGCAATTTTATTGGGGCTTTCACGCGGATTATTTACCACCAAACTGTTTCTGGTGCGCGTCGAGGAACTCTTTCATCTCTTTTGGTCCCTGATAGCCCGGAACGACATAGCCGTTGCTCAGGACAATCGCAGGCGTACCGCTCACGCCAAACTGCACGCCGAGCGCGTAGTGGTTAGCGATATCAATGTCGCAGGAGGCTGGCTTAACGCCTTTGCCGTTCATCGCGTCATCAAACGCTTTGTTGCGGTCTTTCGCACACCAGATCGCCTTCATGTCCTGCTCTGGCTGGCTCTGCACGCCCGCGCGCGGGAAGGCCAGGTAACGCACGGTGATGCCCAGCGCGTTGTAGTCTTTCATCTCTTCATGCAGCTTGTGGCAGTAGCCGCAGGTGATGTCGGTGAAGACGGTAATGACGTGTTTTTCCTGCGCCGCTTTATAGACGATCATCTCTTTTTCGAGCGCGTTCAGGTTTTTCATCAGCAGCTGGTTGGTGACGTTCACCGGCTGCGCGCCGCTCACGTCGTACATTGGCCCCTGAATAATGTGTTTGCCGTCTTCGGTGACGTACAGCACGCCGCTGTTGGTGAGTACCGTTTTCATGCTGGCAACCGGTGCAGGCTGAATATCGCTACCGGTGACGCCAAGCTTAGCCAGCGACTGTTTGATGGCGGCGTCGTCCGCATGGGCGAAACCGGTAAATGAGGCTGCCAGCAGGGTGAACAGCGCGAAAGTCTTTTTCATATGTGATCCTGTTACAATTCGTCGGCACTCACGCACGAGGGTGGTGCTGTTGGTGTAGCTGCCGCAGGCGTTCCGTCGCGACATGGGTGTAAATTTGCGTCGTGGAAAGATCGCTGTGGCCCAGCAGCATCTGCACCACGCGTAAATCAGCGCCGTGGTTTAACAGATGCGTCGCGAAGGCGTGACGCAATACGTGCGGCGAAAGCTTTTCACTGTCGATACCCGCCAGTGTGGCGTAATGCTTGATGCGATGCCAGAACGTTTGCCGCGTCATCTGCTGGGCGCGCTGGCTCGGAAACAGGACGTCGATAGAAGTACCATTTAGCAGCCACGGACGACCGTGCTCCAGGTACGTTTCCAGCCAGTAAACCGCCTCTTCACCCAGCGGAACCAGCCTTTCCTTATTTCCTTTACCAATGACGCGCACTACGCCCTGACGCAGGCTGATGTCGCTCATCGTCAGACCAACCAGTTCCGAAACGCGCAAGCCGGTAGCATACAATAGCTCAAGCATGGCTTTATCGCGTAACTCCAGCGGCAGGTCAACAGCCGGTGACTGTAATAATCTCTCAACTTGTGCTTCGCTGAGATCTTTCGGCAGCCGCTGCGGGAGCTTAGGAGATGCCAGCAGCGCGCTGGGATCGTCTTCGCGGATCTTCTCACGGTAGAGGTGCTGGAACAGCCGACGCATGGCGCTGAGCAAACGCGCGGAACTGGTAGCTTTGTAGCCCCCTGCGATACGTTCCCCCAGCAGCGCCTGCAGGTCGTCACGCTGCGCGCTCGCAAGGGATAACCCCCGGTGCGCAAGCCATTCCACCAGCATGGTGAGATCGCGACGGTAGGCGCTAAGGGTATTCTCGGCCAGATTTTTCTCCAGCCACAGCGCGTCGAGAAACTGTTCGATCAGTGCGAGATCCTTTTCCACATCAGCCCCTTTGATTTTGCAGTCAGGCCATTATGCCTGATTGCGACCGGTTTCTGGTACACTATGCGCAAAGTCAAAGCAAGTATTGAGATAGTTACGCGATGAATATTGGTCTGTTCTATGGTTCCAGCACCTGCTACACCGAAATGGCGGCAGAGAAAATTCGCGACATCATTGGCCCGGAACTGGTGACGTTGCATAACCTGAAAGATGACGCGCTTACGCTGATGGAGCAGTATGACGTGCTGATCCTCGGCATCCCGACATGGGATTTCGGCGAGATACAGGAAGACTGGGAAGCTATCTGGGACCAGCTCGATACGCTCAACCTCGACGGCAAAATCATTGCCATGTACGGCATGGGGGATCAGGTGGGTTACGGGGAATGGTTCCTGGACGCGCTCGGCATGCTGCATGACAAGCTGGCGCCGAAAGGCGTGTCGTTTATCGGCTACTGGCCAACCGAAGGTTACGAGTTCACCAGTAAAAAACCGATTATCGCCGACGGCGAATTGTTTGTAGGACTCGCGCTGGATGAAACCAACCAGTACGATCTTAGCGATGAGCGCCTGCAAAGCTGGTGCGAGCAGATTCTGGGCGAAATGGCTGAAAAGTTTAGCTAACGCGCATTACCCCTGCGTCGTCTGTTGCAACAGCATCCGGCGCAGGTCTCGCCACTCGGCAGCATCCATACTGTCAGCCGCCAGCCACAGATGCTGGCAACGCCCGCCGTCCACCTTGCGTAACCGTAACATCATGCCGTAGTTGAGCATCCAGGGCATACCGAGAATATCCCACTCTTTACCCTGCCAGCGCAGGCGGGAATCCATCAGTAATTTAATCTCTCCCTGACGGGCATTAATGCGACGCTGGCTGCGTACGCTGTCAAAAACGACAAACGACAGTAACAGCAGCCACAGCGGCGTATAGCTCAGCGGCCACGGCATCAGTAAAACAAAGGCCGCAACCAGGCCGTGGAGCAATAAAGACATCCACTGCGAGCGCCACGAGACGCGAAGATCAGATTGCCACAGGACCACGTTCCCGATTCCGTGTTTGAATTAATTGCACCATCCGTTGCAACTCGGTGTCGGCGGGTTTGCCGTGGTTCATCAGCCAGTTGAATAAATCCGGATCGTCAGACTCAAGCAGGCGAACAAACAGACGCTTATCATCATCGCTTAAGCTGTCATACTCATATTCAAAGAAAGGCATGATGGAAATATCAAGTTCACGCATGCCGCGACGGCACGCCCAGTGAATACGGGCCTTGTTGTTAATATCCATGTTCAGTTTCCTGCATTACGTTTGGCACAGTCGGTACCCCGTTCAGTGTTCTTTATTTCTCTACGGGGACACCAGCTAGTGTAACGTGTTTTTGACCGTTTCATTACTGGAATATTGCGATCGCCGAGCAGGCTTCCAGAATAATCCCTACAAAGACAGCGGATTACATTATTTTGCGTAGCGCTACGCATAACCGGTTTATGGCACAAATGGTCTGTTGAAAGCGCTTGCATTGCCTGCAGGCTCTTTTACCATTAGGCATTATCAAAGCGTTAAGCAATTCAGGATATCGTTATGGCATTTACACCATTTTCTCCTCGCCAGCCCGCCGCCTCTGCGCGTCTGCCGCTGACGCTTATTTCTCTTGATGACTGGGCGCTGGCAACGCTCACCGGTGCCGACGCCGAAAAATACCTGCAGGGCCAGGTGACCGCCGACGTCAGCCAGATGACCGAACACCAGCACCTGCTGGCCGCGCATTGCGACCCAAAAGGTAAAATGTGGAGCAACCTGCGCCTCTTCCGCCGTCAGGACGGCTTTGCCTTTATTGAGCGCCGCAGCCTGCAAGAGGCCCAGCTCAAAGAGCTGAAGAAGTACGCGGTCTTTTCCAAAGTCACTATCGCCCCGGACGACGAACATGTCCTGCTGGGCGTGGCCGGTTTCCAGGCGCGAGCGGCGTTGAAAAATCTCTTCAGCGAACTGCCGGACGCAGAAAAGCAGGTAGTCAGCGAAGGCGCGACCTCCATCCTGTGGTTTGAACACCCTGCGGAGCGTTTCCTGTTAGTCACGGATGCGGCAACGGCCGAACGCGTGACCGAAGCGCTGCGCGGCGAAGCGCAGCTCAACAATAGTCAGCAGTGGCTGGCGCTGAACATCGAAGCGGGTCTGCCGGTGATTGACGCAGCAAACAGCGCGCAGTTTATTCCTCAGGCAACGAACCTGCAGGCGCTGGGGGGTATCAGCTTTAAAAAGGGCTGTTATACCGGCCAGGAGATGGTGGCGCGTGCAAAATTCCGCGGAGCTAACAAACGAGCGCTGTGGACGCTGGCGGGCCATGCCAGCCGTGTACCTGAAGCGGGTGAAGACTTAGAGCTGAAGATGGGTGATAACTGGCGCCGCACCGGCACCGTGTTAGCCGCCGTACAGCTGGATGATGGACGTCTTTTGGTACAGGCCGTCATGAACAACGACATGGAAGCCGACAGCATGTTCCGCGTGCGTGACGATGCGAACACGCTGAGCATCGAGCCGCTGCCGTATTCGTTAGAAGAGTAATCGTATCCAGGTGCCCTCCCTCTCCCTGTGGGAGAGGGCCGGGGTGAGGGCAACAGCCCGCACGGTTTAAAAACTACACCTGCCCCACGTACAAATAGATCGCCAAAAAGTGGCATACGCTGCCGCCGAGCACAAAGCCGTGCCAGATGGCATGGTTGTACGGGATGCGCTTGCAGACGTAGAAAATCACGCCGAGCGAGTACACCACGCCGCCTAAGGCCAGAAGCGTCACGCCCCCTACCGACAGTTTGACCGCCAGTTGATACACCACAATCAGCGACAGCCAGCCCATTGTCAGATAGGTGACCAGTGACAGCACCTTAAACCGGTGCGCGATGGTCAGCTTAAACAGGATCCCCAGCAGTGCCAGGCTCCAGATAACAATCATCAGGCCACGCGACAGCGGTGAGTTGAGCCCCACCAGCAAAAACGGTGTGTAGGTGCCTGCAATCAGAAGATAGATAGCACAGTGGTCAAATTTCTTGAGCCACATCTTGGCCCGCTGATGCGGGATCGCGTGATATAGCGTCGAGGCCAGGAACAGCAGGATCATACTCCCGCCATAAAGGCTGTAGCTGGTAATGGCCATCGCGCTGGCATTGGCGTCCACCGCCTGCACCAGCAATAACACTAAACCGACAATCCCAAACACCAGGCCAATGCCGTGGCTGATGCTGTTGGCTACTTCCTCAGCCAGCGAATATCCCTGTGCGATTAATGGTCTACTCACCATACAAAACTCCGGGAAAACAAAAGATGATTATTCATCGTATAACTATGCTAACTGAGAATGATTCCAGTGAACACCTGTTAGCCAAAATAAAGTTAAACATAACGTTTCTAAATTACAATCAGACAGTTACACTTTAATTTCAGCGAACATGCGTTTCGATTTTAATTATAAGCATTTAAAATCAATCACATAAAACTGGTTCTGCCTGGGGTAGATCTCTGAGATCACGTTTTTCAATGCATCCAGGGTCATGTTCTCCTGTTCAGCATGTTTTTGCGTCAATGTATCGAACGTAACGGTTGACGTTCCCGTTACTTCGATGGTGCAAAAATAACCATCATCCTCATAACGCCCCACCCGCAGGATATCGCCGGTTTTGAAATGGGATTCACTTTTATCCCGGATAGTTATGGTTTTACGTCCGGCCAGAATGTCGTCCTGAAAACGCTGAAAAAAAGTGATGTCGTTTGGCTGCATGTTATTATTCCCTGAAGAAAAGTCTGATGAGTGAGTGTAGCCATTGTGAGCATGTTCTCCCATTCCGCCATTGCCAGTCTCAATAACCTGGAGATGATGGTCTACAACTATGTCATAAAAAATCGTGACAAAGTGATGTACATGACCATCCGCGAGCTGGCGGATGCGGCAGACGTCTCAACCACCACCATCCTGCGCTTTTGCCGCAAGCTTAACTGCGAAGGCTATTCTGAATTCCGCGTGCGCTTTAAGCTTTATCTTGAACAGAACGAGCCCCAGCAGGCAAACTTCGGTGCCAGCGAAATTATCAGCTTTTTTAAAAGCGTGAATAATGAAGAGTTCGATGCGTTATTAGATAAGGCGGTTGATATTATTTTATCGTCAGAGCGAATTATATTTGTCGGTGCCGGAACATCGGGTTCGCTGGCAAAATATGGCGCACGCTTCTTTTCTAATATCGGGAAATTCAGTAATCATATTGATGATCCTTATTTCCCGGTCACCAATGATATGGCGAAAAATGCGCTGGCGATTGTGCTTTCCGTCTCGGGCGAGACCGAGGAGATCCTGCGCTTCGCCAGCCAGTTCAGCCTGCATCACTGCAAGGTGCTCTCGATAACCAGCCACGAGCACTCGCGTCTCGCAAAACTGGCGGACTTTAATCTCTCCTGGCATGTTCCTCAGACGCGTATTGCAGGCGTCTACGATATCACCACGCAAATTCCCGTTATCTATATTCTGGAATCTCTCGGACGTAAACTGGCGAAGAAACTCACAGAATAAAACACCCTGTTTTTTTGATGTAACAAATCACATTTACTGTGAATTGTTATATCGTGACATTCAATTTCGCTTTGCTAGACTCGATGCCAATAAGCCATTTATTGAGAAGAGCAGCGATGAAAAAATTAACCTTACCAAAAGATTTTTTATGGGGCGGCGCGGTTGCGGCTCACCAGGTTGAAGGCGGCTGGAAAAAAGGCGGCAAAGGACCAAGCATTTGCGACGTATTGACCGGCGGCGCGCACGGCGTCCCGCGCGAAATCACCCAGGAAGTAGTGCCGGGTAAATACTACCCAAACCACGAGGCTATCGACTTCCACGGCCACTATAAAGAAGACATCAAGCTGTTTGCCGAGATGGGTTTCAAGTGCTTCCGCACCTCTATCGCCTGGACGCGCATCTTCCCGAAAGGTGACGAAACGCAGCCAAACGAAGAGGGGCTGAAGTTTTACGACGACATGTTCGACGAGCTGCTGAAATACAACATCGAACCGGTGATCACCCTCTCTCATTTCGAAATGCCGCTGCACCTGGTGCAGGAGTACGGTAGCTGGACCAACCGTAAAGTGGTCGATTTCTTTGTGCGCTTCGCGGAAGTGGTTTTTGAGCGCTACAAAAACAAGGTCAAATACTGGATGACCTTCAACGAAATCAATAACCAGCGCAACTGGCGCGCGCCGCTGTTCGGTTACTGCTGCTCGGGCGTGGTCTATACCGAACATGACAATCCGGAAGAGACCATGTACCAGGTCCTGCACCACCAGTTTGTGGCCAGCGCCCTGGCGGTGAAAGCCGCGCGCCGCATCAATCCGGAGATGAAAGTCGGCTGCATGCTGGCGATGGTGGCGCTCTATCCGTTCTCCTGCAAACCGGAAGACGTGATGTTCGCCCAGGAATCCATGCGCGAGCGCTATGTCTTTACCGACGTCCAACTGCGTGGTTACTACCCATCCTACGTGCTGAACGAGTGGGAGCGCCGTGGCTTCTCCATCAAAATGGAGGCAGGCGACGAGCAGATCCTGCGTGAAGGTACCTGCGACTACTTAGGTTTCAGCTACTACATGACCAACGCGGTGAAAGCGGAAGGCGGTACCGGCGATGCGATTTCCGGCTTCGAAGGCAGTGTGCCGAACCCGCACGTGAAGGCGTCCGACTGGGGCTGGCAGATTGACCCGGTAGGCCTGCGCTATTCTCTGTGCGAACTGTACGAGCGTTATCAGAAACCGCTGTTTATCGTGGAGAACGGGTTCGGCGCCTACGACAAGGTTGAAGAAGACGGCAGCATCAACGACGACTATCGCATCGACTACCTGCGTGCCCACGTGGAAGAGATGATCAAAGCCGTGACGCACGACGGCGTGGATCTGATGGGATATACGCCATGGGGCTGCATCGACTGCGTGTCGTTCACCACCGGCCAGTACAGCAAGCGCTACGGCTTTATCTACGTGAACAAGCACGACGACGGCACGGGCGACATGTCGCGTTCCCGCAAGAAAAGCTTCGAGTGGTATAAGGGCGTGATTGCCAGCAACGGCGAGAAACTTTAACGCCGGGCGGCGCTACGATTGATCCCCTCTCCCCTTTGGGGAGAGGGTTAGGGTGAGGGGCTTATTTCCCGCCAGCCAACTCAATAAAACTGCCCGTTACGTACGACGCCTTCTCGCTCAGCAGCCAGACAATCGCCTGCGCCACCTCTTCCGGCTGGCCGCCACGCTGCATCGGCAGCAACGATTTCACGCGATCCACCCTCCCCGGCTCTCCGCCGGACGCATGAATATCCGTATAAATCAGACCCGGACGTACACAGTTGACGCGAATACCCTGCGCCGCCACTTCCAGCGATAGCCCGGTTGTCAGCGAATCCACCGCCCCCTTAGACGCGGCATAATCCACATATTCACCCGGCGCCCCCAGACGCGACGCTGCGGAAGAGACATTCACTATCGCCCCGCCCTTGCCGCCATGCCTGAAGGACATGCGTTTTACCGCTTCCCGGCAGCAGAGAAAGTAGCCCGTGACGTTGGTCGCCAGGACGCGGTTAATGCGCTCAGCGGAGAGGTTCTCGATAGTGGATTGCTCAAACAGAATGCCCGCATTATTGACCAGCGCACGAAGCGGCTCGCCTTCACGATCGAGGCTGTTAAACATCGCCAGCACCTGGGCTTCATCACTGATATCTGCGCGGACGGCAAAGGCTTTACCGCCCGCTTCAACGATCTGGTTGATCACGTCCGTCGCGGCTTTAATGTTGTGATGATAGTTCACCGCCACGGTGTAGCCTTCGCGCGCCAGCTGCAGCGCGGTGGCTTTCCCAATGCCCCGGCTGGCGCCGGTGACCAGTGCTATTGCCATTTTCTTCTCCCAATAAAAAAGCCGGGTGGCGGCTTCGCCTTACCCGGCCTACGTTACTACACCAACAATATTACTGGTATTCGCTCATCGGCACGCAGGAGCAGAACAGGTTACGGTCGCCGTAGACGTCATCAAGACGCTTCACGGTCGGCCAGTATTTGTTTGCCACGCCTGCCGGGAAGACGGCCAGCTCGCGGGAATAGCCGTGGTTCCACTCGGAGACCATCTCATGCTGGGTATGCGGAGCGTTGACCAGCGGGTTATCTTCCAGCGTCCATTCGCCGTCCTGCACGCGGTCGATCTCCATGCGGATGGCCAGCATCGCGTCGATAAAGCGGTCCAGCTCGGCCTTGCTTTCAGACTCGGTCGGCTCAACCATCAGCGTACCCGCAACCGGGAACGACATGGTTGGCGCATGGAAGCCGTAGTCGATCAGACGCTTGGCGATATCCAGCTCGCTAATGCCGGTTTGCTCTTTCAGCGGACGAATATCGAGGATGCACTCGTGCGCCACGCGACCGTCGCGGCCGGTATAGAGCACCGGGAAGGCGGACTTCAGGCGAGTCGCAATATAGTTGGCGTTGAGGATCGCCACCTGGCTCGCCTGCTTCAGCCCTTCCGCGCCCATCATGCGGATGTACATCCAGCTGATTGGCAGGATAGAGGCGCTACCGAACGGTGCCGCAGAGACCGCGCCCTGACGAGTCAGCATGCCTTCAATCTGCACAACGCTGTGGCCTGGGACAAACGGCGCCAGGTGCGCTTTCACGCCGATAGGACCCATGCCCGGGCCGCCACCGCCGTGAGGAATGCAGAAGGTTTTGTGCAGGTTCAGGTGCGACACATCCGCGCCGATAAAGCCCGGAGAGGTAATGCCCACCTGAGCGTTCATGTTCGCGCCGTCGAGGTAAACCTGACCGCCGAACTGGTGCACCACTTCGCACACTTCACGGATAGTCTCTTCGTACACGCCGTGGGTAGACGGGTAGGTCACCATGATGCAGGAGAGCTTGTCGCCCGCCTGCTCGGCTTTCGCGCGCAGGTCGGCCAGATCGATGTTGCCGTTTTTATCGCACGCCACCACCACCACTTCCATGCCTGCCATCTGGGCAGAGGCCGGGTTGGTACCGTGGGCAGAGCTTGGGATCAGGCAGATATCGCGGTGTCCTTCGTTGCGGCTTTCGTGATAGTGACGGATCGCCAGCAGGCCCGCGTATTCGCCCTGCGCGCCGGAGTTTGGCTGCATGCAGAGCGCGTCATAACCGGTCAGCTTCACCAGCCAGTCGGAAAGCTGGTTGATCATCATATGATAACCTTCCGCCTGCTCTGGCGGGCAGAACGGGTGCAGCTCGGAGAATTCAGGCCAGGTGATCGGGATCATCTCTGCTGCGGCGTTCAGCTTCATGGTGCAGGAGCCCAGCGGGATCATCGCCTGGTTCAGCGCCAGATCCTTGCGCTCCAGAGAGTGCATATAGCGCATCATCTCGGTTTCGCTGTGGTAGCGGTTAAACACCGGATGCGTCAGGATCGCATCGTTACGCAGCATACTTTCCTGAATGGAGCGGCTGTCGAGCGCGACCTCTTTGTCGAGCGCATCAATGTCCAGACCGTGCGCGTCACCCAGCAACACGCTGAACAGGTTCAGGATATCGTCGCGGGTGGTGCTTTCATCCAGCGTAATGCCGACGGCATTGTGGATATCGCTGCGCAGGTTGATCTCTGCCGCATTCGCGCGCGCCAGCACGGCCGCTTTGTCCGCCACTTCCACACACAGGGTGTCGAAGTAGTGAGCGTGGCGCAGCTTAAGGCCTTTCTGCTGCAGGCCGCAGGCCAGAATATCGGCCAGGCGGTGAATGCGGCTGGCAATGCGCTTCAGACCAGCCGGGCCGTGGAACACGGCGTACAGGCTGGCGATGTTTGCCAGCAGCACCTGTGAGGTACAGATGTTGGAGTTCGCTTTCTCGCGGCGGATGTGCTGCTCGCGGGTCTGCATCGCCATGCGCAGCGCGGTGTTACCGGCAGCGTCTTTTGAGACGCCGATAATACGGCCGGGCATGGAGCGTTTGAATTCATCTTTCGCGCCGAAGAACGCCGCGTGCGGGCCGCCGTAGCCCATCGGCACGCCGAAGCGTTGCGCTGAACCAAAGACAATATCCGCACCCTGTTTGCCCGGTGCCGTCAGCAGCACCAGCGCCATAAAGTCGGCGGCAACGCTGACAACCACTTTGCGGGATTTCAGCTCGGCAATCAGCGCGCCGTAGTCGTGAACTTCACCGGTGGTGCCTACCTGCTGCAGCAGCACGCCGAAGACGTCCTGGTGATCCAGCACTTTGTCGGCGTCGTCGACGATCACGTCAAAGCCGAAGGTTTCCGCGCGAGTGCGCACCACGTCCAGCGTCTGGGGATGCACGTCCGCCGCCACGAAGAAGCGGTTGGCATTTTTCAGCTTGCTCACGCGCTTAGCCATCGCCATTGCTTCGGCGGCGGCGGTCGCTTCATCCAGCAGAGACGCGGAGGCAATATCCATACCGGTCAGATCCAGCGTCACCTGCTGGAAGTTCAGCAGCGCTTCCAGACGGCCCTGGGAGACTTCCGGCTGATACGGGGTGTAAGCGGTGTACCAGCCCGGGTTTTCCAGCATGTTGCGCAGGATAACCGGCGGCAACTGCACGTTGGTGTAGCCCATGCCAATGTAAGACTTATAGCGCTTGTTCAGGCCTGCGATAGCCTTCAGCTCCGCCAGCGCGGCGAATTCCGTGGTGGCTTCCCCCACCTGAGGCGGCGTGGCAAGCTGGATGTCTTTTGGCACAATCTGGCCGATCAGTGCGTTTAATGAATCCGCGCCAACTGTCTTCAGCATCTCCTGCTGTTGCTGAGCATCCGGCCCAATGTGACGTTCAATGAAGGCGCCACGGTTTTCAAGCTGGCTTAAAGTCTGTGTCATGAGCGATGGTTCCTGAAACGTGCAGTGAATTTAAGTTCCCTCTCCCTCTGGGAGAGGGTTAGGGCGAGGGGAAGATGGGCACCCTCGCCCCTGCCCTCTCCCGAAAGGAGAGGGGGATAAACGATTACTCGTCTTCTAACAGTGCTTCGTACGCGGTCGCATCCAGCAGCGCGGCAACCTGAGATTCGTCGCTGGCTTTGATCTTGAAGATCCAGCCGCCTTCATAAGGCTCGCTGTTCACCAACTCTGGCGAATCGCTCAGCGCGTCGTTGACGGCAACGATTTCGCCGCTCACAGGGGCATAGATGTCAGATGCCGCTTTTACGGACTCCGCCACGGCGCAGTCGTCGCCCGCGCTAACGGTCGTGCCCACGTCAGGCAGGTCAACAAACACCATGTCGCCCAGCAGCTCTTGCGCGTGCTCGGTGATCCCTACGGTGTAAGTGCCGTCCGGCTCTTTGCGCAGCCACTCGTGTTCTTTGCTGTATTTCAGTTCTGCTGGCACATTACTCATTGAAGTTCTCCTGATAAAAATGATTAGGCGACCGGCTTACCGGCGCGAACAAAAATCGGTTTGGTCACGTTGACCGACATTTCGCGGTTGCGGATTTGCACCACCGCCGTTTCGCCAATGCCCGCCGGCACGCGTGCCAGTGCAATACTGTAGCCCAGCGTCGGGGAGAAGGTACCGCTGGTGATCACGCCTTCGCGAGGATTGCCGTCAGCATCGGTAAAGCGCACCGGCAGTTCACCGCGCAGCACGCCCTTCTCGGTCATCACCAGACCCACCAGCTGTTCAGTGCCCTTCTCGCGCTGCATCTCCAGCGCTTCACGGCCAATAAAGTCACGGTCAGCCGGTTCCCATGCAATGGTCCAGCCCATATTGGCGGCCAGCGGAGAGACGCCTTCGTCCATCTCCTGACCGTAGAGGTTCATCCCCGCTTCCAGACGCAGCGTATCACGCGCGCCCAGACCCGCAGGCTTCACGCCCGCTTCCACCAGCGCACGCCAGAAATCAGCGGCCTTCTCGTTCGGCATGGCAATTTCGTAGCCCGCTTCACCGGTGTAGCCGGTGGTGGCGATAAACAGATCGCCCGCCTGCACGCCGAAGAACGGCTTCATGCCTTCGGTTGCTTTGCGTTGCTCGTCGTTAAACAGAGACGCGGCTTTCGCCTGCGCGTTCGGCCCCTGTACGGCGATCAGCGACAGGTCGTCACGGACGGTGATGTCGATGGCATAAGGTTCGGCGTGTTGGGTGATCCAGGAGAGGTCTTTTTCGCGGGTGGCGGAGTTGACAACGAGGCGGAAGAAATCTTCAGTGAAGTAGTAGACGATAAGGTCATCAATCACGCCGCCCGAGGCATTCAGCATGCCGGTGTAGAGCGCTTTACCCGGCGTCTTCAGTTTGGCGACGTCATTTGCCAGCAGATAACGCAAAAACTCCCGGGTGCGGCTACCGCGCAGATCGACAATCGTCATGTGGGACACGTCGAACATACCGGCATCGGTGCGCACCGCGTGGTGCTCATCAATCTGCGAGCCGTAGTGCAGCGGCATCATCCAGCCTTGGAAGTCCACCATGCGGGCGCCGCATAACACGTGTTGTTCGTACAAAGGAGTCTGTTGAGCCATCTTGTCCTCGTTGAAAAATTCACCGTGAAACCCGGTGTCGGCCCCGTTACCTGGCGCCGACGCAAACGTTCTCTTTTACCCGAACTTACCACCGAAACCGGCGGTTAACCATAAGGTAAAACGGGTCATCACATTAGCTTATGACCAAAAAACGCTAAAAAGCCTACAGAGTTATTCACTGGAAAAATGCGATTAACCCCGCACAAAATTAACAATGATCTAACAGGATTTAGCACATGGTGATATTTCGTGCGGAAAAACGGGCCGAATTTCCGTAACATAAAATCTCGTAGATTAGATTTTCTAATGCGAAAAATGACGTGAAATTAGAATATTTCAAACGAGGGAATTTCCCCGGCGCAGAGGCCGGGAAAATAAAGTGTGACGGGGATCGAGATTAGCGTAACCAGTCGGGAAGATCGTTAAGACCCATCGCCTGGCGAAGAAGTTGAGGTTTGACGCCAGGAAGCGTATCAGCCAGTTTAAGACCAATATCGCGCAGCAGTTTTTTCGCCGGATTCGCGCCGGCAAACAGCTCGCGGAAACCCTGCATGCCCGCCAGCATCATCGCCGCACTGTGCTTGCGGCTACGCTCGTAGCGACGCAGGTACAGATGCTGACCGATATCTTTGCCTTCGCGGTGCAGGCGACGCAGTTCCTCAACCAGCTCCGCCGCGTCCATAAAGCCAAGGTTGACGCCCTGCCCGGCCAGCGGATGAATGGTATGCGCCGCATCACCGACCAGTGCCAGACGGTGCGCCGCAAACTGACGCGCGTAGCGGCCGGTTAACGGGAACACCTGCCGCTCGCTTTCAAGGGCGCATAAGCCAAGGCGGTTATCAAACGCCATGCACAGCGCCTGGTTAAAGGCCTCCGGCGTCGCCTCGTGCATCTGCTGGGCTTTCTCCGGCACCAGGGACCAGACAATCGAGCACAGGTGCGGATCGGCAAGCGGCAGGAACGCCAGAATGCCGTCGTTGTGGAAAATCTGCCGCGCCACGCCGCCGTGCGGCTCCTCTGTTCGGATCGTCGCGACCAGCGCGTGATGACGATAGTCCCAGAAGGTAAGCGGGATGTCGGCTTTATTACGCAGCCAGGAGTTCGCACCGTCAGCACCGACCACCAGACGCGCGGTCAGCATGTCGCCGCTCTGCAGGGTGATAAACGCCTCGTTTTCGCCCCATGCCACCTGCTGGATCTGCGCAGGCGCAATCAGGGTCACGTCACTGCACTGCTGTGCTTTCTGCCACAGCGCGTGGTGGATCACCGCGTTTTCGATGATATGGCCCAGATGGCTATAGCCCATGCTTTCATCATCAAAAGCAATATGACCAAAGCTGTCTTTATCCCACACTTCCATGCCGTGATAGCAGCTGGCGCGCTGCGCCACAATATCTGCCCAGACGCCAAGGTGCGTCAGCAATTTCTCGCTGGCGGCATTGATCGCCGAGACGCGGAGTTCCGGCGGAGCATCTGGCGCAACGGGCTGAGGCTGCTTTTGCTCCAGCACCGCCACGCGCAGGCCGCTGCCCTGTAAACCGCAGGCCAGCGCCAGTCCGACCATACCGCCGCCAACGATGGCGACATCAACATTTTGCACGGTGATAACTCCTTAACGCGCGACCCAACCAAGAGTCCGCTGCGCCAGCACGTCACGTGCCGGAATGAATAATTCCATCGCCATCAGCCCGAGGTTGCGACCTGCTACCAGCGGCGCCCAGCGATTGGCAAAGAGAGGGACTAAGCCGTCGGTAACGCCGATTGTCGCCTCTTTATCGGCCTGACGTCGCTTCTGGTAATGGCTTAGCACCGAATAAGCGCCGCAATCTTTTTGCTCACCCCACGCCTGCGAAAGGGTTTCCGCCAGGCTCATGACATCCCGCAGGCCAAGGTTAAACCCTTGCCCCGCGATGGGGTGCAGCGTCTGCGCGGCATTACCGACAAGCGCCAGACGATGGGAGATGGACTGAGACGCTGTCGTCAGCGAAAGCGGGTAGACTGCCCGCTGGCCCGCATGGGTAATACGCCCCAGCCGCCAGCCAAAGGCCTTCTGCAGCTCGGTACAAAAACGTTCGTCTGACCAGGCTTTAACCTCTTCAGCCTTATCCTGCGGATGACACCAGACCAGGGAACAGCGCCCGTCCGACATCGGCAGCATCGCCAGCGGGCCATGCTGCGTAAAGCGTTCAAACGCCCTGCCGTGGTGTTCAGCTGCGGTAGAGACGTTGGCAATGACCGCAACCTGCCCGTAAGGCTGCTGACGCCACTCCACGCCGCACTGGGCGCCGAGCGATGAGCGCGAGCCGTCCGCGGCGACCAGAAGCTGGCCTTCAAGCACGGTGCCGTTTTCCAGCGTTACGCTGACCGACTCCTCGCTGCGGCTCACGCCGGCCACGCGCGCCGGACAATGCAGCGTGACGCCCGGCGCATCCTGGAGCAGGCGGAACAGACGCAATCCGACGTCGTGCAGCTCAACAACCTGACCCAGCGCGTCAATGCGGTAATCCTGCGCGTCCAGCGTGACAAAGCCAGCATGGCCGCGATCGCTTACGTGAACGGTTTCAATTGCCGTCGCGCAATCGGCGATGGCCTGCCAGATGCCAATACGGGACAGCTGCTGGCAGGTACCCTGCGCCAGGGCAATAGCGCGGGAATCAAAACCGGGATGATTCTTTGCCTGCGGCGCGACGGCTTCCACCAGGTGCACCGCAAGCTGCCCCTTCGTCAAATGTGAAATGGCCAGCGCCAGCGTGGCCCCGGTCATGCCGCCGCCAACGATAATCACGCTCATGCGCGTGCCGCTGCCATCAGCGCCTCGATATCGTCAGCGTTTTTCACGACGCTCGCGGTCAGGTTTTCGTTACCGGTTTCGGTAATAACGATGTCATCTTCAATACGAATGCCAATCCCGCGGTACTCCTCAGGCACGTCGGCATCCGGCGCGATATACAGGCCTGGCTCCACGGTTAACACCATGCCCGGCTCCAGCACGCGCGAACGGTCGGCGCCGTACGCGCCAACGTCATGCACATCCAGCCCCAGCCAGTGGCTCAGGCCGTGCATGAAATACGGTCGATGCGCATTTTCAGCGATCAGAGTGTCGACCTCCCCTTTCAGGATCCCGAGCCTGACCAGGCCGGTAATCATGATGCGCACCACTTCACCGGTCACTTCCTGCATGGAGGTTCCGGGACGATACAGCCTGAGCGCCGTCTCAAGCGACTCGAGAACGATGTCATAAATGGCGCGCTGTGCCGGTGAGAATTTACCGTTCACCGGGAAAGTACGGGTGATGTCCCCCGCGTAGCCCTGGTATTCGCAACCGGCGTCAATCAGCACCAGATCGCCGTCGCTCAGCGCGCTTTCGTTTTCGGTGTAGTGCAGAATGCAGCCGTTTTCTCCGCCGCCAACAATGGTGTTGTAGGAGGGATAACGCGCGCCGTGGCGGTTAAATTCGTGGTGAATTTCGCCTTCCAGCTGGTATTCGAACAGCCCGGGACGGCACTTTTCCATGGCGCGGGTGTGCGCCAGGGCGCTGATTTCGCCCGCACGACGCATCAAATTCAGCTCTTCTTCAGACTTGAACAGGCGCATTTCATGCACCACCGGACGCCAGTCCGTCAGCGTGGCCGGCGCGGACAGGTTCTGCCGCGAGCCTTTGCGCAGCTTATCCAGCGCGGTGAAAACAATCTCATCGGCGTAGGCATATTCACCCTGCGCGTGATAGAGCACGTCGAGGCCGTTAAGCAGCTGATAGAGCTGCTGGTTGATTTCGCTAAACGCCAGCGCGCGGTCAACGCCCAGCTTCGCCGGTGCGGCCTCCTGGCCCAGGCGGCGGCCAAACCAGATTTCGGCTGTCAGATCGCGCACGCGGTTGAAAATCACGCTGTGGTTGTGGGTGTCATTGCTCTTAATCAGCACCAGCACCGCTTCCGGCTCGTTAAAGCCGGTGAAGTACCAGAAATCGCTGCTCTGGCGATAGGGATATTCGCTGTCGGCGCTGCGCGTGACTTCGGGCGCAGCAAAAATCAGCGCGGCGCTGCCCGGCTGCATTGTTGCCAGCAGCGCCTGACGGCGGCGCGAATACTCTTGACTCGAGATAACCATGACACCCTCCTGTGCGTTATTTTTCTTAATGTAAGGTTGGCTTGCGGACTTCCGGCGCGGTCGGCTGTGAGCGCGTAAAGTTGTCGTGGCACAGCAGTGCCGCCACGCGCACGTACTCGATGATCTCTTCGAGAGACATTTCCAGCTCTTCCTGGTCTTCGTCTTCATCGTAGCCGAGCTGGGCGATGTTACGCAGGTCGTCGATCGCCTCACCCGCTTCGCCGGTCACTTTATCCAGTTTAGGCTGCGTCACGCCCAGCCCCAGCAGATAGTGGTTTACCCAGCCGGCCAGCGCATCGGCGCGATCGAACACGCTGACGTCGTCGCCTTCAGGCAGATAAAGCTGAAAAAGGAAGCCATCGTCTTCCAGCGAATCGCTGGTTGCAGCGTGCATTTTACGCAGCGCTTCCGCCAGCTCGTGACCAAACGCCAGCCCTTCATTCGTGAGGTCGTGGATCAGCGGCTGCCATGAGCTGTCGCTGTTTCCGCCGCACAGCATGCCACTGATCAGACCGTGCATTTCGGCAGGGGTTAAACCGATTCCCTGCTGGTTCAGTAACTGGTTTAAATCCTTGTAACCAGGCATTTCGTTCTGTATAGACATGAGCATTCGTCATCAAAGGGGGGAAGTTTCATGATATGCTACCACTTTGGACCCTGGTGATACCAGAAAAGGGCTTGTATCTTCACATCAGGGTAGCTATAGTGTCGCCCCTTCGCAGCCCCCGGGGCAGTAAGCGAAGGCAGCGCAGTCAATCAGCAGGAAGGTGGCATGTCTGCACAACCCGTCGATCTCCAGATTTTTGGCCGTTCACTGCGAGTGAATTGTCCGCCTGAACAAAGGGATGCTTTGAATCAGGCAGCGGACGATTTGAATCAGCGGTTGCAAGATCTAAAAGAACGCACTAGAGTCACAAATACTGAGCAGCTGGTTTTCATCGCCGCGTTGAACATCAGCTATGAACTGACTCAGGAAAAAGCGAAGACCCGCGACTACGCGGCAAGCATGGAGCAGCGCATTAAAATGCTCCAGCAGACCATAGAACAGGCATTGCTTGATCAAGGTCGCAATCCCGAAAGACCGGGACCAAAGTTTGAATAACACTTCTCAGTTGACTATGGTAGAGTAACTGTGAAGACAAAATTTCTCTGAGATGTTCGCAAGCGGGCCAGTCCCCTGAGCCGATATTTCATACCACAAGAATGTGGCGCTCCATGGTTGGTGAGCATGCTCGGTCCGTCCGAGAAGCCTTAAAACTATGACGACACATTCACCTTGAACCAAGGGTTCAAGGGTTACAGCCTGCGGCGGCATCTCGGAGATTCCCTCTCTTTTCTTCTACCGACTACCATGACCCAATTCCCTGAAGTTTCTGCTTCACGCCAGGACATCCGTCAGTTAATTCGTCAGCGCCGCCGTGCGTTAACCGCCGATCAGCAAGCGCATTTTGCCCAGCAGGCCGCCGCCCGTATGATGGCGTATCCCCCTGTCGTGATGGCGCACACCGTTGCGCTGTTTCTGTCATTTGATGGAGAGCTGGATACCCAACCGCTGATAGAGCAGCTCTGGCGCGCCGGGAAGAAGGTCTATCTGCCGGTGCTGCACCCGTTCAGCGAAGGTAATTTGCTGTTTCTGCACTACCACCCGCACAGCGAACTGGTGGTGAATCGCCTGAAAATCACCGAACCGAAACTCGACGTGCGCGACGTGCTCCCGCTGTCACAGCTGGATGTGCTGATTACACCGCTGGTGGCGTTTGATGAACAGGGCCAGCGTTTAGGGATGGGCGGCGGTTTTTATGACCGGACGCTGCAAAACTGGCAGCAGTACGGGTTGCAGCCGGTGGGCTATGCGTATGATTGTCAGGGCGTGGAGGCGTTGCCGGTGGAGAAGTGGGATGTGCCGTTGCCGGCGGTGGTGACGCCGTCGAAGTTGTGGGAATGGTGAATCAAACGTGCGGCCTGATGCCCTCACCCCAGCCCACTCCCACAGGGAGAGGGTGAAAACATAAAAAAACGGTAACTATCGTTACCGTTTTGCATTTACCTCGCCACAATTAGTACAGCAGACGCGCGCGAATCGTTCCCTGAATCGCCTTCATGCTCTGCAGCGCTTTTTCGGCCACATCGTCATCCGCTTCGATATCAATAACCACGTAGCCCATCTGCGAGTTCGTCTGCAGATACTGCGCGGCAATGTTGACGCCCTGCTCGGCAAAGATCTGGTTGATCGCGGTCAGCACGCCAGGACGGTTCTCGTGGATGTGCAGCAGACGTCGACCGCCGTGCAACGGCAGAGACACTTCCGGGAAGTTCACGGCAGAGAGCGTTGAACCGTTGTCGGAATATTTGCTCAGCTTACCCGCCACTTCCAGGCCGATATTTTCCTGCGCTTCCTGAGTCGAACCGCCAATGTGCGGCGTCAGAATCACGTTGTCGAACTCGCACAGCGGAGAGGTAAACGGATCGCTGTTGGTCGCAGGCTCCGTCGGGAAGACGTCGATGGCCGCGCCCGCCAGATGCTTACGCTTCAGCGCATCCGCCAGGGCCGGGATATCGACAACCGTGCCGCGCGCGGCGTTAATCAGCAGTGAGCCCGGCTTCATCAGCGCCAGCTCTTCCGCGCCCATCATGTTTTTGGTGGACGCATTTTCCGGCACGTGCAGGCTCACCACGTCGCTCATGTTCAGCAGGTCAGACAGGTGTTGAACCTGGGTCGCATTGCCCAGCGGCAGCTTGCTTTCGATATCATAGAAAAACACGTGCATGCCCAGGGATTCCGCCAGAATACCGAGCTGCGTACCGATGTGGCCGTAGCCGATAATCCCCAGTTTTTTACCACGCGCTTCATATGAGCCGGACGCCAGCTTGTTCCACACGCCGCGGTGCGCCTTGGCGTTCGCTTCAGGAATGCCGCGCAGCAGCAGCAGCAGTTCGCCGATCACCAGCTCCGCCACGGAACGGGTGTTGGAAAACGGGGCGTTGAAGACGGGAATACCGCGTTTGGCGGCAGCATTCAGGTCAACCTGGTTGGTACCGATGCAGAAGCAGCCGATAGCCACCAGCTTTTCCGCAGCGGCAATAACCTCTTCAGTCAGGTGAGTACGGGATCGCAGGCCAATGAAGTGGGCATCACGGATGGACGCTTTCAGCTCTTCGGTATCGAGCGCGCCTTTGTGAAATTCGATGTTGGTGTAACCTGCCGCACGAAGGCTATCGATTGCTTTTTGATGCACGCCCTCGACCAGCAGGAATTTAATCTTGTCTTTCTCCAGTGATACCTTTGCCATTTACCCGACCCTGTTTTTGTCTGAACTGATGTTGTGCTGGATATGAATCCGCTGTAGCCAACATATCAAAAAAAACTATTGCAGCAATATGAACGTTTGCGTCAGCACTCTGAAGAAAAGTCATACAGAGCAAAATGTCAGAGGAAAATGCTATGGAAATTTACAAACGCGGCAGGATCGGCAAAAGAGGCGGAAAAACGTGACACAAGTCACCGAATTTAGCTTTTCAAAAATTTTTTAGCGGGGGGAGGACTCCCCCCGTCAGATCATTTTACGATGGTTTTCACGCCTTCAGCGGTGCCGATCAGCGCCACATCCGCGCCACGGTTGGCGAATAGCCCTACGGTCACTACGCCTGGGATAGCGTTGATGGCATTTTCCAGCGCAATCGCGTCGAGGATTTCCAGACCGTGAACGTCGAGGATCACGTTACCGTTATCGGTGACTACGCCCTGACGATACTCCGGACGACCGCCCAGCTTCACCAGCTGACGAGCAACCGCGCTACGGGCCATTGGGATCACTTCGACCGGCAGCGGGAAATTACCCAGAATGTCGACCTGCTTGGAGGCGTCCGCGATGCAGATAAACTTGTCCGCAACGGAGGCGATGATCTTCTCACGCGTCAACGCCGCGCCGCCGCCTTTGATCATCTGCATGTGGCCGTTGATCTCATCCGCACCATCAACGTAAATCCCCAGACGATCCACTTCGTTGAGATCGAAAACGGTAATGCCGAGGCTTTTCAGCTTTTCCGTGGAAGCATCAGAGCTGGAAACCGCGCCCTCGATTTGCCCCTTCATCGTGCCCAGCGCATCGATAAAGTGTGCCGCGGTTGATCCCGTACCGACACCGACAATGGTACCCGGCTGCACGTACTGGAGAGCGGCCCATCCTACTGCTTTTTTCAGTTCATCCTGCGTCATGATCGTTTTGCCTGTGGTGTGAAAACTCAGGGCGCATTATAGAACACGTGGAATGGAATTCGTCTGCCACGAAGGGAAAATTGTGTCATAGTGCAGAATAAGCAAAATTAAGGAGCCAGCCAGAGCAATGAAACGTCCGGACTACAGAACACTACAGGCACTTGATGCAGTTATTCGTGAACGCGGATTTGAGCGCGCGGCGCAAAAGCTTTGCATCACCCAGTCCGCCGTATCACAGCGTATCAAACAGCTTGAAAACATGTTCGGCCAGCCGCTGCTGGTGCGCACCGTGCCGCCACGTCCAACCGAGCAAGGGCAAAAGCTCCTCGCCCTGCTGCGCCAGGTTGAACTGCTGGAAGACGAGTGGCTGGGTGACGAACAGACGGGCTCTACGCCGCTGCTGCTCTCTCTGGCGGTCAACGCCGACAGTCTGGCAACCTGGCTGCTGCCGGCCCTTGCGCCGGTATTAGCGGACTCCCCTATCCGCCTGAATTTACAGGTTGAGGATGAAACCCGTACCCAGGAACGCCTGCGTCGCGGTGAAGTGGTTGGGGCGGTCAGTATCCAGCCTCAGGCCTTGCCAAGCTGTCTTGTCGATCAGCTGGGCGCGCTGGACTACCTGTTTGTGGGTTCAAAAGCCTTTGCCGAGCGCTACTTCCCGAACGGCGTCACCCGCGCCGCGCTGCTGAAAGCCCCTGCCGTGGCGTTCGACCATCTGGATGATATGCATCAGGCGTTCCTGCAGCAAAACTTCGATCTGCCACCGGGCAGCGTGCCGTGCCATATCGTCAACTCGTCTGAGGCCTTTGTGCAGCTTGCGCGTCAGGGCACCACCTGCTGCATGATCCCGCATCTGCAGATTGAGAAAGAGTTAAAAAGCGGTGAGCTGATTGACCTGACGCCGGGGCTGTATCAGCGCCGGATGCTCTACTGGCACCGGTTTGCGCCGGAAAGCCGCATGATGCGCAACGTCACCGACGCGCTGCTGGCGTACGGGCACAAGGTGTTGAGACAGGATTAATCGCTTGAATTCCCTCTCCCTGCGGGAGAGGGTTAGGGTGAGGGCAAATTACTGCGCCTTAGCCGCCTCAGTTTGCTGAGTTTGAGTTGGCTCCAGCTGGAACACCACATCCACCTGATCGTCAAACTGAATGGTTGGCTGCTCGTATGTTTCCTGAGCAGACACCGGGGCTGCATCAGCCTTCATCATCCGTACCATCGGGCTTGGCTGGTAGTTAGAGACGTGGTAACGCACGCTGTAAACCGGGCCGAGCTTGCTCTTAAAGCCAGAAGCCAGCTGTTCCGCCTGGTGAATGGCATCATCAATCGCCGCTTTACGCGCTTCGTCTTTGTATTTTTCCGGTTGCGCAACGCCCAGCGATACGGAACGAATTTCGTTCAGACCCGCCTTCAGCGCGCCATCAAGCAGCGAGTTAAGCTTATCCAGCTGACGCACGGTCACTTCGACGGTACGCACGGCACGGTAGCCTTTCAGGATGCTTTTACCATTCTGGTAGTCATAATCGGGTTGAGTACGCAGGTTCGCGGAGTTGATATCTTTTTTACCGACACCGTTCTGCTCAAGGAAAGAGAGGTATTGCGCAACACGATCGTCAGCCTGCTTCTTGGCAGATGCCGCATCTTTCGCAGAAACATTGACTTCAATTGCCAGCGTTGCGACATCAGGTACCGCGTCCACGCTTGCGGTGCCTGAAGTGACGATGTGCGGGCCATCCGGCAGTTCACTTGCCTGCACCGACACCGCACCAAAACTTACTAATGCCGCCAGGGCCATCACCTTAAACTTCACTGTTATTCCTCCATGTTGCGAAGAGTGCCCATTAACAGGGCGCATGCCAGCAAGCTTAGCGGGTCTTGTTCAGTTGTCCATAAGACAAGGATTAGTTGAACAATTCCTGAACGTGGTGAATCCCCTCTTTTGCCAGCTGAAAGGCAATAAACCACATCACCAGCCCTACCAGAGTGTTGATGATGCGCTGGGCTTTGGCCGTACGCAGACGAGGCGCCAGCCATGCAGCCAGAATGGCGAGACCGAAGAACCAGAGGAAAGAGGCGCTAACCGTACCCAGCGCAAACCAGCGTTTCGGCTCAACGTCCAGCTGCCCGCCCAGGCTGCCCAGCACCACGAAGGTGTCGAGATACACATGCGGGTTAAGCCAGGTCACCGCCAGCATGGTGACGATAATCTTCCAGCGCCCCTGCTTCATGACCTCCGCGCTCGCCAGTTCGAGGTTGCTGCTCATTGCCGTTTTCAGCGCGCCGAATCCGTACCAGAGCAGAAACGCCACGCCGCCCCAGGTGACCAGCGCCAGCAGCCAGGGAGACTGCATGAGCAATGCGCTGCCGCCAAAAATCCCGGCACAGATCAGCAATAAATCGCTTACCGCACACAGCAGGGCAATCATCAGATGATACTGGCGGCGAATGCCCTGGTTCATCACAAACGCATTTTGCGGGCCAAGGGGAAGGATCATGGCCGCACCTAAGGCAAGCCCTTGAAAATAATAAGATAACATGACGAAATTCTCACAGTATTGTTCTGGAAGGAGACTATACTGTGCGAATTACATTAGAGGAAATGGATAATATTAATTGGGGATTAGCAGCACTTATAAGAATAAAGCCCGGTGGCGCTAGCGCTTACCGGGCCCGCGGGGGAAGTTATTCGGCTTCTTTGACTTTTTTGACGTTTACGTCCATCTGAGGGTACGGGAAGCTGATGCCGTTGGCATCGAAGTCGCGCTTAATGCGCTCCAGCACGTCCCAGTACACGTTTTGCAGATCGCTGCTTTTGCTCCAGATACGCACCACGAAGTTAATGGAGGACGCGCCCAGCTCGTTCAGGCGAACCGTCTGCTCTTTGTCTTTCAGAATGCGATCGTCTGAGGCGATGATGTTGCTAATTAGCGACTTCACCTGATCGATGTCGGAGTCGTACGCCACGCTGATAATCAGTTCGTTACGACGCACCGGCTCACGGGAGAAGTTAATGATGTTGCCCGCGATGATTTTCCCGTTCGGCACGACCACGATGCGGCCATCGACGGTGCGCATGGTCGTTGAGAAAATTTGTACCTGCAGCACGGTTCCGGCAATGCCGCCAAGGTCAACGTACTCGCCGGAGCGGAACGGACGGAAGGTCACCAGCAGAACGCCTGCCGCCAGGTTTGAAAGCGAGCCCTGCAGCGCCAGACCAATAGCCAGACCGGCGGCACCGAGAACGGCGATGACGGAGGCGGTTTGCACCCCAACACGGCCCAGCGCGGCAATCAGCGTAAAGGCGATAATGCCGTAACGCACCAGTGCGGAGAGGAAGTCAGCCACCGTGGCGTCAATGTGACGGGCCAGCATCACGCGGTTAACCGTATTCGAGACAATACGCGCCACGATCATCCCGACGATAATGATGGCAATCGCCGCGACGATGTTCACGGCATAGCTCAGCAGCAGGGCCTGGTTACGCACCAGCCAGTTACCGGCGTTATTGATGCTGTCTACAACATCGAGTTGTTCCATTTATTCTTCCTTTTGTTAAACCAAAACACAAAATCCATCCCCCATGGAGACAGGCAGGTCTGTAAAGGGTAAACAAAAAGCACCGGTTTTGCCAAACAGATCACAAAAGCAGGTCTGGCAGGGTATTGAAAAAGCATAAAAAAAGGCCCGCATTTGCGGGCCTTCTGATGCTGTTAGCAGCTCAAATTACAGAACGTCGATCGCGTTCAGTTCTTTGAAAGCCTGCTCCAGACGGGTCACCATGGACGTCTGCGCTGCGCGCAGCCATACGCGTGGATCGTAGTATTTCTTGTTCGGCTGGTCTTCGCCTTTCGGGTTGCCCAGCTGGCCCTGCAGGTAAGCTTCGTTCGCTTTGTAGTACTGCAGGATACCGTCCCAGGTTGCCCACTGGGTGTCGGTATCGATGTTCATTTTCACTACGCCGTAGCTTACGGAGTCTTTGATTTCCTGAGCAGAAGAACCGGAACCGCCGTGGAAGACGAAGTTCAGGCTGTTGTGCGGCAGGTTGTGTTTCTTGGAAACGTATTCCTGAGAATCACGCAGGATAGTCGGAGTCAGAACCACGTTACCTGGTTTGTAAACGCCGTGTACGTTACCGAAGGACGCTGCGATGGTGAAGCGTGGGCTGATTTTGCTCAGCTCGGTGTAAGCGTAATCAACGTCTTCTGGCTGGGTGTACAGTGCAGAAGCGTCCATGTGGCTGTTGTCCACACCGTCTTCTTCACCACCGGTGCAACCCAGTTCGATTTCCAGAGTCATGTCCATTTTGGCCATGCGCGCCAGGTATTTGGAGCAGATTTCGATGTTTTCGTGCAGTGACTCTTCAGACAGGTCGATCATGTGAGAAGAGAACAGTGGCTTACCGGTAGCCGCGAAGTGTTTTTCACCCGCGTCCAGCAGACCGTCGATCCACGGCAGCAGTTTCTTCGCGCAGTGGTCAGTGTGCAGGATAACTGGAACACCGTAGTGCTCAGCCATCTGGTGTACGTGGTGCGCACCAGAGATAGCGCCCAGGATTGCAGCACCCTGAGGAATGTCAGTTTTCACGCCTTTACCTGCGATGAACGCAGCGCCGCCGTTAGAGAACTGAACGATAACCGGTGCTTTAACTTTTGCAGCGGTTTCCAGTACGGCATTGATGGAGTCGGTACCCACGCAGTTCACTGCTGGCAGAGCGAAGTTGTTTTCTTTAGCTACCTGGAACACTTTCTGTACGTCATCACCAGTGATAACGCCAGGTTTTACGAAATCAAAAATTTTAGACATGTTGCTTAGTCCTGTATCTTCGGCCGTTAGAAAAGGTGCGAGCTCTTAAAAGCGCGCTGAAAATTGGGCAGGTTTCCCTGCCCTTGAATGGCTTACTTCTTAGCGCGCTCTTCGAGCATTGCTACTGCTGGCAGTACTTTGCCTTCCACGAATTCGAGGAATGCGCCGCCACCAGTGGAGATGTAGGAGATCTTGTCAGCGATACCGAACAGGTCGATTGCTGCCAGGGTGTCACCACCGCCTGCGATAGAGAACGCTTCGCTGTCTGCGATAGCGTTAGCAACGATTTCAGTCCCTTTGCGGAAGTTCGGGAATTCGAACACGCCAACCGGACCGTTCCACAGGATAGTTTTTGCGTTTTTGAGGATTTCAGCCAGTTTCTGTGCAGAAACGTCGCCCAGATCCAGAATCTGCTCTTCGTCTTTGATGTCGTTTACAGATTTCAGGGTCGCGGTTGCGGTTTCGGAGAACTCGGTCGCTACGCGAACGTCAGTTGGAACCGGGATATCGCAGGTGCTCAGCAGGCGTTTGGCTTCGTCAACCAGGTCTGCTTCGTACAGGGATTTACCGACGTTGTGGCCCTGAGCGGCAACGAAGGTGTTCGCGATACCACCGCCAACGATCAGCTGGTCAGCGATTTTAGACAGGGAATCCAGAACGGTCAGTTTGGTGGAAACTTTAGAACCACCAACGATAGCGACCATTGGACGAGCAGGTTCTTTCAGTGCTTTACCCAGCGCTTCCAGTTCGTCAGCCAGCAGAGGACCGGCACACGCTACGTCTGCGAATTTACCGATACCGTGGGTAGACGCCTGAGCACGGTGCGCCGTACCGAAGGCATCCATCACGAATACGTCGCACAGTGCAGCGTATTTTTTGGACAGGGTTTCGTCGTCTTTCTTCTCGCCTTTGTTGAAGCGAACGTTTTCCAGAACAACCAGTTCACCGGCTGCAACGTCAACGCCGTCCAGGTAATCTTTCACCAGGCGAACCGGGTTGGACAGTTTGTCTTTCAGGTAATTAACCACTGGCAGCAGAGAGAACTCTTCGTTGTACTCGCCTTCAGTTGGACGACCCAGGTGGGAGGTGACCATCACTTTCGCGCCCTGCTTCAGAGCCAGCTCGATGGTTGGCAGAGATGCACGGATACGCGCGTCGCTGGTCACTTTGCCATCTTTAACCGGTACGTTCAGATCGGCACGGATGAAAACGCGTTTACCAGCCAGATCCAGATCGGTCATCTTAATTACAGACATGGTGAATCCTCTCGTTGATTCTTAAAGTTTTGCAGACGCACGATGCGTCTTACCTGAAACCTTGAGCAGCCATTGCCAACGTGGTGTCGAGCATTCGGTTAGCAAAGCCCCATTCGTTATCACACCAGACCAGCGTCTTGATAAGGTGTGCGCCACTGACCCTCGTTTGCGTGCCATCGACGATGGCGCTGTGTGGGTCGTGGTTAAAATCTACTGAGACCAACGGTAATTCCGTATAGTCAACTATACCATGAAATGCCCCCTGTGCCGCTTTTTGCAGCAACAGGTTGACTTCACAGGCTTTTACCGGTTTTTTCACCGTTACGCTAAGGTCGATTGCGGTGACGTTGATTGTTGGGACGCGCACGGCAATCGCTTCAAAACGGTCATTGAACTGCGGAAAAATTCGGGTGATCCCTGCCGCCAGTTTCGTATCCACCGGAATGATTGACTGGCTCGCTGCACGCGTGCGCCGTAAATCCGGGTGGTAAGCGTCAATGACCTGCTGATCGTGCATGGCGGAGTGAATCGTGGTCACGGTACCGGACTCAATGCCATACGCATCGTCTAACAGTTTGATGACCGGAATAATGCAGTTGGTGGTACAGGAGGCGTTGGAAACAATGCAGTGTTCGGCCTGCAGCTCATGCTGGTTGACGCCAAACACGACGGTCGCGTCGAGGTCGTTACTGCCGGGATGAGAAAACAGGACTTTTTTCGCGCCTGCAGCAAGATGCGCTTCGCCATGTTCACGGTTGCCGTACATGCCGGTACAGTCAAGCACCACATCCACACCCAGTTCACGCCAGGGTAGCCCGGAGATGCTGTTCTCATGCAGCACACGAATCGCGTCATCACCCACAAAAAGCTGATCTCTTTCCTGGCGCACGTCCCAGGCAAAGCGTCCGTGGCTGGTGTCATACTTCAATAAATGCGCCATGCCCGCAGCATCCGCCAGTTCATTGATTGCCACCACGGTTATTTCCGCCCGACGTCCGGATTCATACAAAGCACGAACCACATTACGCCCGATGCGACCGAAGCCATTAATCGCTACGCGTACGGTCATAGATCTCCTGCAAAGCAATCCCTGAGTGTGAGGTGGCTGAAAGAGTAATCCAGCTACGCCCGAAGGGGAATCCTTGCTGTCACAAACTGCGATTGATTGGTCAATTGTCGAACATTTAATCGACTGAAACGCTTCAGCAAGAATAAGCGAATCGGGGAATAAAAGGAATGTCTGTCCAGATGAATAAGCGCGCTATATGACTTGCGTCACATTTTAAGTGGAATAATGGCGGCAAGGTAAAAGCAAAACGGTAACCGAGAGGTTACCGTTTTTTAGTGTTTGCACCCTCTCCCGCGGGAGAGGGTTCGGGTGAGGGCATCAGCCCGCACCGTACAAACGATTACAGCAGTTCTTTCGCTTTCGCGACAACGTTCTCAACGGTGAAGCCGAACTCTTCGAACAGCTGTTCTGCAGGAGCAGATTCACCGAAGGTGGTCATACCGACGATGGCACCGTTCAGGCCCACGTATTTGAACCAGTAGTCAGCGATACCCGCTTCCACTGCCACGCGAGCGGAAACCGCTTTAGGCAGCACGGATTCACGGTAAGCGGCATCCTGCTTGTCGAACGCGTCGGTAGACGGCATGGAAACCACGCGCGCTTTCACGCCTTCGGCAGTCAGTTTTTCCCACGCTGCAACCGCCAGTTCAACTTCAGAACCGGTGGCGATGAAGATCAGCTCCGGCTGACCCGCGCAATCTTTCAGCACGTAACCACCGCGAGCGATGTTCGCCAGCTGCTCTGGAGTACGCTCCTGCTGTGCCAGGTTCTGACGGGAGAGGATCAGCGCGGTTGGACCGTCCTGACGCTCAACACCGTATTTCCACGCCACCGCGGATTCAACCTGGTCACATGGACGCCATGTGCTCATGTTCGGGGTCACACGCAGGGAAGCCACCTGCTCTACCGGCTGGTGAGTTGGACCATCTTCGCCCAGACCGATGGAGTCGTGGGTGTAGACCATCACCTGACGCTGTTTCATCAGCGCGGCCATACGCACGGCGTTACGTGCGTATTCAACGAACATCAGGAAGGTAGAGGTGTACGGCAGGAAACCGCCGTGCAGGGAGATACCGTTGGCAATCGCGGTCATACCGAATTCACGTACACCGTAATGGATGTAGTTACCGGCAGTATCTTCGTTGATTGGCTTAGAACCAGACCACAGGGTCAGGTTAGATGGTGCCAGGTCAGCGGAGCCGCCCAGGAATTCTGGAAGCCATGGGCCGAACGCTTCAATCGCATTCTGAGACGCTTTACGGCTCGCGATTTTAGACGGGTTCGCCTGCAGCTTAGCGATGAATTCGTTGGCTTTCGCGTCGAAGTCAGACGGCATTTCACCTTTCATACGACGGGTGAATTCAGCCGCTTCCTGCGGGAACGCTTTCGCATAGGCAGCGAATTTCTCGTTCCAGGCCGCTTCTTTCGCCTGGCCTACTTCTTTTGCATCCCACTGAGCGTAGATCTCAGATGGAATTTCGAATGCAGGGTGTTTCCAGCCCAGCGCTTCGCGGGTCAGTGCAATTTCCGCATCACCCAATGGCGCGCCGTGGGAGTCGTGAGTACCCGCTTTGTTCGGGGAGCCGAAGCCGATGATGGTTTTGCACATCAGCAGGGACGGTTTGTCCGTCACCGCGCGCGCTTCTTCCACTGCACGTTTAATCGAGTCAGCATCGTGACCATCAACGCCACGCACTACGTGCCAGCCGTAGGCTTCGAAACGTGCTGCAGTGTCGTCGGTGAACCAGCCTTCAACGTGACCGTCGATGGAGATACCGTTGTCGTCATAGAACGCAACCAGTTTGCCCAGCTTCAGGGTACCTGCCAGGGAGCACACTTCGTGAGAAATGCCTTCCATCATGCAGCCGTCGCCCATGAACGCGTAGGTGAAGTGGTCTACGATGTCGTGACCAGGACGGTTGAACTGCGCCGCCAGCGTCTTCTCGGCAATCGCCATACCCACAGCGTTAGCAATACCCTGACCCAGCGGGCCGGTGGTGGTTTCTACGCCAGCGGTGTAACCCACTTCCGGGTGACCTGGAGTTTTGGAGTGCAACTGACGGAAGTTTTTCAGCTCTTCAATTGGCAGATCGTAGCCGGTGAGGTGCAGCAGGCTATAGATCAGCATTGAGCCGTGGCCGTTGGACAGCACGAAGCGGTCGCGGTCAGCCCATGACGGGTTCTGCGGGTTGTGGTTCAGGAAATCACGCCACAGGACTTCGGCGATATCAGCCATACCCATAGGAGCCCCTGGGTGGCCGGATTTGGCTTTCTGTACTGCGTCCATGCTCAGCGCACGAATAGCATTAGCAAGCTCTTTACGTGAGGACATTTTAACTCCAGATCGGACTGTTAAAGGCCATGCCCTTGACGACAGCGCGTTTTGGGCTACGCCGGAAAAAAGTGCCAACAATGTAACCCAAGCCGCAAGTCATGTACATGGAGCATTCTTTTGCTTGTTAAGAAATCTCTGGATCATGCTCGCATGTTGCGCAATCTGCTCGCCCGGCCCTGCAGATATTCCTTATACTTAGCCCGACACCGGCTTCGCTGACGGTGCCCTTTTCGGATTTTATTCAGTTTAACGAGTACGGAAGCAACCTCATGAAAATGCGTGCAATAGTGCTGGCCCTGGGTACAACGCTCCTGCTGAGCGGCTGTCAGAATATGGATTCTAACGGTCTGATGACGTCAGGCGCAGAGGCCTTTCAGGCCTATTCCCTGAGCGATGCGCAGGTGAAAGCGCTGAGCGACCAGGCCTGTAAAGATATGGACGGAAAAGCCACGCTTGCGCCGGCTAACAGTACCTACACGCAGCGTCTGAATAAGATTGCTTCCGCGCTGGGCGACAACATCAACGGCCAGCCGGTGAACTACAAGGTGTACATGGCGAAAGACGTGAACGCCTTCGCGATGGCGAACGGCTGTATCCGCGTCTATAGCGGACTGATGGACATGATGACCGACAACGAAGTGGAAGCGGTGATCGGCCACGAAATGGGCCACGTTGCCCTGGGCCACGTGAAGAAAGGGATGCAGGTTGCCCTGGGCACCAATGCCATCCGCGCAGCGGCGGCCTCAGCGGGCGGTATCGTTGGCAGCCTGTCGCAGTCACAGCTTGGCGACGTGGGTGAAAAGCTGGTTAACTCTCAGTTCTCACAGCGTCAGGAGTCCGAGGCGGATGACTACTCATACGATCTGTTGCGCAAACGCGGCATTAATCCTTCAGGCTTAGCCACCAGCTTCGAAAAACTGGCCAAGCTGGAAGCCGGACGCCAAAGCTCCATGTTTGACGATCACCCGGCCTCAGAAGAACGCGCACAGCATATTCGCGACCGTATGGCCGCAGACGGAATTAAATAATTTCAGAAGGAGGCAATTTTGCCTCCTTTTTATTTCGCATGAATTGTTAACTTAACAGCACGTATCGATAACACCCCTGAAAGCCCCGCCAAATCTGCCCTATCGCATTGAAATGTCTGGTCACATAATTATTGCAAAGGTCTCTTTTTCCGGTAATTATCACGCCCGCAGTTATTCAAATTACTATATCCAGACAGAGACGTTCCCTCCGTGAAAAAAGAATTATCATTAATTGCTTTAAGCTTATTTGCCGCATTACCTGCCGCTGCAAGCCAGCAATCCGACAGCCAGGGTTTTATTGACGACAGCCATCTGGACCTGTTTTTACGCAATGCGTATATCAGCCGCGATTACCATCAGGGCCAGCAGGACAAAGCCGAGTGGGGTCAGGGGATCATTGCCACGTTTGCATCCGGCTATACCGAAGGGCTGGTGGGCTTTGGCGTGGACGGTATTGCTCAATACGGCGTGCGCCTGGACGGCGGCCGTGGCAAGAGCGGCGCGGGCGGCATCGACTTCTTTAAGCAGGAAGATGACGGCCGGGCAAAATCCGATCTGGCAAAGTTTGGCGCCACCGCCAAAATGCGCATCTCGAATACCGTACTGAGCTACGGGAATCAGCGCCCTGAGCTGCCCATCGTGAATGCCGACAGCTCCCGCCTGCTGTTTGAAAGCTATACCGGCACCATGCTGACCTCAAAAGAGATCGACGGTCTGGAAGTCAACGCTGGTTACTTCACCGACGAGCAGCGTAAAAGCGATGACCGCCACGACAGCGGGCTGAAGAGCCTCTCCTTCGGCGGTGCGAGCTATCAGTTTAACGACCAGTTCAGCGGCGCGCTGTACGCCTCTCATAATGAAGAGGTAATGAACAAGCAATACCTGGGCATGAACTTCAAACAGCCGTTCAGCACCGGGCAGCAGCTGGTACTCGACTTCAACGGCTATAACTCCCGTCTGGACCAGGGTTACGCGGACAGCCTCGACACGGGCCGCAGCAACACCATCTGGAGCCTGGCGGCGAGCTACATCTGGGACATTCACACGTTCAAAGTGGCGTACCAGCAGAGCAGCGGCAGCACCGGCTACAACTACGGCGGCTATCGCGACAAGGGCGGCGTGGGTGATGGCGGTAACACCATCTGGCTGGCGAACTCCTACTGGTCTGATTTTAATGGCGAAGATGAACGTTCCTGGCAGGCATCCTACGGTCTGGACTTTGCCGGCCTTGGCTTACCGGGCCTGAGCTGGACCACCGCCTACGTGCGCGGCGATAACATCAAAACCTCTGAAACCAGCAACGGCAAAGAGCACGAGTGGTTTAACCAGATCCAGTACCAGGTGCAGGATGGTCCGGCGAAGGATCTGAAGCTGAAACTGCGCTACTCCGTCCTGCGCGTCTCCAGCAACGCCAGCGAGTACAACGTGGGCGGGGACGAGATCCGCGCTTACGTGGAATACCCGTTTAACGTGTTCTAAAGGCAATAAAAAACCTCTCAGTAGAGAGGTTTTTTTTCACGCAAGGCGAGGCTTATTCGCCTTTTTTGGCTGCCTGAATATAGAGCATTTCCAGCGCCAGAGTCGCTGCGGCCAGCGCGGTGATCTCGGACTGGTCGTACGCAGGCGCCACTTCCACCACGTCCATCCCGACAATGTTCAGATCCTTCAGGCCGCGCACCAGCTTAATGGCACGATCTGAGGTCAAACCGCCGATGACCGGCGTACCGGTGCCCGGTGCAAATGCCGGATCCAGACAGTCGATGTCGAAGGTCAGATACACGGGCATATCACCCACGATCTGCTTCACCTGAGCGATGATGTCGTCGACGCCGCGATCGTTAACCTGGCCCGCATCCAGCACGGTGAAACCGTTGTCTTTGTCGAACTCGGTGCGAATACCGATCTGCACCGAGTGGTTCGGGTCGATCAGACCTTCGTTCGGCGCGGTGAAGAACATTGTGCCGTGGTCGAACTCGCAGCCGTTCGCGTAGGTGTCGGTATGCGCATCGAAGTGCACCAGCGCCATTTTACCGAAGTGCTTCGCGTGGGCGCGCAGCAGCGGCAGGGTCACGAAGTGGTCGCCGCCGAAGGAGAGCATGCGCTTACCGGCGGCCAGCAGCTTCTCGGCGTGGGCCTGCAGCTTTTCGCTCATCTCACGCGCGTCGCCGAAGGCATACACCAGGTCACCGCAGTCCACCACGTTCAGGCGCTCGCGCATGTCGAAGTTCCACGGGAAGCGGTTGTGCTCCCAGGCCAGGTTAGTGGAAACCTGACGGATCGCCGCCGGGCCGTGACGACCACCCGCGCGGCCAGATGTCGCCATATCGAACGGCACGCCGGTGATCACCCAGTCAGCGTCGCTGTCGTACGGCTGGAAGTTCATCGGAAGGCGTAAAAAACCAAACGCGTTAGATACCAGAGAGTTATCGTACTGATGACCTAAAGTGCTCATGTCCTGACCTCTTTTAAAGTCGATACATTAAAAACAGATGAAAAAAAATCCCCTCCGCGTCGTTAAACCCGACGAGGAAGGGATTGATTCGTAAATCGCTTATTAGGGCGAATTATCGCCGGTAATGCATACGGGTTCAAGTGAGTATAGCATTCTGCCGGATGGCGGCTTCGCCTTATCCGGCCTACGTTCGTAGGCTAGGTAAGCGCAGCGCCACCGGGCATCAGCGACTTAGCGGTCTGATGCCCTCACCCCGCCCCTCTCCCACAGGGAGAGGGAGGTTTTCCTACTCGTCTTCCAGGTAGGTATACCCGTACAGACCCGCTTCAAACTCTTCCAGGAACTGCTGCTGGAGCGCGTCGTCCAGACCGGTGTTTTTCACCTGATCGCGGAACTGTGTCAGCAGGGTTTTCGGATCGAGCTGAACGTATTCCAGCATGTCCGCCACGGTGTCCCCTTCATCGGACAGCTCAACTTCCACGCTGCCGTCAGGGAACACGAACACGTCCACCGCTTCGGTATCACCGAACAGGTTATGCATGTTGCCGAGGATCTCCTGATACGCGCCGACCATAAAGAAGCCCAGCATCGGCGGGTTCTCCGGGTCGTATTCCGGCATTGGCATCGTCGTTGCGATACCGTCGCCGTCGACGTAGTGGTCGATGGCGCCGTCGGAGTCACAGGTGATGTCCAGCAGCACCGCACGGCGTTCCGGGGCATGGTTCAGCCCTTCCAGCGGCAGAACCGGGAAAAGCTGGTCGATACCCCAGGCATCCGGCATCGACTGGAACAGCGAGAAGTTGACGTAAATCTTATCCGCCATACGCTCCTGCAGCTCGTCGATAATCGGACGGTGCGCGCGGTTGCTCGGGTCGAGTTGTTTCTGCACTTCATGGCACATGTTCAGGTAGAGCTGCTCCGCCCAAGCGCGCTCCTGCAGGCTGAAGGTGCCTGAAGAATAACCCACGTGAATGTCATGCAGATCCATCTGGCTGTCGTGCAGCCATTCGCGCAGGGAACGACGCGTGCCCGGCTCGTGCATCTCCTGCCAGGTTTCCCACATGCTTTGCAGGGAACGCGGGGCATCGTCTGCCGGAGGCGTTGCCTCGGAGATTTCGCTACGCTCAACGCCGATGATGTTAGAAACCAGCACCGTATGGTGCGCGGTCACCGCGCGACCGGATTCGGTGATCACCGTCGGGTGCGGCAGGCCGTTCTCTTCACAGGCATCGCCGATCGCCCAGATGATGTTGTTCGCGTATTCGTTCAGGCCGTAGTTCACGGAACAGTCAGACTGCGAGCGGGTCCCTTCGTAGTCCACGCCCAGGCCGCCGCCCACGTCGAAGCACTGAATATTTACGCCAAGCTTATGCAGCTCAACGTAGAAACGCGCTGACTCACGCACGCCGGTCGCAATATCGCGAATGTTGGCCATCTGCGAGCCGAGGTGGAAGTGCAGCAGCTGAATGCTGTCCAGACGACCGCGCTCGCGCAGGATTTCCACCAGCTGCAGTACCTGGTTTGCCGCCAGGCCGAACTTGGATTTTTCGCCGCCGGAGGACTGCCATTTGCCGGAACCCTGTGACGCCAGACGCGCACGCACGCCAAGGCGTGGCACCACGTTCAGACGCTCGGCCTCTTCCAGCACGATGGCGATTTCGGTCATCTTCTCGATAACCAGATAGACCTTGTGGCCCATCTTCTCGCCAATCAGCGCCAGACGAATGTATTCACGGTCTTTATAGCCGTTACAGACGATCACTGAACGGGTCATGCCCGCATGCGCCAGAACTGCCATCAGTTCAGCTTTGGAACCGGCTTCCAGACCCAGCGGCTCGCCGGAGTGGATCAGAGATTCAATTACGCGGCGGTGCTGGTTCACCTTGATCGGGTAAACCAGGAAGTAGTCACCTTTATAACCGTAGGACTCACGCGCGCGCTTAAACGCGGCGTTAATCGAACGCAGGCGATGTTGCAGGATCTGCGGGAAGCAGAACAGTGCAGGCAAACGCTGGCCCTGAGCTTCACGGGCTTTAACCAGCTTCGCGAGATCCACGCGCGCTTCAGGGACGTCCGGATCCGGGCAGACGCTGATGTGGCCCAGTTCGTTGACGTCGTAATAGTTATTGCCCCACCAGGCAATATTGTAAGTGCGCAGCATCTTGCTGGCTTCCTCGGAGCTCATCGCAACCTCCTGCATAGAACGTAGTACACCCTGTTCGCCCGCTGACGAAGGCGAAAAAGAAGACATGTCGTCAGACATAGCGAACCTCAACTCTTTGTATTAAGTGTAAAACAGTTGACTACTATCGCAGCGTTATACGGCGATAACAACCCATAAACGGCTCCGTTTCCCAGCAGAGTATGCTGAAATCCAGACCGTGCGACCGGTTTCTTATTCATATCATTGTAAAACACGTATCCGAACTCTGTATGACAAGGTTCGGCGAAACCACGAGAAAACTCTTGTATTAACAAGAGCGCCCTTGTTCAGTTTTCACAAAGCGCGACCGGCCCTGGAATCCTGAGAAGCGCCGAGATGGGTATAACATCGGCAGGTTTGCAGACTAAAAATGCGGGTTGCGGGAATCAAATGCGCGCCAGAACGGCTGCGCTGAATTAGCGGAAAACGATGGTTCATTATCTCGTATCACCTCCACGGCCGCTTCTGCTGAAACGGACCCCAAGCCAAAGCTAAAAGTTCACTGCTTAACCCGGCTGGAAGTGGCGACACGATGAGTTCATCGAGCGCTTATTTTATATGAGCCGCGCGCCGCGTTTTATACCGAGAAGGGGGCTAAAAAGCAAAACAAAAATGCGCGTGTTGCCGGAGCCGTCAGGAATTATTGCCAGCCGCAATTTCAACTGAGTGAGAGGTTAGTCAAAAAAAACTGGAAATCGGGCGAAGAAGTGACCTAAAATAGCCATCCAGATGTTAATCCATCTATACTGATTAACACTCATACTGCCAGTGTCAAAAACCTGCAGGCCTTGGTAGAATTATCTCCTTTGGCTATTCCACACAGCAGCTTGAGCTAACCAAATTCCTCTTAGGTGAAATAAAACATGGCAAAACACCTGTTTACGTCCGAGTCCGTATCAGAAGGACATCCTGATAAAATTGCTGACCAAATCTCCGATGCGGTGCTGGATGCGATCCTGGCGCAGGATCCAAAAGCGCGCGTAGCGTGCGAAACCTATGTCAAAACCGGCATGGTTCTGGTTGGCGGTGAGATCACCACCAGCGCATGGGTTGATATCGAAGAGATCACCCGTAATACGGTGCGTGAGATCGGCTATGTGCATTCTGATATGGGCTTTGATGCCAACTCCTGCGCGGTTCTGAGCGCGATTGGCAAACAGTCTCCAGACATCAACCAGGGCGTTGACCGTGCCGATCCGCTGGAACAGGGCGCGGGCGACCAGGGCCTGATGTTCGGCTATGCAACCAACGAAACCGACGTGCTGATGCCAGCACCGGTCACCTACGCACACCGTCTGGTGCAGCGTCAGGCTGAAGTGCGTAAAAACGGCACCCTGCCGTGGCTGCGCCCTGATGCGAAAAGCCAGGTCACTTTCCAGTACGACGACGGTAAAATCGTCGGTATTGACGCGGTGGTTCTGTCTACCCAGCACGCCGAAGATATCGATCAGAAATCCCTGCAGGAAGCAGTGATGGAAGAGATCATCAAGCCGGTTCTGCCGACCGAATGGCTGAGCTCTGCGACCAAATTCTTCATCAACCCAACCGGACGCTTCGTTATCGGCGGCCCAATGGGTGACTGTGGCCTGACCGGTCGTAAAATCATCGTTGATACCTACGGCGGCATGGCGCGCCACGGTGGCGGTGCGTTCTCCGGTAAAGATCCGTCTAAAGTTGACCGTTCTGCGGCGTACGCGGCGCGTTATGTGGCGAAAAACATCGTTGCTGCCGGCCTGGCTGACCGCTGTGAGATCCAGGTTTCCTACGCGATCGGCGTGGCTGAGCCAACCTCCATCATGGTTGAAACCTTTGGTACCGAGAAAGTGCCTTCAGAACAGCTGACTCTGCTGGTGCGCGAGTTCTTCGACCTGCGTCCATACGGCCTGATTCAGATGCTGGATCTGCTGCACCCAATCTACAAAGAAACCGCTGCATACGGTCACTTTGGTCGTGAACATTTCCCATGGGAAAAAACCGACAAAGCCGCCCTGCTGCGTGAAGCTGCCGGTCTGAAGTAATCGACTGACATCTGCGTGATAAAAGGCCAGCCTTCAGGCTGGCCTTTTTTTGTCGGGTGACGCCGCAAAGGCGCACATATGGAACCGATTACACCGCACCGGATGCGTCTCGCTTTCAGAATATTCTCTTTGCATGATCGCCTTTCTTCTGCTGTTACATCTCATTTCAGTTAAGTCTGAAATGTGTTCTTTCGCGATGCATATCACCTCGTTTACCTCTATATTTTCAAAGCTTTAATTATTTTTACGGTTGCACCTTAGTGTAACCGATTACACCTATGTGATTAATCTCACATATTTTTACGGGTCACTCACCTACCCTTTATATCAATAAAACTGATAACCCAACTGGAGGGCATAATGCCTGACAATAAAAAACAGGGGCGTACGTCCAACAAGGCGATGACATTCTTCGTCTGTTTCCTCGCCGCCCTGGCAGGATTACTTTTTGGCCTGGATATCGGCGTCATTGCCGGTGCATTACCTTTCATCACTGACGAGTTCCAGATCAGCGCTCATACCCAGGAGTGGGTGGTCAGCTCCATGATGTTTGGCGCGGCCGTCGGGGCCGTCGGCAGCGGCTGGCTCTCCTTCAAGCTCGGGCGTAAAAAGAGCCTGATGATCGGCGCGATCCTGTTCGTTGCCGGTTCACTCTTCTCTGCCGCTGCGCCTAACGTTGAGGTCCTGCTGGTTTCCCGCGTGCTGCTCGGCCTGGCCGTGGGCGTGGCGTCCTATACCGCCCCGCTTTACCTGTCTGAAATCGCGCCGGAGAAAATCCGCGGCAGTATGATTTCGATGTACCAGCTCATGATCACCATCGGTATTTTGGGCGCGTACCTTTCCGATACCGCGTTTAGCTACAGCGGCGCATGGCGCTGGATGCTCGGCGTGATCATCATCCCGGCCATTTTGCTGCTGATTGGCGTCTTCTTCCTGCCGGACAGCCCGCGCTGGTTCGCCGCCAAACGTCGATTCCACGATGCCGAACGCGTGCTGATGCGCCTGCGCGATACCAGCGCCGAAGCGAAAAACGAGCTGGAAGAGATCCGCGAAAGCCTGAAGGTCAAACAGTCCGGCTGGGCGCTGTTTAAAGAGAACAGCAACTTCCGCCGCGCGGTGTTCCTTGGCGTATTGCTTCAGGTGATGCAGCAGTTCACCGGGATGAACGTCATCATGTATTACGCGCCAAAAATCTTTGAGCTGGCGGGCTATACCAACACCACCGAACAAATGTGGGGGACCGTCATCGTGGGTCTGACCAACGTGCTGGCGACCTTTATCGCCATCGGTCTGGTGGACCGCTGGGGACGTAAGCCAACGCTGACGCTGGGCTTCCTGGTGATGGCAGCCGGTATGGGTGTCCTCGGTACCATGATGCATGTGGGCATTCACTCACCAACCGCCCAGTACTTTGCGGTCGGCATGCTGCTGATGTTTATCGTCGGGTTTGCGATGAGCGCTGGCCCGCTGATTTGGGTTCTGTGCTCTGAGATCCAGCCGCTGAAAGGGCGTGATTTTGGTATCACCTGCTCTACCGCAACCAACTGGATTGCCAACATGATCGTCGGAGCAACGTTCCTGACCATGCTCAATACCCTGGGCAACGCGAACACCTTCTGGGTCTACGCAGGTCTGAATATCTTCTTTATTGTGCTGACAATCTGGCTGGTTCCAGAAACCAAACACGTTTCTCTGGAACATATTGAACGTAACCTGATGAAAGGTCGTCCGCTGCGCGAAATCGGCGCCCACGACTGATCCTCACGCGGGAGGCGCCTCTTGCGCCTCCCCGCTTCGCGCTTTATGCTCTGCCCCTATGAAAGCACCCCGTCTCCCCATCGCCCTTCAGCAAGCCGTTATGCGCTGCCTGCGGGAAAAACTCGCCCAGGCGAACCTGAAGCTCGGCCGCAATTACCCTGAACCTAAGATCGTTTATCAGCAGCGCGGAACCGCGGCGGGTACCGCCTGGCTCGAGCCGTATGAGATCCGCCTTAACCCGGTGCTGATGATGGAAAACCAGCAGGCGTTTATCGAGGAAGTGGTACCGCACGAGCTGGCGCATCTGCTGGTGTGGAAACACTTCGGACGCGTCGCGCCCCACGGCAAGGAGTGGAAGTGGATGATGGAAGCGGTGCTCGGCGTTCCGGCACGCCGCACCCATCAGTTCGAACTGGAATCGGTGCGCCGCAATACCTTCCCCTACCGCTGCCAGTGTCAGCTGCACCAGCTTACCGTCCGCCGCCATAATCGCGTGGTGCGCGGCGAGGCGACCTACCGCTGCGTCAAATGCGGCGAGCCGCTGGTTGCGGAATAATCATCTGAACTTTCAGGAACTTTCCTGATCTGACTGATTGCATACGGGAACAACATTCGTTACGTTGCGGGCTCGTTTTGACACGGAGTGTAAGATGTCCCGTAATTTTTCTCTCGCGGTCGCCTTTCTGACGACGGCGCTCTCAGGCCATGCTCTGGCCGACGGTATCAACAGTTTTTCCCAGGCCAAGGCAGCAGGCGTGAAGGTAAACGCCGATGTGCCGGGGGATTTCTACTGCGGCTGTAAAATTAACTGGCAGGGTAAAAAAGGGGTCGTTGACCTTGAGTCCTGCGGCTATAAGGTGCGTAAAAACGAAAACCGCGCCAGCCGCATTGAATGGGAACATGTCGTTCCGGCCTGGCAGTTTGGCCACCAGCGCCAGTGCTGGCAGGATGGCGGACGTAAAAACTGCGCCAAAGACCCGGTTTATCGCCAGATGGAAAGCGATATGCATAACCTGCAGCCTGCCGTAGGTGAAGTGAACGGCGACCGGGGTAATTTCATGTACAGCCAGTGGAACGGTGGCGAAGGCCAGTACGGCCAGTGCGGTATGAAGGTTGATTTTAAAGAGAAAGTCGCCGAGCCCCCTGCCCGCGCGCGCGGCAGCATTGCCCGCACCTACTTCTATATGCGTGACCGTTACGACCTCAACCTCTCCCGCCAGCAGACGCAGCTGTTCAACGCCTGGGACAAGCAGTACCCGGTGACGGAGTGGGAATGCCAGCGCGACGAACGTATCGCCAGAGTCCAGGGGAATCACAACCCTTACGTCCAGCGGGCTTGCCAGGCGCAAAAGAGCTAACCTACACTACGGCAATTCGCTTATATCGCATGACACATGGAATTTCTGACTATGCGCATTCCCCGCATTTACCATCCTGAACTGATTACCGCAGGCCGCGAAATCGCCTTGTCTGATGACGCCGCCAACCACGTTGGCCGCGTGCTGCGCATGGGCGCAGGCCAGGCAATACAGCTGTTCGACGGCTCGAACCAGGTTTTCGACGCGGAAATCACGCGGTCTGATAAAAAAAGCGTACACGTTAACGTCCTGCGTGGCGAAGTGGATGATCGGGAATCACCGCTGCACATCCATCTGGGCCAGGTGATGTCGCGCGGCGAGAAAATGGAGTTCACCATACAGAAATCCATTGAACTGGGTGTAAGCCTCATTACGCCACTTTTTTCTGAGCGCTGCGGCGTTAAACTGGATGCGGAACGTCTGAACAAAAAGATCCAGCAGTGGCAGAAAATCGCCATTGCGGCTTGCGAACAGAGTGGCCGCAACCGTATTCCGGAGATCCGCCCGGCGATGGATCTGGAGGAGTGGTGTGCAGAAGAGGAAAGCGGGCTGAAGCTCAATCTTCATCCGCGCGCCAGCGCCAGCATCAATACGCTGCCCCTGCCCGTTGAGCGCGTACGCCTGCTGATTGGCCCCGAAGGCGGCCTGTCGGCGGACGAAATTGCGATGACGGCACGTTACCAGTTTACTGATATTCTGTTGGGACCTCGCGTTCTGCGCACTGAGACAACGGCACTCACGGCCATTACCGCGCTACAGGTACGGTTTGGCGATCTGGGTTGAAGCATTAACGGAGAAGAACATGATCAAGCTCGGCATCGTGATGGACCCCATCGCAAACATTAACATCAAGAAAGATTCCAGCTTCGCCATGCTGCTGGAAGCGCAGCGTCGCGGCTATGAACTCCACTATATGGAGATGAACGATCTTTACCTGATCAACGGTGAAGCCCGCGCGCGCACCCGCATCGTTAACGTCGAGCAGAACTATGACAAATGGTATGAGTTCGGCACCGAGCAGGATATTGCCCTGGCCGATCTCAACGTCATCCTGATGCGTAAAGATCCGCCGTTCGACACCGAATACATCTACAGCACCTATATCCTTGAGCGCGCAGAAGAGAAAGGCACGCTGATCGTCAACAAGCCGCAGAGCCTGCGCGACTGCAACGAGAAGCTCTACACCGCCTGGTTCTCTGACCTGACGCCGGAAACCCTGGTGACCCGCAGCAAAGCGCAGCTGAAGGAATTCTGGCAGAAGCACGGCGATATCATCATGAAGCCGCTGGACGGCATGGGCGGCGCGTCGATTTTCCGCGTTAAGGAGAGCGACCCGAACATTGGCGTGATTGCCGAAACGCTGACCGAACTGGGCACGCGTTACTGCATGGCGCAGAACTATATTCCGGCGATTAAAGACGGCGATAAGCGCGTTCTGGTGGTAGATGGAGAACCGGTTCCTTACTGCCTGGCGCGTATCCCGCAGGGTGGCGAAACTCGTGGGAACCTGGCAGCCGGCGGTCGCGGTGAGCCGCGCCCGCTGACCGAAAGCGACTGGGAAATTGCCCGCCGCGTTGGCCCAACGCTGAAAGCCAAAGGCCTGATCTTCGTTGGCCTGGATATCATCGGCGATCGTCTGACCGAAGTGAACGTCACCAGCCCGACCTGCATTCGTGAAATTGAAGCGGAATTCCCGATTTCGATCACCGGAATGCTGATGGACGCTATCGAAAAACGTTTACAGAAATAACCTAACAATACTATTAGTGACAGCGCCTGTGTTTGTCCCCATACTGGGCGTTGTCGCTTTTTAAACCAGGAAACAGTACCTCTGACAATGAATTTACAGCATCACTTTCTTATTGCCATGCCTGCTCTCCAGGACCCGATTTTTCGCCGCGCCGTGGTTTATATTTGTGAATACAATGAAGACGGCGCGATGGGTATTATCATCAATAAACCACTGGAAAATCTTCAGGTTGAAGGAATTCTGGACAAGCTGAAAATCTCGGCTGAAGCGCGACTGCCGGAAATACGTCTTGATAAACCGGTGATGCTGGGTGGACCTCTTGCAGAAGATCGCGGCTTTATCCTGCATACGCCGCCGGTATTCTCTTCCAGTATTCGAATTTCGGATAACACCGTCATCACCACCTCGCGTGATGTGCTCGAAACGCTGGGTACCGCAGAGCAACCTTCTGAAGTGCTGGTGGCGTTGGGCTATTCGTCCTGGGAGAAAGGCCAGCTTGAGCAAGAGATCCTTGATAACGCCTGGCTTACCGCGCCTGCGGACATGAACATCCTGTTTAAAACCCCTATCGCCGATCGCTGGCGTGACGCGGCGAAGCTGATTGGCATTGATATCCTGACCATGCCTGGCGTAGCGGGGCACGCCTGATGAGCGGAACGCTTCTGGCCTTCGATTTTGGTACCAAAAGCATTGGCGTCGCCGTGGGGCAGCGCATCACCGGTACCGCGCGTCCGCTTACGGCCCTGAAGGCCAATGACGGCACGCCAGACTGGAATCTTATCGAGCGTCTGCTCAAAGAGTGGCAGCCGGATGATGTTATTGTTGGGCTGCCGCTGAACATGGACGGCACAGAACAGCCGCTTACCGCCCGGGCGCGTAAGTTCGCCAATAAAATCCATGGCCGCTTTGGCGTCTCCGTGAAGCTGCACGACGAGCGTCTCAGCACCGTCGAAGCGCGTGCGGGCCTGTTTGAGCACGGCGGCTTCCGTGCGCTCAACAAGGGCAGCGTGGACTCTGCTTCCGCCGTGATTATCCTCGAAAGCTATTTCGAGCAGGGCTTTTAAGCACGGGGGCCTACAGCCGGCCCTGCGCCCGTCTCTCCGCCAGGCTCTGGTCAAAGTTCTGCATTCCTGCCTGCTGACCGGTTTGAATGATCCCGGGCAGTTGCCACGTTTTCCCTTCACGAATCAAATTCGCCGCCGCCGCAGTGTTCACCAGCAGTTCATACAACGCGACGCGCCCGCCCTGCAGATCGGGAAGCAGCCTCTGCGCCAGCACCGCTCGCAGGCTGCCGCCCAGCTGGTTACGCACCGGATCTTTCTCCTGCGCCGGGAACGTATCGACCAGCCGTTCAATCGCCTGCGATGCCCCGCGCGTATGCAGCGTCGCCAGCACCAGGTGTCCGGTTTCCGCCGCCGTCAGCGCCAGGCGGATCGTTTCGCTGTCGCGCAGCTCCCCCAGCAGAATAACGTCCGGATCCTGGCGTAAGGCGCTGCGCAGCGCTTCAGCAAATGACGGGCTGTGCTGGCCTATCTCCCGCTGCTGGATCAGACAACGTTCGCTCTGGTAGATAAACTCCACCGGATCTTCAAGCGTGAGGATATGGCCGTCAGCATGGTGGTTGAGAAAATCGACCATCGCCGCCAGCGTAGTGGATTTGCCGCTGCCGGTCGCCCCCGTGACCAGAATCAGCCCGGCGTCATTGGACAACAGTTCCGGGATCGCCCGCGGCGCGCCCAGCGAAGAGAGCTGTGGGCAGCTACGCGGCAGCAGCCGCAGCGTCACAGAGACACCTCTCATCTGCTTAAAGGCACTGCCGCGCAGCCGCTGGCCTCCCGTCACCGTCGAGGCAAAATCCACCTGCCCCTTTGCCCACCATATCCCCTGCTGCTCATCGTTGAGCCACGCTTTCAATAACGCTCCGACATCGGGAGGCGGAAAAGGAGCGGGTTCAAGCCGACCTAATCTGCGCCAGCGCGGTGGCGAATCACTGCACAGGTGTAGATCGGAGACGTTATGCTTTACACTAAGAGCCACAATTTCTTCCACATCCATAGACTACTCCTCGGAAAATGAACGACATTGCGCATAACCTGGCACAGGTCCGGGACAAAATCTCAGCCGCCGCAGCGCGCTGCGGCCGTGCTTCAGAAGAAATTACGCTGCTTGCAGTCAGCAAAACCAAGCCTGCGAGCGCCATCGCAGAAGCTATTGACGCAGGCCAGCGGGCGTTTGGTGAAAACTACGTTCAGGAAGGCGTGGATAAAATTCGCTACTTTCAGGAACAGGGGAATACGGATCTGCAGTGGCACTTTATTGGCCCCCTGCAGTCGAACAAAAGCCGTCTGGTAGCAGAACACTTCGACTGGTGCCACACCATCGATCGCCTGCGTATTGCTACCCGCCTGAATGACCAGCGTCCGGCAGAAATGCCAGCGCTTAACGTGCTGATTCAGGTCAACATCAGCGACGAAAACAGCAAGTCCGGCATTGCGCTGAGCGAGTTGGACGCGCTGGCCGCAGAGGTTGCCGAACTGCCGCGCTTGACCCTGCGCGGGCTGATGGCAATTCCGGCGCCTGAGTCAAGTTATGAAAGGCAGTTTGCCGTGGCACAGCAAATGGCTGTAGCATTTGAGGCGCTTAAAGCGCGCTATAACACGGTAGACACGCTTTCACTGGGCATGTCAGATGATATGGAAGCCGCCATCGCGGCAGGCAGCACTATGGTGCGCATCGGTACGGCAATTTTCGGTGCGCGCGACTACTCAAAATAATAAGGAAACCTGAGGAACGCCATGAAGACGTTGACTTTCCTGCTCTCAACAGTGCTTGAGCTGTATACGATGGCGCTTTTGCTGCGCGTCTGGATGCAGTGGGCCCGCTGTGATTTTTATAATCCGTTCTCGCAGTTTGTCGTGAAAATCACGCAACCTGTTGTCGGACCTCTGCGCCGCATTATCCCGGCGATGGGTCCCATCGACAGCTCGTCTCTGCTGGTGGCGTTTATTCTGAGCGTTATCAAAGCGATCGTGCTGTTTATGGTCATCACCTTCCAGCCGATTATCTGGATTGCTGCGGTCCTGATTTTAATCAAAACCATCGGCCTGCTGATTTTCTGGGTGCTGCTGGTCATGGCCATCATGAGTTGGGTAAGCCAGGGGCGTAGTCCGGTAGAATATGCGCTGATCCAACTGGCCGAACCGCTGCTGCGCCCGATTCGCAATCTGCTGCCTTCGATGGGCGGTATTGATTTCTCGCCGATGATCCTGGTTCTGCTGCTCTATGTGGTCAACATGGGGATCGCTGAGCTGTTACAGTCCACGGGCGATATGCTGCTGCCGGGGCTGTGGATGGCGCTATGAGTGCCGTAAGCACCTGCGCTGACGGGCTGGTTTTGCGGCTGTATATTCAGCCGAAGGCCAGCCGTGACAGTATTGTCGGGCTGCATGGCGACGAGTTAAAAGTCGCCATCACCGCCCCGCCGGTTGACGGTCAGGCGAACGCGCATCTGACTAAATATCTGGCAAAACAGTTTCGCGTTGCCAAAAGCCAGGTCATCATTGAAAAAGGTGAACTTGGGCGACATAAACAGGTAAAAATCCTTAATCCGCAATCTATCCCGACGGAAGTCGCGGCTCTGAAAGAACAGGACTAAACCATGCAGAAAGTTGTTCTCGCGACCGGCAACGCCGGTAAAGTGCGCGAGCTGGCCTCGCTATTAAATGATTTTGGGCTGGACGTGGTTGCCCAGACCGATCTGGGCGTGGAGTCCGCCGAAGAGACGGGGCTGACGTTTATCGAAAACGCGATCCTGAAAGCGCGTCACGCCGCGCAGATTACCGGCCTGCCCGCGATTGCCGACGACTCCGGCCTGGCCGTGGATTTTCTCGGCGGTGCCCCGGGGATTTACTCTGCGCGCTATTCCGGCGTTGACGCCACCGACCAGCAGAATCTGGAAAAGCTGCTTGTCGCCCTGAAAGACGTACCGGACGAACAGCGCACCGCGCAGTTTCACTGCGTGCTGGTCTATATGCGTCACGCGGAAGACCCTACGCCGATTGTCTGCCACGGCAGCTGGCCGGGCGTGATTACCCATGAAGCAGCTGGCAACGGCGGCTTTGGCTACGACCCGATTTTCTTTGTCCCGACCGAGGGCAAAACCGCTGCGGAACTGACCCGCGAAGAGAAAAGCGCGATTTCCCACCGTGGACGCGCGCTGAAACTGTTACTGGAAGCACTGCGTAATGGCTAATTTGCCGCCTCTGAGTCTGTATATTCACATCCCGTGGTGCGTGCAGAAGTGCCCGTACTGCGATTTCAACTCGCACGCCCTGAAGGGCGAAGTGCCGCACGATGACTATGTTGCGCATCTGCTGGCCGACCTGGACGCCGATGTCGCTTACGCACAGGGACGTGAAGTTAAGACCATTTTCATTGGTGGCGGTACGCCGAGCCTGCTGTCCGGCCCGGCAATGCAGACGCTGCTGGACGGCGTGCGTGCGCGCCTGAACCTGGCGGCGGATGCGGAAATTACCATGGAAGCCAACCCCGGCACCGTTGAGGCTGACCGTTTTGTCGACTATCAGCGCGCGGGTGTAAACCGCATCTCCATCGGCGTGCAGAGCTTTAGCGAACCGAAGCTAAAACGTCTGGGACGCATTCACGGCCCGGAAGAGGCGAAGCGCGCGGCAAATCTGGCGACCGGGCTGGGCCTTCGCAGCTTCAACCTCGATTTGATGCACGGCCTGCCGGATCAGTCGCTGGAAGAGGCGCTGGACGACCTGCGCCAGGCGATCGAACTGAACCCGCCGCACCTGTCGTGGTATCAGCTCACCATTGAGCCAAACACGCTGTTCGGTTCCCGCCCGCCGGTGCTGCCGGACGACGACGCGCTCTGGGATATCTTCGAGCAGGGTCACAGGCTGCTAACCGCTGCGGGCTATCAGCAGTATGAAACGTCCGCGTATGCGAAGCCGGGCTATCAGTGCCAGCACAACCTGAACTACTGGCGCTTTGGCGACTACCTGGGAATTGGCTGCGGCGCGCACGGCAAGGTGACCTTCCCGGACGGGCGCATTCTGCGCACCGCCAAAACCCGCCACCCGCGCGGATACATGGAAGGCCGCTACCTGGAGCGTCAGCACGACGTTGAGGCGGCGGATAAACCGTTTGAGTTCTTCATGAACCGCTTCCGTCTGCTGGAAGCCGCGCCGCGCGCGGAGTTTGCGCGTTACACCGGGCTGCCGGAGTCGGTGATTCGCCCGCAGATCGACGAAGCGCTGGCCCAGGGGTATCTCACCGAGAGTGAGGAATACTGGCAGATCACCGAGCACGGCAAGCTGTTCTTAAACTCTCTTCTTGAGCTGTTCCTCGCCGAAGAATCCTGAAGGCTTATTCAGGATTTTGCATCCCGCTCTGCCGGCTGAGGAAAAGGCTGGCAGAGTGTGGGGATGGAAAAATCAAAACAACTCCGCAAACAAATGACGCCCGAAGAATTACGCCTCTGGTATTTGCTCAGGGGTCGTCGCTTCTTTGGGTATAAGTTTCGTCGGCAGATGCCTATTGGTCCGTACATCGTGGATTTAGCCTGCTTTAAGGCGAAGCTGATCGTTGAGCTGGACGGGGGTCAGCATCAGAACAAAGAGAAGTATGATTCACGACGTACCGAGTTTTTGAATGCGAACGGATGGGAAGTCTTACGGTTCTGGAATAACGAATTCAGGGCTAATGAGGAGGAGGTGTTGATAGCTATTCTGCAACGACGGCAATGCCTGATGCCCTCACCCTAACCCTCTCCCCATGGGAGAGGGAACGATTACACCCTCTCCCATGGGGAGAGGGCCGGGGTGAGGGGCCCAGCGCGCAGAGATCTTACTTAAGCGTCCCCACCAGCGCCTTCCGGCTATCTTCCAGCGACACCACGCGTTTACACACGTCTTTGCCGAACTGCTGGAAATCATCTTCCTGGTTCTTCCACTCGTTCTGAATGGAGGTCTGCAAGCCGCCCAGACTGCCCAGCACGCCCTGCAGCGGGTTACCGCCGCCCTTCAGCACGGCTTTCGCCCCCATTTCGTTGATGCTGTCCTGCAGGATGCCGCCCATCGCCTGATTCACCAGCTGCTGCCCGTCAGCGCGGACCTGATCAATCGCCTTGTAGTGGAACGTCAGGCCGTCGGTGCGCGTCTCGATAATGCGGTTCATCTGCTCTTTAAGCTGCTTATCGAGCTTCGTCAGGCGGGTGCGCATGTTGCTGCTCTCACCCACTTCTTTAGTAATGATCTTATCCAGCGCCACGCGGCTTTTCTCAACGCGGGTCAGCGCGCCGTCGTTGATCCACGGCAGTGCGGTACGCAGCTCAGCCTGGTAATCCTTCGCCTGCTCGCGCTGCGCGGCAGTCAGGTTTTGCGGCTTGCCGTTAAACGTCACGTTACCATCCGGCGTAATCACCAGATTGCCGTTCTCGCCTTTGACCTGCACGGTTTGCGGGCTTAACACCACGTCATCACGCGGGGTGACGCTACATTGATAATCCGCATGGGCGGTGAATCCGGTTGCCATCAAAGCAACAGCCAGCAACGTTTTGCGCATCTTAAACACTCCCTCAGACAAAATGGGCCAGCTAATGCTGGCCCCTTATTGCTTTATTAGTCCCACCAAACGTCGAAAAGTTCGCTGACGCGGACATCTTCTAGCTTGTGGTCTTCAAGCCATTTACGTACCAGCGCCTGATGTTCTTCGGTGCATTTACCCACTTCCTGGGTGCAGATCAGACCTTCCCAGGCCAGGTAACCGCTACCGTCGAAGGCCAGCTTGTTTGGCTCAATCACGTCATTGATGAACGCATCCACGTCCTGATCGATCTGCTCTACACTGGTGCCTTCCGGGAAACGCCACGCTACGGAGAAGCCCACTTCCTGGAATTCTTCGATATGCATCTTTTTACGCAGACGACGGCTACGATTCTTTGCCATTATTTCACCCTCTCGAACATTAAGTCCCATACACCGTGACCAAGACGATGGCCACGCTGTTCAAATTTAGTTACCGGACGCGATTCCGGACGCGGTACATAGTCGTTGCTCGCAGACTGGTTTTTGTAACCGTCCAGCGACGACATCACTTCCAGCATATGTTCCGCATACGGTTCCCAGTCGGTCGCCATATGGAAGACACCGCCCAGCTTCAGCTTGCTTTTAACCAGCTCGGCAAACGGCGCCTGAACGATACGGCGTTTATTATGACGCGCTTTATGCCACGGGTCAGGGAAAAAGAGCTGAACCATGGTTAAAGAATTGTCAGGAATCATTTTGTGCAGCACTTCCACCGCGTCGTGACACATCACGCGCAGGTTCTCAACGCCCTCTTCGTGGGCCGTTGCCAGACACGCGCCCACGCCCGGCGAATGCACTTCGATACCAAGGAAGTTCTGCTCCGGGCGAGCTTTCGCCATTGTCACCAGCGAGGCGCCCATACCAAACCCGATCTCCAGCGTGACGGGTGCTTCGCGGCCAAACAGTTCAGCAAAATCCAGAGGCTGCTCGCTGAACTCAACGCCCATCACCGGCCAGTAGTTGTCCAGCGCGTGTTGCTGCCCTTTTGTCAGGCGGCCCTGACGGCGGACAAAGCTGCGAATACGGCGCAGCGGGCGACCGTTTTCATCAAATTCCGGTGAAATGACGTCGTTTTTCATAAAAGAGTTGTCTGCTTGTGAGAATGTTCGGGAAACGGGCATTATCCAAAGTTAAGGCTTCTATGCAAGCATGGGAAAGATCCGGTTTACAGCAGATTGACGCTGTGCTGCAATCTGCGTCCCTGATTATGCGAATCGATGACCATGCAAGCCTCTCAATTTTCAGCCCAGGTGCTGGACTGGTACGACAAATACGGGCGTAAAACTCTGCCCTGGCAAATTGAAAAAACGCCTTACAAAGTATGGCTCTCCGAGGTGATGTTGCAACAAACGCAGGTCGCCACGGTGATCCCTTACTTCGAGCGTTTTATGGCGCGCTTCCCGACGGTGACCGATCTGGCCAACGCCCCGCTGGACGAGGTCCTGCACCTGTGGACCGGTCTTGGCTATTACGCCCGCGCGCGTAACCTTCACAAGGCCGCACAGCAGGTTGCCATGCGCCACAACGGGAAATTCCCGGAAACCTTCGATGAGGTGGCCGATCTCCCCGGCGTAGGACGTTCAACCGCAGGCGCCATTCTCTCCCTGTCTTTAGGCAAGCATTTCCCGATCCTCGACGGCAACGTGAAGCGCGTGCTGGCACGCTGCTATGCCGTCGACGGCTGGCCGGGTAAAAAGGACGTTGAAAAACATCTCTGGGAAATAAGTGAAGCGGTCACCCCGGCCAACGGCGTCGAGCGTTTCAACCAGGCGATGATGGATCTCGGCGCGATGGTCTGCACGCGCTCAAAACCAAAATGCGAACTCTGCCCGGTGAATAATCTCTGCGTGGCGTATGCCAACCATTCATGGGCGCAATATCCGGGTAAGAAACCCAAACAGACGCTGCCGGAGCGCACCGGCTATATGCTGCTGATGCAGCACGGCGACGAGGTCTTCCTCGCCCAGCGTCCACCGAGCGGTCTGTGGGGTGGTCTATACTGCTTCCCACAGTTTGAAGATGAAGATTTGCTGCGTGAATGGCTTAAACAGCGCGGGATTGCTGCCGATAACCTGACGCAGCTGACCGCGTTTCGCCATACGTTCAGCCATTTCCACCTGGATATTGTACCCATGTGGCTTCCCGTGTCGTCATTTGCCTCGTGCATGGATGAAGGCACCGCTCTCTGGTATAACTTAGCGCAACCGCCATCAGTCGGACTGGCGGCTCCCGTGGAGCGCCTGTTACAGCAATTACGTGCCGGTGCAATGGTTTAGCATCGACAAGAAAAAGAGGAATGAGTATGGCCAGAACGATTTTTTGTACTTTCCTGCAGCGTGACGCTGAAGGCCAGGATTTCCAGCTTTATCCGGGCGACCTGGGTAAACGCATCTACAATGAAATCTCCAAAGAAGCCTGGGGACAGTGGCAGAAAAAGCAGACCATGCTGATCAACGAGAAAAAACTCAGCATGATGAACCCGGAACATCGCAAGCTGCTGGAGCAGGAGATGGTGAGCTTCTTGTTCGAAGGTAAAGACGTGCACATCGAAGGCTATACGCCACCGGAAAAATAACAGCGTGCGGGGGAACCCCCGCCGTTAAAGCAAACACAACACGCACTCCCGGAATGATGAAAAAACTTTTAGCGCTAGCCCTTGTTGCGCCGTTGCTTGTCTCGTGTTCGTCAAAAAAAGGCGAAGATTACAACGAAGCCTGGATCAAGGACACCAACGGTTTTGACATTTTGATGGGGCAGTTTGCCCACAACATCGAGAACATATGGGGATTTAACGAAGTTCTTATTGCAGGACCTAAGGACTACGTTAAGTACACCGACGCCTATCAGACCCGAAGCCACATCAACTTTGATGAGGGTACGATAACGGTTGAAACCATCGCAGGCACCGACCCTGCGGCACGACTGCGTCAGGCGATCGTCAAAACCCTGCTGATGGGTGACGATCCTGGATCTATCGATCTCTACTCCGATGCCGACGATATCACGATCTCGAAAGAGCCGTTCCTGTACGGCCAGGTTGTCGATCAGACTGGCCAGCCGATCCGCTGGGAAGGTCGCGCCACGAAATTTGCCGACTACCTGCTGCAGACGCGCCTGAAAAGCCGCTCTAACGGTCTGAAGATTATCTACAGCGTCACCATCAACCTCGTCCCGAACCACCTGGACAAGCGTGCGCATAAGTACATTGGGATGGTGCGTCAGGCCTCGCGCAAGTACGGCGTGGATGAGTCGCTGATCCTGGCGATTATGCAGACCGAATCCTCGTTCAACCCGTACGCGGTAAGCCGTTCCGACGCCCTGGGGCTGATGCAGGTAGTGCAGCACAGCGCCGGTAAAGACGTCTTCCGCGCGCAGGGGAAATCCGGCACGCCGAGCCGCAGCTATCTGTTCGATCCGCAGAGCAACATTGATACCGGCACGGCCTATCTGGCGATGCTGAACAATGTGTACCTGGGCGGAATTGATAACCCAACGTCACGCCGCTATGCGGTGATCACCGCCTATAACGGCGGCGCGGGCAGCGTGCTGCGCGTCTTCTCGAATGACAAAGTGCAGGCCGCAAACATCATCAACAGCATGGCGCCGGGGGATGTCTACTCTACCCTCACCACCCGCCACCCGTCTGCGGAATCCCGCCGGTACCTGTATAAGGTGAATACGGCGCAGAAAAACTATCGTCGCCGGTGATCGGCACACCTTCTCCCCTCTGGGAGAAGGTGTTCTGTTTCCCCTCTCCCTGTGGGAGAGGGTCAGGGTGAGGCATCAGGCCGCACCTATCCAACACCACCCATACGAAAATGTTATTTGCATCACAATCCAAACTGCAAATTAATGTGGATTGCATTTTTTTGCGGGAGGTAACAAAACATATCGTTGCCAACTGATAGAATTGCATCAAATAACAACCCTGAATGTTCCTATAACAACATATCTCCCGCTCACTTGTGAGGAAAGTAACATGAACCTTAAGCTGCAGCTTAAAATATTGTCGTTTCTGCAGTTCTGCCTGTGGGGTAGCTGGCTGACTACACTCGGCTCCTATATGTTTGTGACGCTCAAGTTCGACGGTGCGTCAATCGGTGCCGTTTACAGCTCGCTCGGTATTGCGGCTGTCTTCATGCCAACGCTGCTGGGCATCGTGGCGGATAAATGGTTGAGTGCGAAATGGCTGTACATGCTTTGCCATCTGGTGGGCGCGGGGACGCTGTTTATGGCAGCCCAGGTGACCACGCCGGGGGCGATGTTCATGGTGATCCTGCTTAACTCGCTGGCCTATATGCCAACGCTTGGCCTGATCAACACCATCTCCTACTACCGCCTGAAGTCCGCGGATATGGATATCGTGACCGATTTCCCGCCAATCCGTATCTGGGGAACTATCGGCTTTATCATGGCGATGTGGGGCGTGAGCTTCGCGGGCTTCGAACTGAGCCATATGCAGCTCTATATCGGCGCAGCGCTCTCCGTGCTGCTGGCGATCTTTACCCTGACGCTGCCGCACATTCCGGTCTCAAATCAGCAAAAAAACCAGAGCTGGAGCACCATGCTCGGCCTGGACGCCTTCGCGCTGTTCAAAAACAAACGCATGGCGATCTTCTTTATCTTCTCCATGCTGCTGGGCGCGGAGCTGCAGATCACCAACATGTTCGGCAATACCTTCCTGCACAGCTTCGACAACAACCCGCTGTTCTCCGGCAGCTTTATCGTTGAACACGCGTCGGTGATGATGTCCATCTCTCAGATCTCTGAGACGCTGTTCATCCTGACCATCCCGTTCTTCCTGAGCCGCTACGGCATCAAGAACGTCATGCTGATCAGTATCGCGGCATGGATGTTGCGCTTCGGTCTGTTCGCCTACGGCGACCCAAGCCCGTTCGGCACCGTGCTGCTGGTGCTGTCGATGATCGTTTACGGCTGCGCCTTCGACTTCTTCAACATCTCTGGTTCGGTGTTTGTGGAAAAAGAGGTGAAGCCTGAAATCCGCGCCAGCGCACAGGGTATGTTCCTGATGATGACCAACGGCTTCGGCTGTATTCTGGGCGGCGTGGTAAGCGGTAAAGTGGTTGAGATGTACACCACCAACGGCATTACCAACTGGCAGCCTGTGTGGCTGATCTTCGCGGCGTACTCGCTGGTGCTGTTCTTCGCGTTCATCGCGCTATTCAAGTACAAGCACGTGCGTGAACCGCACGGTGCGCAGCCAATAGCGCATTAATCTTTGCGGTATTGTGCCCGGTGGCGGCTTCGCCTTACCGAGCCTACAAAAACACCGTTCACAGGCCGGGTAAGCGTTAGCGCCACCCGGCTATTTTATTGCAGATAGCACCCACCCCACAGACAGCAAATCCGCGCTGCCGCCCGGGCTCAGGTTTCGTACAATCAATGCGTTATCCATCTTCAGCAACGCCTCGCGATCCCAGCCACTCGCCAGTAATTCCTGCGCGTAGCCCTGAACGTAGCGCAGCCCTTCAATGCCGCCGCGCGAGACGAGATTACTGTCCTGATTGACCGCCATCAGGCGCAACAGCAGGCCGTGAAGCGACTGTCCGTTCCACTGCGCCAGCGCCTTACGCGCCGTCGCAAAGCCGCTTTCCGCCTCTCCGCGCGCGCCGGTTAAGCCGTACTGATGAAACTGCCGCTCGCCCGCCGTCGCCTGTCCGCCGCGCGCGGCCAGCTCCCGAGATACTAGCCCGCTGCAGATGTTACTTACCTCACAGCAGAGGCTGTCTGCGGAGATATGTTTCACACGCCCGGCAGCGAAGCACAGTAAACCCAGGGCAAAAATCCCGCCCTTGTGGGTGTTCACTCCGTTCGTCGCGGCGTACATCGCCTGCTCGCAGGCCATCCCCATCGGGCGGATAATGCGAAGCTGTGCGTCAGCGGGTTTATCCGCATGCGCGTTACCGAGCTCGGCAAAGCGCGAAAACCACGGCGTAATCGCCGCAATGCTGCGGACGAACAGCGCGTGGTCCATATCGCGATGGGAACCGTTATTGAGCTTGTCCACCAGCCCCGGCTTGGGCGTCAGCTCCAGCTCCTGCCACAGCGCCGCTTCGGCAAGCGCGGGCACGTCAGCCGGGCGCGGTTTAGTCGCGAGCAAACCAGTCATCGATCATCTTCTCCACGCGGGAGACCACCTGCTCCACAGGATGAGCGCGCGAACGGGAACAGGCATGAGCGGGCTCGTCGCAGATCAGACAACGCCTTAAATTTGCGCCCAGCGACTGACGCCCGACGTGGCCGTGCTGAGGGCAGATCACGTCCAGATCCCACAGCCTGCCGAGCGGGTGCGTCTGCTCCAGCTCCGCGCAGTGCGCTTTGATTTCCACAGCGGGATGGGCCACGCACCACAGGGCCTCCGGCCCGGTCGGGAGCCATAGAACCTGGCGGTCCAGCACCCGCCAGCGGTTTTCCCACAGCAGCTGGTCGCACATCTGCAGCGCCACGCCCATGGTGTTTCGATAGCGCAGACTGTCTTTGATTTCCCCTGGCGTGACCAGCGTGAGGGAAATCACCGGTTGTTGATAGTGCTCGAGCATGTCAGCCTGGCGCGCTGCGCGGCGCTCTTTCGCCGCCAGCAGTTCGTCCAGACTGACACCCGTCCGCACGGGTGTCGCTAAAATCACACTTCCTCCTTCACCTGTCGTACGGTGTCGATCACGCTGCCGTCGCGGTAGCGGATCACCCCGACGATTTTGTCGGTAAATTCAATCGGTTTCGGTACGCCGGTCAGGGAAATCGCCCGCTCGTAAAGCGCGCTAATGTCTACAACCTTCAGTCCTGCTTCCATCAGTCGTTCGCGGATCTCCGGGCGCGCCGGATTGACCGCAATGCCGTGGTCTGTGACCAGCACGTCGATGCTCTCGCCCGGCGTGAGGCGCGTGGTCACCCGCTTCACGACCGTCGGAATACGGCTTCGCAGCAGCGGCGCGACCACAATGGTCAGGTTCGCCGCGGCGGCCACGTCGCAGTGCCCGCCGGACGCGCCGCGCATCACGCCATCGGAGCCGATGATGACGTTGACGTTAAAATCGACGTCGATTTCCAGCGCGCTGAGGATCACCACGTCGAGCTGGTCGCAGCTTGCCGCCTTGCTGCCGGGGTTGGCGTAGACGTTAGTGGAAATCTCCACGTGGTTCGGGTTGCGCGCCAGCGAGGCCGCCGCCTGGCCGTCAAAGCACTGGGTGTCGAGCAGCTTTTCGATGAGCCCCTTCTCGTGCAGATCCACCAGGCTGCCGGTGATGCCGCCAAGCGCAAAGCGCGCCTTCACGCCGCTGCGCTCCATCTTCTCTTCCATAAAGCGCGTGCAGGCGGTCGCCGCCGCGCCGGAGCCGGTCTGCATCGAGAAGCCCGGTTTGAAGTAGCCGGAGTGTTCAATGACGTCCGCCGCATAGCGGGCGATCATCAACTCGCGCGGGTTGCTGGTGACGCGCGCCGCGCCGACGCTGATTTTCGCCGGGTCGCCCACGCTCTCAACCTGCACGATGTAGTCCACCTGGTCCTGCACCAGGCTGGCGGGCATATTCGGAAACGGCACCAGTTCTTCGGTCAGCAGCACTACCTTGCGGGCAAAGTGCGCGTCCACCATGGCGTAGCCCAGGGAGCCGCAGCACGATTTGCCGTGCGTCCCGTTGGCGTTGCCAAACTCATCGCTGCACGGCACGCCGAGAAACGCCACGTCAATATTGAGCTCGCCGTCCTGCAGCAGCTTCACGCGACCGCCGTGGGAGTGGATTTGCACCGGCTCGTCCATCAACCCGTGGGAGATCGCGTCCGCCAGCCTGCCGCGCATGCCCGAGGTGTATATCCGGGTGATGACGCCGCTTTCGATATGCTCGATCAGCGCGTCGTTGCAGGTCATCAGCGAGCTGGAGGCCAGCGTCAGGTTTTTGAAGCCCATTCGCGCCAGCAGCGCCACAACGGTGTTGATCACCCGGTCGCCTTCGCGAAACGCGTGGTGGAAGGAGATGGTCATGCCGTCCTGCAGGCCGCAGCGCTTAACCGCCTCTTCAACAGAGGCGCAGAGCTTGCGGCTGTGCTTCGCGTCGCTGTCCGCCAGCCACGGCGTGGCGCTGTGGGCGGTATCAAAGGGTTTTAAGTCCCGCAGATGGGGAAAATACACGTGAAGAAGTTCAGTCTGATTCATTATTTCATCCTTACCGACGCACGCCGGAGGCCGCCGCGCGCTCCAGCACCACCTGCGCGTGGTTAATAATCGGTGCATCCACCATTTTGCCGTTGAGCGATACCACGCCCAGGCCGTTACGCTCGCCCTCTTCTGCCGCCTCAATCACCCTTTTGGCGTGATCCACCTCTTCCTGAGTCGGGGCGTAGGCGTTGTGCAGCAGATCAATCTGGCGCGGGTTGATCAGCGATTTGCCGTTAAAGCCCATCTTGCGGATCAGATCGACCTCGCGCAGGAATCCGGCCTCGTCGTTAACGTCTGACCACACTACGTCGAAGGCGTCGATACCCGCCGCGCGGGCGGCGTGCAGCACGGCGCAGCGGGCGTAGAAGAGCTCGGTGCCGTCGCCGCGCTCGGTCTGCATGTCCATCACGTAGTCAAAGGCGGCCAGCGCGATGCCGATGAGGCGCACAGAGCTGCGGGCAATCGCCACGGCGTTGATGACGCCAATGGCCGATTCAATCGCCGCCATCACGCGGGTGGAGCCGACCTCGCGGCCGCACTCCTGCTCAATACGCTCGAGGTGGCCTTCCAGCTCGTAGATATCGTCCGGCGTGTCGGTTTTCGGCAGGCGGATCACGTCCACGCCGGCCCGCACGGCGGCCTCCAGATCCAGCAGGCCAAACGGCGTGCTGAGCGGGTTAATGCGCACTACGGTTTCGATATCCTGATACATCGGGTGCTGCAGGGCATGGAACACCAGCATGCGCGCGGTATCCTTCTCGCGCAGGGCAACGGCGTCCTCAAGATCAAACATGATGGAGTCGGGACGGTAGATAAATGCGGTGGAAAGCATGGCGGCGTTGGCGCCCGGCAGGAACAGCATGCTGCGGCGGAGTTTGCTCATTTCAGCGCCCCCCAGTTGATGGCCTGTTCATCGGCGGCACGCATCAGCGCACTTTGCAGGCGGGCGCGGATCACACAGTCCAGCGCCCCTTTGTCTTCAATAATAATTAATCCCTGGTGAACGTTCATGGCGCGCAACGTGTCGTTGACCACCTGGCGAATTTGCTCGCCAAACTGCTTAATCACTTCACTGTGGATGACTATCTCCAGCTCGCCGTGAGCGGGAGCGATTTTCACCATCAGGTCGCTGGACTCCTGCGTTCCGGCCAGCGCCTCCCTTACAATTTTCATGATAAATTCCTGGTAGTTAAGCGACTTCCGCACTCGCACGGTAATGCGTTTCGAGATGCGCGAAGGTGGAGTCCGGGACAATCTCCCGGATCCGGGAAAACTGCTGTGTCTTCAGTAAGCGGCGCACTTCGGACGCTGAAATAGCGTTGCCGGTGGCCTTGATGCGCGGCATTTCCACCACCTCGATATGCGAGGCCAGCAGGTCGTGCAGCGTCTGGTTGTACTGGCGGGTGATATCGCAAAACGGCTCCGATCCGATGAAGCGGTGCGTGATGCCGAGCGCCGGGGCGATGAAGTCCCGGAAGATCAGCACGTCGATCTCGCTCCACGCCTGCTGCACTTTGCCGGTCTCCTTCAGGAAGTAGGCCGGGAAGGTGGCGCGGGAGATGATGTACTGCGAGCCTTCATGCACCACCACGTTCGGCAGATGCGCCACGCCCGCGCGCACCATCTCGAGGCGCGCGCTGAACGGGAAGAACGAGGCGTCCTCACGCACCACGAACAGGTGCAGGGCGTCGCACCTCTGCGCCGCCTGCTCCACCAGATGGCGGTGGCCTAGGGTGAACGGATTGGCGTTCATCACTATCGCGCCAATGTTCTCCCCGCACTTGCGCTTCGCGCGCAGGGAACGGCAGTAGCGTTCGATCCCCTGCGGGGTGTTCTCCATCAGCACCGCGTTGTTTCCGCTCTGGGCAATCGGCCAGAAGCCGCTGCGGGCAAAGCGCTCCCGGTTGCATGGGCGGGTGCAGAGGAAGAGATGAAAATGGCCGCACTCCAGCGCCGCATTTTCCACCTCAGCCAGCAGCCGCGCGCTGAGGTTCTCGCCGCGAAGCTGCTCGTTGACCGCCACGCATTTGATGACGTTGGCGGCAAGCCCTGCGCAACCCACCAGCTGCGGGCCGGACCAGGCTTCGACAAACAGCGTGATGTCGTTGTCCAGGCCAAGGCCGCTGTCTGCCAGCAGGTAGCGGATCTGGCTTAAGCGTTCCGGATGTTTCGCCACCAGCGTGTGGCGAAAATCGATGGGTTGACTGTTCATGCCGCCTTACTCAGTGTGCTGCCGCAAGCCCGACGGCTGGCGCTTCCACGATCACGTTGCTCAGATGACCGATATGTTCGATCTCCACCTCAATGCGATCCCCTTCCTTCATAAACAGCGGCGGATTGCGCTTTTTACCCACCCCGCCCGGAGATCCGGTGATGATCACGTCGCCCGGACTGAGGCGGGTGAAGGTGCTGATGTACTCGATCAGCTCCGCCACCTTATGGATCATGCTGCTGGTGTTGTCTTCCTGTACCATGCGGCCGTTCAGCCAGGTGCGGATCGCAAGCTGGTGCGGATCCGGAATCTCATCTGCCGTCGCCATCCACGGCCCAAACGCGCCGGTTTTGCGCCAGTTTTTACCGGCGGTGAACCAGGTGTGCTGCCAGTCGCGGGCGGAGCCGTCCATGTAGCAGCTGTAGCCCGCCACGTGGCGCAGGGCGTCGTCGCGGCTGATGTTCTCCCCGCCTTTGCCGATGATCACCGCCAGCTCGCCTTCATAGTCGAATTCGCTGGAGTGGCGCGGCTTCAGCACCGGCTCGTTGTGGCCGGTCTGTGAATCCGGGAAGCGGACAAACAGCGTCGGGGCCGGATTATGCTGGTCAAACTCCTTGCGCTTGTCGGCATAGTTCATGCCCACGCAGAGGATCTTTTCCGGCTGCTCAATCACCGGTAAGAAGGTGATGGCGCTCAGCGGCACGTCCACGGCATCGTTCAGGTAGCGGGTGGCCTGCGCCAGCCCGTTGCCCTGCAGCAGCGCCTTGAGGTCGCTGTAGCGGTCGCCGAGACGGCGGCCTAAATCAATCACGCCGTCGGCCTGGACGATGCCGTAGCTGCGTTTTCCCTGGTATAAAAAGCTTGCGAGTTTCATTGTTCTTTCCTGAAAACTTAAACGAGGAAGTTGCCCAGAATCAGCAGTGAGACAGAGACGTTAATCGCCCCGCCGATACGGGTAGCAATCTGGGCGAACGGCATCAGGCTCATGCGGTTGCCTGCGGTCAGGATCGCCACGTCGCCGGTACCGCCCTGGCCGCTCTGGCAGCAGGAGACGATGGCGACATCAATCGGATGCATACCAATCTTTTTGCCGACGAAGAAGCCGGTGGCGACCAGTGCAGAAACGGTGCTGACAATTACCAGCAGGTTGCTGACGGTGAACGCCGCCACCAGTTCATGCCACGGGGTGATAGCCACGCCGACGGCGAAGAGGATTGGGTAGGTCACGGAGGTCTGGAAGAATTTGTACACCACCTGAGAGCCTTCGAGCAGGCGCGGAGAGGCGCCGTTGCAGAGCTTCACCAGCACCGCCATAAACAGCATGCCGACCGGTGCGGGCAGGCCAATCAGCTTGTGGCCAAGCATGCCCAGCATGTAGAGCAGCACCGCCAGCAGCGCGCCGGAGGCGATAGTGGTGACGTCCGCTTTGCCGGAAAAAGCAGGCTGAGAGACCGTAGCATCGGCATTCGCGCGGTTAGGCATCAGCTGGCCTTCACCGGTCAGGTGCGGGAAGCGTTTACCGAGCTGGTTCAGGCAGCCGGAGATGATGATTGCCGTCAGACCGCCGAGCATGACCATCGGCAGCACGCGACCGAGCGCAACGCCCTGGTCCATGTGCAGCAGGGTGGCATAGCCGATGGAAAGCGGGATCGCCCCTTCCCCGACGCCGCCCGCCATAATCGGCAGAATGATAAAGAAGAAGATCTGGAACGGCTCAAGACCCAGCGCCAGGCCGACGCCCATCCCCACCAGCATGCCGACGATTTCACCGCACAGCATCGGGAAGAAGATGCGCAGGAAGCCCTGAATCAGCACCGTGCGGTTCATGCTCATGATGCTGCCGACGATGATGCAGCAGATGTAGAGATAGAGAATGTTGGTGGATTTGTAGAATTTGGTGGTGGACTCGACCACTACGTCCGGCAGCAGGCCATAATAGACCAGCGCGGAAGGGATAAAGGTGGCGCAAATCGCCGCCGCGCCGAGCTTGCCGACAATCGGCAGGCGTTTGCCAAACTCGCCGCAGGCAAAGCCGAAGAAGGCCAGCGTTGCCACCATGACCACGATATCGCTCGGCAGTTTTCCGCCCAGGCAATCAATCGCAATCAGCGCGCCCGCCAGAACGAACAGCGGCAGAGGAATAATCCCAACTTTCCAGGTATCCATAATATGCCACCAGCGCTCTTTGAGCGAAGGCTGCTGAATTTCAATCGGGTCGTGGGTAACAGAGAAAGAATCGTCAGTTGTGCTCATAATAAGCCCCTTGGTTATTTTGTGCGTTCAGCTTAGAGTCACAAAGGCTTACTTTATGTGAGGGATGGCATATTAAAAGCGAAGTTTTAATGGCAGCTATGGTTTTAATGGTTTCTTTTATTTAATGTGATTTATACCTTATTTATGGCCGTGGTTTTTATGGTTTCTTTTCCGAATTGAACAAACAAATAACATTTGCTCGCGCAGCCCGAAGTACGTTCGCCTTCAGGATAACTCTTTTACAGCGCCCGCTGTGCAAGGGATCACAAGTTTTCGGCAAAGCGGGCGTCAGCGCGAAAAAAGATGATATATTGGCGATCTTTGCTGCTACCTCGCGTGATAGTTATGAAAGTCTCTTTCCAGATTAAGCTGTTTATTTCGCTGGTTGCCTTTTTCTCGGTGCTTTTCGCGCTGCTGGGCGGATATTATTATGCCGACGTCGGGAAACAGCTTTATCAGGAAATGAGTACGCGTGCCAAAATACAGGCTGAAGAGATTGCGCTTATTCCGACATTGCGTAATGAAGTTGAACAAAAGAATATCAACGCCATCCATGATTTTATGCAGAAGATTTCTGCGCACAGTGACGCCAGCTTTATTGTGATTGGTGATAATAAAGGGCAGCATCTTTTTCACTCCGTATTTGCCGACAGAGTGGGCACAACCCTGGTTGGCGGAGACAATGAAGCCGTGTTGCAGGGTAAAAGCACCACCACCATCCGCAAAGGCGGGCTGGGCATTTCGCTGCGCAGTAAAGCCCCCATCTTCAACGCCGCCGGACAGGTGGTCGGCATTGTTTCGGTAGGCTATCTCACCAGCTACCTTGATACCATTACCGTCAGTAAGGTGGTCAATATCCTGATTGCCGCCGTGCTGCTGCTGATCGCTCTCTTTATCTTCTCCTGGTTCTTTACCCGCAGCATCAAGAAGCAGATCTTCTCCCTTGAGCCGCGCGAGATCGGCCTGCTGGTGCGCCAGCAGAAGGCGATGATGGAGTCTATTTATGAAGGGGTGATTGCCATTGACGATCGGCGGCGGATTGAAGTCATCAACCAGGCGGCGCGCAAGCTGCTGGGTCTGAGCCAGCCGGCCCGCGAGCTGCGCGGACAGCTGATAAGCCAGGTGATCGATCCGGTCCCGTTCTTCGACATGCAGACGATGCTGGCGAAAGATACCCATGACGAGATTTGCCGTTTTAACGATCTCACGGTGATTGCCAGCCGGGTGCACATCATGCTTGAGGGGTCGCTGCAGGGCTGGGTGATCACCTTCCGTGATCGCAACGAGATCGACTCGCTGAGCGCCCAGCTCAGCCAGGTAAAACGCTATGTCGATAACCTGCGCATTATGCGTCATGAGCAGTTAAACAGGATGACCACCCTCTCCGGCCTGCTGCACATGGGCCGCTACGAGGAAGCCATTGGCTACATTCAGGCGCAGTCGGAGCATGCTCAGGAGCTGCTGGACTTCATCTCTTCGCGCTTCTGCTCCCCGACCCTGTGCGGCCTGCTGCTCGGGAAAGCCGCCCGCGCGCGGGAGAAAGGCGTCGAGCTCAGTTTCGACCCGGCCTGTCGGCTGGACAGGCCGTTCCAGCCCCTTGGGGAGCAAGAGCTGATTTCAATTATTGGCAACCTGCTGGATAACGCCATCGAAGCAACGCAGCGATCGCCGCTTCCCCACGCGCCGGTAGAAGTGCTGATCAAACTCAGTGAACAGGAGCTGATTATTGAAGTCGCCGACCAGGGCGTTGGCATTACACCGGCGATCCGTGACCGGATCTTTGAACGCGGCATCACCACCAAAACGCGCGGCGATCATGGGATTGGCCTGTATCTGATCGAAAGCTACGTCACACAGGCTGGCGGCGCGATAGAAGTTGCCGATAATACCCCGCGCGGCGCCATTTTCTCCTTGTTTATCCCGGCCACGGGAACCGCCCGGCAACTGGAAGACACCGACTATGCAACATGAACTTATCGACGTACTGATTGTTGAAGACGAGAACGAACTGGCACAGCTGCACGCGGAGCTGATAGGCAAACATCCGCGTCTGAGGCTGGTAGGCATTGCCTCGTCGCTGGCTGCGGCCCAGGCAGAGCTTGAAAGCAAACAACCGCAGCTGATGCTGCTGGATAACTACCTGCCGGACGGTAAAGGCATCTCGCTTATCAATAACCCCATGCTGGCCCGCGCCAACTGCTCGGTGATTTTTATTACTGCCGCCAGCGATATGGACACCTGCAGCCAGGCGATTCGCAACGGCGCGTTCGACTACATCCTCAAACCCGTCTCCTGGAAGCGGCTCAGCCAGTCGCTGGAGCGGTTCGTGCAGTTTGCCGAACAGCAGCGCGTCTGGAAGATTGTCGACCAGCAGAACGTGGATTCGCTGTATCAGCTTCAGGCGAAAAACTACCGCCAGGACAACGGCAGTAAAGGCATTGAGGAAAATACGCTGGCGCGGGTGCAGTCACTGTTTAACGATAAGGCAACGCACTGCTTTACCGTGGATGAGGTGGTGAGCGAGACGGGATTAAGCAAAACGACCACCCGGCGCTATCTGGAGCACTGCGTGGAGGCGGGTTTTCTGACGGTGGAGATGCTGTATGGCAAGATTGGGCATCCGAGGAGGATGTACAAGCGTAGTGCGGTTTGATGAAACGTTCCCCCTCACCCCGGCCCTCTCCCCAAAGGGGCGAGGGTGAAAAGACAGCACCGTGCGATCCCCTCTCCCCTTTGGGGAGAGGGTTAGGGTGAGGGGGGCTACCTTAATACATACCCATACAGCCGCTTAATCCCGTCGGCATCCTTCTCGCTGTAAACTCCCTGCAGCTCCGGCGAGAAGCCCGGCAGCAGGTTGACGCCCTCCTCCAGCGCCAGGAAGTAACGCTGTACCGCCCCGCCCCAGACTTCACCCGGCACCACGCACAGCACGCCCGGCGGATAGGGCAGCGCCCCTTCGGCAGCAATGCGCCCTGCGGCATCCCGAATGCGAACCAGCTCCACGTCACCGCGAATATAGGCCCGGTTAGCATCCTGCGGGTTCATCACCACCTCAGGCAGACTCTCCTTGCGGAACATCGCCTTCTGCAGATCCTTCACGTCAAAGCTGACGTAGAGATCGTGCATCTCCTGGCACAGCTGGCGGAGGGTGTAATCCCGGTAGCGCACCGGGTATTTCTGGAAGATCGTCGGCAGCACGTCCGCCAGCGGCGTGTCGTCTTCAATATGCTGTTCGAACTGGCCCAGCATCGCCACCAGCTGCGCCAGCTTCTCGCTGCTTTCGGCAGGCGTTAGCAGGAACAGGATCGAGTTGAGGTCGCATTTCTCCGGCACGATGCCGTTTTCGCGCAGGTAGTGCGCCAGAATCGTCGCCGGGATCCCGAAATCCGTGTACTCTCCGGTTTCAGCATCGATACCCGGCGTGGTCAGCAGGAGCTTGCACGGGTCGACAAAGTACTGCTCGCGGGCATAGCCCTCAAAGCCGTGCCATTTGGCCCCCGGCTCAAAGCTGAAGAAGCGCAGCTCGCTGGCAATGGCGTGCGTCGGATGATCCTGCCACGGCCGCCCCGCCACCACCGGCGGGATAAACGGTTTGATCATATGACAGTTCGCAATGATCGCCTTGCGCGCCTCAATCCCCAGCTCGACGCACTCCGCCCACAGCCTGCGTCCGCTTTCCCCTTCGTGGATCTTGGCATTCACATCCAGCGCGGCGAACAGCGGATAAAACGGGCTGGTGGAGGCGTGCAGCATAAACGCGTTGTTCAGCCGCTTGTGCGGGCAGAAACGCGCCTGACCGCGAATGTGGTTATCCTTTTTATGGATCTGCGACGTTTGCGAGAATCCGGCCTGCTGTTTGTGCACCGACTGGGTCACGAAAATCCCCGGATCGTTCTCGTTCAATTCCAGCAAGAGCGGGGACGTTTCCGCCATCATTGGAATAAACTGCTCGTAGCCCACCCAGGCGGAGTCAAAGAGGATGTAGTCGCACAGATGACCGATCTTGTCGATCACCTGGCGGGCGTTGTAGATCGTCCCGTCGTAGGTGCCAAGCTGAATGATCGCCAGGCGGAACGGACGCGCCTCGTCGGCCTTTTCCGGCGCCGCCTCGCGGATAAGATCCCGCAGATAGGCATCGTCAAAGCAGTGGTCGTCAATCCCGCCAATAAAGCCAAACGGGTTACGCGCGGCCTCAAGATAAACCGGCGTGGCGCCCGCCTGGATCAGCGCCCCGTGGTGGTTAGACTTATGGTTATTGCGGTCGAACAGCACCAGGTCGCCGCGGGTCAGCAGCGCGTTGGTCACCACCTTGTTTGCCGCTGACGTGCCGTTCAGCACGAAGTAGGTTTTGTCCGCATTGAACACTTTTGCCGCGAACTTTTGCGCGTGCTTGGCGGACCCTTCGTGGATCAGCAGATCGCCCAGCTTCACGTCGGCGTTGCACATGTCGGCGCGAAACACGTTTTCACCGAAGAAATCATAGAACTGTCGCCCTGCCGGGTGTTTTTTGAAAAAGGCCCCGTGCTGGTGGCCCGGACAGGCGAAAGTGCTGTTGCCCATCTCCACATACTGGCTCAGGGTGTCGAAAAAAGGCGGCAGCAGATTCTCTTCGTAGCGGCTGGCAGCGGTCTCCAGTTCCAGAAACTCCTGAGCTTTACCCGAGATAACCGCGCTGGCGCCGTCGGGTACGTCCGTAGGCTCCTGCGAGAAAATAAACACCGGTAGCTGAAAGCCCGTGCGTTTCAGCAGTGCAAGAATGCCGCTGCGACTTTCAGCTGTTGTGATGACGACGGCCGCCACATCGGTAAAATCAGTGCTGTCCAGCGTCATCTTTTCGCGGTGCGTAGACACAGTTGAAAGCAGCTCGCGGCTGACGGCAATTTTCATGGTTTTCATAGGCGCAGTTACCCTCACCGGGCGGTGAGACAGGGAGGAGAAAATTCGCGCAATAATGTCACCTTTTATTTTGAGGTGCAAGAAGGAATCAGTATGCACCAAATCAACCAAAGCTAAGGCCCGCGCAGCCCTGCCGTGCCATAATAATGCAATATCAATGATTAAATAACAGGAGTTAACTTTGGTTATCGGGCCATTTATTAACGCAGGCGCCGTATTGCTGGGCGGCGTACTCGGCGCCGTGCTGAGCCAGCGGTTGCCGGAGCGTATTCGCACCTCCATGCCCTCAATATTCGGCCTGGCATCGTTAGGGATCGGTATTCTTCTCGTGATCAAATGCGCCAACCTGCCGGTGATGGTGCTGGCCACCCTGCTCGGCGCGCTGATTGGCGAATTTTGCTATCTGGAAAAAGGCATTAACAGCGCGGTGAGTAAAGCCAAAAACCTGATTGCCCGACCGGGCGGCAAGGCGAAACACGGCACGCACGAGTCGTTTATTCAAAACTATGTCGCCATCATCATTCTGTTTTGCGCCAGCGGCACCGGGATTTTCGGTTCAATGCAGGAGGGGATGACCGGCGACCCAAGCATATTGATTGCGAAAGCGTTCCTTGATTTCTTCACCGCCACCATTTTCGCCACAACCCTTGGCGTCGCCGTGGCGGCGATTAGCGTCCCGATGCTGCTTATTCAACTCGCGCTCGCGACCTGCGCCACGTTGATTCTCCCGCTAACCACGCCGGCGATGATGGCAGACTTCACCGCCGTCGGCGGCCTGCTGCTGTTGGCTACCGGGCTGCGCATCTGTGGGATCAAGATGTTTGCCGTGGTGAACATGCTGCCCGCACTGCTGCTCGCCATGCCGCTCTCCGCACTCTGGACGCACTTTTTCGCTTAAGGATGCGGCGAAATGGTGAGAGATTGCGCAGTCTGTAACGAAAACAACATTTTTCGTTGACGCCACGGGGCAGATCGGGTTTAATGCGCCCCGTTGCCCGGATAGCTCAGTCGGTAGAGCAGGGGATTGAAAATCCCCGTGTCCTTGGTTCGATTCCGAGTCCGGGCACCACTTCTTCAGAGCCTGTTCGTTAAGAGATGAGATCCTTAACGGGCAAGACAGCAGTCCCCAGACGGCATGATGATGGTACTTGTGTTACCGCATCAGTTGAACACGGGACTTAAATCCAGAGGATGTTGCTACCATCCTCTGGATTTCTCACGTCCACAATTTACTTCACGAACGTATTTACCCTCAGATCTTCCCTGTGTCAATCTTTTGTAAAGCAAACATCCCTTTTTTTTCCATTTTTAATTTCATCAACTTAGATTTAACTTAAGATTAGTCTTATGCAGCATCCAGCTCCTCCAGCATGTCCCGTACCTTATCCAGGTCACTTTCAACATACTCCAGCGTGACCGCCGGTGTTGAATGACCCAGCAGGTCCTGTGCCATCTTCAGGTTACGATCCGGCAAACGCATCAGGTTAGTCGCGATGGTGTGTCGGAACCTGTGCGGACTGACTGTAAAACCGCATTCTCGTGAAAGCCGTCTGAAAAATGCACGCAACGGCGGATAATCCATGTTGCTACTGATTTCATTCTTCCGGCCATCAAAGCGAGAAAGATTAAACAACTGGTCCTGCATCTTCGCGCCACGCTCAAGGGAAAGGTTATAGAGCCTTTCAAGTCTGGGGCGGAGGTTTTCAGTAATCGGAACCCGGTGCTCCTTATGGTTCTTGGAACCCTCAGGCCGGAGATTAATCCAGCGGTGCTCAAAATTTACATCCTCCAGGCGAATGTGCAGCAGCTGGTTCTGGCGCATTCCTGTCCTCCGCAATGCATCCAGTACCGTTAGCCAGAACCATGCTGGCCGTAAGGCGCTTTTTCTTAACTCCATCATACCAATCCGTTCATCCTCTTCCCTTGCCAGCATATGCAGATAAATTTTATTCATCTGCACATCAGTCAGTGTTTTTTTGCGTTTGACATCGGGTCGGGTGATTACGCCGTTGAAAGGGTTTTCCCTCATCGTTACAAGCCCATTAACGATGGCGTGATTAAATATAGCGCGCATATGAGTCACTTTATTATTCCATGTCGTTCTGCTCAGTCCTTCCTCATGGATAATTTTTCGGCGCCACGTTAAAACCAGCGTTTTATCAACCTGCTCAGGTGAAATACCTTTCCCGCTAAAGGAAATGAATGATCTGACTACCTTCCTGTAGCTCCACTCCGTAGCCGGGCGCAAAGATTTACTGAAAAAATAATCATCCAGCACTTCTTCAAATGCATTGTTCATATTCACCTCGTATATTGTTATTCTGATTTAAACAATAGTATTAATTTCTTCGTGCAAGCCATACGCTGTCCGGTGGACAGGTTCCTTTTCTGTAAATAATGTCAGCACTCAGCATGTATCCTGACATTTTGGTGTAACGACCGCTTTTGTCCGGCGTATCGTATTTATGGTAATGCCAGAGGCCTTTACCATTTCGTGAATAATGAACGTTCAGAGCTTCAAAGCTTTTTTGTAACTCTGATTTATCCAGTGACTCGTTTGTATTCAGCGATAAATATTTAAAAAAACACTCAGGTGAAACAATGAATACAAACTGAGCCAGAATATGTGCAAAACTCTCACCCTCATTGACACTAACCGTACCGTCAAGGATTGAGGATTTCAGCCAGTCCAGAAACTTTTCTCCTGGAGTGCCAGATTCCATCCCGACCAGCGAAGGCTCTTCAGAAGAAGTAGTTTCAACCTTCTCTTCAACAACAGGAGCACCAGAGCCCGACATCTGGTCAAGCACATTAAGAAGTTCTGCGGTTGATACCGACTCATCCGTGACAGTTTCATCACCTGTTCGTTCATCGGATGACTGTGTATCATGATTATCAAATGCCGAAAGCAACGTAACCTGACCGGTAACATCCTTAGCAGCATAATCACCTGTCTGGTTAGTATCGTAACCTATTGAAGCATTGTTAATTGGCTCTGGAACCGGTGTTATATTTTTGTGACTGGACGTTTGATGCATATCGTCGTCTATTAAATTTGGGATATTGTTTGTTCTGGATTCTTCCTCCCCTTCCTCCCCTGTGGTGATCACCTTATCGCTTTCAGAGGGGCTTGCTGTACCAGAAACGGTTCCTGATTTATTGGCAACGCTGGCAAGCGCATCGCTGATGATGCTGTTGAGAATTCCAGACTGAGCTTTTTGTCCGCTGAGATACAAAAATAGCGCACCTGAAATCGCCGGCCAGCGTTGAAGCCAGATAGCCGCAGCATCCGGGATGAGTTTACTGGCAATGTACATGCCGTTCATTGAAGCCGTTCTCCCCTGCCGGGGACGCACCCGCCAGTTTGCACCGGGTATTTCCATCCCCGGACACCAGGCTTTTCCGTTCGCCAGGCTCCCTTCAATCTGCGACAACCAGTCAAGATGATGAAAAAGCCCAGCCCAGAACACTGCGCATATCCAGGCAGGCCCCTGCTCTGCCTGCTCCTCAGGCGTCGCTCCCGGAGGTAACATCATACCGCGTACCAGCCTCACGGCACTTGCGGCCACGGATAAACTGAGGTCAGTAAAGCTCCCTGGTGTGGAGAACGGCCCCGCCCAGGCTGCCGGTACTTCCTGAACCCGAGCAGCCATTTGCTCTAAGGGTTTTAGCCAGAATTCGTCAAAGGCTGACTGTGACAGTGGGCAATTTTCCCGCAACATCCGGACGATCTTCTGTCGCTCCGCAGTTCCCAGTAACAACTGACCGGACCGTACGTTCCTGAACCCTCCCGCTTGTACCGGCTGCACGGATGGCCTTACTGAGTGTTCCGTTCCGACTGCCAGCCCAAGGCCTGTTAACCATTTCAGTCCACGCATAACCACCCCATAACCAGATTCCGAATTGACGCTACGCTATGGAGACGGTTGTATTTTGCAAGTCAAAAGCCTTAGTTCCTGATTAAACAAAACGAACTTGCATTAATCCTTAAAGGCCGGTTCACAGTTTTCAGATGAAGATAATTAATCAGCATGCTTCCTTAAGCGCCATCAGAAATCTGAGGGAAGCGACAGGAATGCAAAGATTAGTGGTCTCTGGAATTATCCTCTGCTGGGGTCTTGCGAGTTACGGGCTCATCGCTCTGATTACGGGGTATCAGGATGGGATGGTGTATCTCTGGGGGCTTGTTTTGCTATCCCCTTTTTCTCTGAGAGTGGTGAACTGGATGCAGCGCAAACTCATCAACCAGCCCTGCATCCTGAGCTATCATAAGCGCAGCTCAAGGATATTCGTGCATCTGTCGCCAAGCCAGCCAACCGTCAGTATTTCATCCGAACGTGTGGTCTGGTTCTGGAATGGAGTGCTAACCAGTATAGAGGACGCTCTCAGTGGTAAAGAAAACACCATCGTGATTGCCTCCCATCTCCTGACCTCTTATCGAATTAAACGTATCAGAAGGCATCTTCAGATTCAGGCCGGACATTACCGAAGCCATGTCATACATGTCCCCTTCACACCCGCTGCTCGTGCAGTTATGCAACTGGAAATTCTTCTTGCACAGTGGCGCTGGCGTGTACCGTCCAGAGCGTTATGGCCCGTTCTTGTCATACGAAAAACTTTCAATCCGAAAAAATAATTTCCCCTGTTTTGATTATTCACCTGTTGTCACACTGGCTACATCAATGTAGTCGATCTGAACGATCGATTTTCATCGTTATACATCCACTCTGGTGCGCGGTAACGTATCCACAGTGGATACAATAATTAATAACTTAAGTCGAATTAATGTATTAGCCAACACCGGGAAATTATATGAACCGTCTGAACATCACCTCCATCCTTGCCAGTATCATCACTGAACGGGATGAAAATATGCAGCAGCTGGTAGCCCAGCTTTCGGACGGAAAGAAAACGTCTGGCAGCCCTATTGCAATACGTTTTAAACCAGCTGTCAGGGATTTCGTCACACTGGTATCAGGACGCCTGGGTATTTCATCAGCTGAACTGGTCAATATTCTCGTCGAGGGTATCATGCGCGAGACGCTTATCCCCCGACAGGCTGTGATCACACATATCCACGAACGGTTCTGGCTGCTGATGGATGAACACCGCCTGTCGGTACTGGACGTGGCTCGCCTGCTCTCGGACTGGAATATCGGTCTGAGCGTTCTGGAAAGCCGTGAAAGAACGATGGATTACTTAACTGCACCTTTGCTGAAACAGCTATCTGACTGGTTCTGTGTAAGTACCAGATGGCTGGAAGGAAGTGATCCCCGGCCAGTGTACCTGACCGCATTCAGCGAATGGATGCAGGTTGCCATGATAATTAAAAAAAGAATTCAGGAATATACATCTGACGACAACCTGACCCGTCCTGACATATTCCTGGTCAAAGAGAATCAATACACCTCAGGAGATATCAAAAACGAATCCGGACATGTTTTCATTTTTATTCGTCGCTATAAAACCGTTAATAACTCAACAATTCGTGTAGTTGAATGTATCGGACATTGTCCATCTTCAGGTGCTTATAAAACACAACTTAATTCATTCCTGAGCATGAGCAACATTCTCTTCAGGACGAATATTCTCAACAGCTTCGACACATTTTATGCATCCGGTTATTTACTGCATGCGCTGAGAGAAGGAAAGATACTTCCGGCCGCTGCACTGTGGGAGATTCAGAAACTTCAACGAACAGAGTCAGGTAAGTTTTCTCAAAACATTTGGACCGAAGAGGAAAGAGAACCTTTTCTTTTCCCTGAGGAATTTATAACACCAGAATGGAGTAAATTTGTTAGCCAAATAACAGCCCTCAATATTAAGTGAAATAACTAGTCAGACACATTGTTTTATTGGTGCGCCAGCGCCAGGGGATTTTTTTGCCTTAAACACCATAAACGACAAAGGATATAAATGATGAAAGCTTCAATTTCAATGATTACACGCTGCGTTTCCCTTGCTCTTCTGGTTTCCGCAGCGCCGTCGGTTAATGCTGCGACGAACTGGATGGAGGCACGCGGTGATGCTATGGGTGGCACCGGCGTGGCATCCGCGCACTACGGTACAGCTGCTCTGTCTAACCCTGCTCTGTTAACTACGTCCGGACCAACCGATGATTTCAGCCTGGTGCTGCCATCGGTGGGCGCCCAGGTCTCTGACCCGGATAAAACCGTGGATAAAGCGGATGATGTTAAGGACCTCTGGGATCGTTTCGACAGCGCCGTCGCTAATCAGTCCGGTGTCAGCGAAAGCGCCGCGGCACTCAAGAGTAAGCTTCAGGATTTGAAAAACACACATGCGAACGGCCAGGTCGGGGCTTCAGTTATTGCAACTGTGCCGAACCAGACACTACCGTTCGCCGTTGTGGTGAAATCATGGGGTACTGTCTCTGTCGATGGTAAGGTCAGCGATCACGACCTGGAATACCTCGACAAAGTCGCCGATGGCACAATCCCCCCTTCTGCAGTGGATACTGACTCACTTACGTCAAGAGCCTACGGTCGTGCGGCTGTGATCACCGATGTCGGCGTGGCCATGGCGCATGAGTTCGAAACTACAGGACATGCCTGGTCCTTTGGTATCACACCAAAATACCAGCGCGTTGACCTGTTTAACTACAACGTTTCCGTCAGTAATTTTGACAAAAACGACATTGACTCCAGCGAGTACCGCAATACCAAAACCGGTTTTAACGCCGACGTCGGTCTGTCCACAAACCTGAACGACAACTGGACTCTCGGTCTGGCCGTACAAAATATCATCCCCCGCTCAATCGATACCAAAGAAGTAAATGGTGAAAAGGGAACGTTCAAGATTAAACCGCAGGCCACTGCCGGCGCCTCATGGCACAACAGCTTCATCACAACCGCGCTCGATGTCGACCTGACTGAAGCGAGTGGTTTCACCAGTGATAATAAGCGTCAGTTTGCAAGTCTGGGTGCCGAGATTAATGCCTGGAACTGGATGCAGGTGCGCGCGGGTTACCGCCAGAACATGGCTTCCGGAGAAGGCAATGCTTTCACTGCCGGCCTGGGGTTCTCTCCGTTTGATGTGGTTCACCTGGATATCACGGGCATCGCAGGCACTGATCGTACCTACGGGGCGGTTGCACAACTTCAATTCACTTTCTGATCCAGCAAAATGAAGGGGCTGTTTACTGACAGCCCTGGAAGTCCTCAGGAGAACACTATGAAAAAACTCATTCTTTGCTCAGGTATCTCTTTTGTACTTATGGCTCTTGCGGGGTGTAGCCAGAACCAGCTCAATCAATTTCAGCGACAACTGTCTGATGTCAGCACAATGATATCACCTGGAGAGCAGCATACTTCTGACAAACAGGCTGAACGTAATGAGATTACCCAGGCATTCAGCCTGCCAGTCGGCGTAGATACTGCTGCACTACGCCTGAAGCAACATTATGGTTTTCCCTCAGATGAAGATGTTTCAGCAGCAAGAAACAATGGCCAGGGAAATGCTGGCTGGTCAGCATCGGCAATTTCGGAAGGTGCCAGTTGGTCAGCCCAACCTGGGTCTTATTATCGAATGAGCCGGAACTGGGCAGCTAATGATCGTCTGACAATAGAAGTCACAGGCGATGCTAAACGCAGCAACGTGACCGCAATTTATCGTTCCTCCAATCCGGAGCATCTTAAACCTGAATGGACCGCGCGCCTGTGGAAACAAATTCCGGAAGTCGCAGGCGGTACGAAGGTTAGTCGGGAGGTTGGGCAATGAGCAAGTCACCTTCTACACGGCCGCAGGAGACTGATATGTCCAGTTTACCAACTGGTGAAAATATCAAAGCCATTGAAAAGCTAATTAGCGATGCCTCAGAGGTTATTGCAAAACGCGAGCGCTCAGTCAGACGTGCAGAACGAAATCTGGAAATAGCCGAAGACCACCTTGCAGACCTGGAAAATCAGAGAGATGAACTCGTCATAGCGAGCTGGGGAGATGCTCCCAATTGGCATGGAATATTTTGTATGAGTGAGGATGCCTCAACTACCATGCGAGCATACCGTGATAAATGGGTCGGTACGATCGCAGGTCTGCGTCTGACTGCCTTCGGCAATATTTATACCGGACAGTCAGTTTACGGGATCGGTTTCACAACAAAGTCTGAAGAAGAACTGGAGCAAACAATCCAGATGGTGGAGTTTGTTCTGCCGTACCTTATTGCTGATGAGCGAAAAGAAAAATCATTAATGATTTATAACTACCCCGCGGTGGACTGCTGCCACAGCTTCGTTTTTAATATCGAAACAGGTACATATGGCATAGCCACAGATCGCTTTATGTCACGTCAGGAAACGATGGAGTTTCCCTCACTGGAATTCGCACTTCGTCACCTCCAGGCAAACACCTTAATAGACGATGTAGATAAACTGAAAAGCCTGAACGATGAGGTGACGGAATGAAAGATGTGTACTGGGTAGTCGAAGCCAACGGGAAGGAAATTGGCGCTATGACACTGGATGAGTTTGAATACATCCACAAGTCCGTGAAGGCAAACTGGATGAACAGGATCGTTGCCGTTATCAGGTTTTTCTTTTTCCCTGCATATAAGAAAACAGGCCTGTACTGGCCTGAAATTGAAGAGGAAGTAAAAGCACTTTTGCAGGTCAGAACTGATGCTCAGCTAACCATTAAATTCGTTCGCGGAGAAATGCCAACTCAGATAAGACTACTATAACGGCCAGTAGCAAGATGCTGCCCCTTCAACCATTCAATCCCTGTACCCAATGAAAAAGCCCCCGGGAGGGAGCTTTTTATTATTCAGGCGGCCTGATTCAGGACATGACGTAAACGACCGGGCCAGTTGCCCTGGTAATGCGCAAACGTATGCAACACACGACGGCGTTCATCGCAAAGAGAGTTGCCAATAACCACTTCACCTGGCACTCCACACAGCGTTAACTGAATATAAGCCATCCCCGCAGCCAGCGGATCGATATCAGTAGCTGAAACCCACAAATACCGGTGTGGTGAATAACCGGCATCGCGCAGCACAGTGGCAAATGCGAGCGCCATACATCCCGCGCCACAGGCTGGCTCCGCCAGGGTAATAAAAGGCTTGTCCGCAAAATTATCAGCAACGTTGCCGAGCTGCATGCGCGCCATCATGATGCCCACATCCCATGGGGTAAAAAACTGACCACGATATTTATCACCCAGTTCAAGCTGCATGAAAACCTGTCCAAGAAAATCCCCCGATGAATCATCCAGCCCATTGACAACATGGGCCAGCAATTCTGCCATACGGACTACATCCTTCTTTTCATAACGTGCAACTATGCGCAGATATTTCTGCTCCCGCTTTTCGCAGAAACTGAGGGCATTCTGAAGAGCAATAACGCTGCAACTGATGAAGTCTTCAAAAACCTGATGTCGATGGTGATAACGAGCAGTCTGGTTGAAAAGCGAAATGAACGCCTTTTCATGGTTTATTAGATTTTTCATGCATGTCTCCTTTAACAGGAAACACGCCCCTGACAGGGAAACAGTGTTTCCCGTCAGGGTGAAAAAAAGCCACAACAAGTGTTGTGGCCAGTATGTTGAACCGGTTAGCCCGGGTTATCCTGGTTTAGTGTCAGGCCCGAATGCTCCCGTATTGTGCCGCTGGCGCCGCATATGGCGTTACCGCTGTGGTTTCCGTAGAGACAAGGTACATTCTTGCTGTTTCACCGTTGCTCAGTTGCTGCATTTCTTCCGGCCAGGGGCCACTGTCAACGTGATCACCGCGGTCAAAACAGTTATATCCGGAAAAACCTTCATCCACTGATTTCCAGTAATGACGGATCTCACAGTCAAACAGCTCTGACATCTCACCCATAACCTCTCCAGATGGCGGGTACCAGGGGGTATCGAACGTCAGTAATATCGTGCCCAGTGATTCACGGCTCCAGTTGGCTTTATGACCAGCCGGGAACTCCACACCATACAGCTGCGTGTAAAGATCTGCAGTTGTGTTAAGCCCCCGGAACAAACCACTGTTACCGTTCAACTCAGTTGCAAGACGTGACGGCATTATCATCAGCATATCGCAGGGACAACTCGCGGCCGGCATTATACTGAGCCATTCCCAACGCTCCTGCGGATCGAACTGTTCCCCGAAGCTGGCAACACCAAACCAGTCAGCATAGTGAACAGCCATCAACTGGGACATTATCTGGCGCGATGAAACGGGAATACTCTCCCATTTAAGTGTTTCCAGGCCGGACTGAACCCAGATCTTCTCCATACGTGCAATAGTAGCGCTGTCGAGCCACGCATCCTTTTCCATTAATTCCAGGAAATGCTGGAACGCCTGGTTTGCCGAAGTAGAAGCCCCCGTACCGGCGGCCGTAAGCATCGGATAAGCAGTAAACTCTGTCGCTTTTGTTGGCTTAAGTATCCCGGCACATCCAGCAAGAAACAGCTTTATGGCCTGCCGTATGGCATGTCGATAACGCGGAGTTTCAGTGCCGGCAATCCAGGACTGCATCACGTCAATACAAACAGATTTCGCAGTGATTTCCAGACGGTTTTTGCACCATGAAAACATAGTTATTACTCCTCTTTAGTTTAGACAGAGGGCATCTCCCTGAGGAGATACCCTCAGGGGATGCTGATGGCCAGGGCCATCAAGTTTATTGTTAAGCAGCCTTGTTCTGTTCCGGTTGTCGGTTCAGTGGCTGCAGTAAAAATTCCGACGCTTCCCGGGCAAACCGGCAGGCGCGGAAAAAGGCTTTTTTATCGTCACGAAGTACCTTCAGCCAACTGGCCAGATAGCTTTCATGCTGAACATCACCGTAAATACCCAGCTCTGCACAAAGAAAAGCACTGCCGGTTTCGGCAATAAGCTCCTCAAAGGCGTAAACCGGATCACCGAATTTTCGCGAAGAAGATGTTATCCCTTCACGGCTAAGGCGGCGGCTGTGGCCGGTTGCATGAACCAGTTCATGCAGTAGTGTGGACCAATAATCAGCTTCAGAATTAAACTGCGAAGTCGTAGGCATCACAATTCGATCGGTTGATGGCTGATAATACGCCCGGTTTTGTCGGTACGATGTGCAAACCACACCGGTTGCATTCAGTACTGACAGTACCTGCTCCTGTTGTTGTTCACTGAGTATGGAATGCCGCTCCTCTTCTGCCTCTGTTGGCGGCATGCCGGCAACAGCATCCGGCAGTCCATCACACTGGGCGACATTGAAAAGTTGCAGCGGCTTCAGCATTGCAAGCGACTCCATGACGGGATTACCGTCTTTATCGAACAGCTTGTTATCGTTGCCATCCGTCGCCTGTTTCTCAAACGGTTTGTAGATGATGGCCATCGAGCTGGTTTCACCCTTACGCACCTGACCACCCACGGCTTTCGCCTGCTGGTATGTCAGCCATCGATCGGATGAAAATCCCCGCTCTTCAGCAGTCATCCACAGCAAGGGTATATTCACTCCGCTGTAATGGCGGCCGGTTGTGGCATTGACCGGTAACGCGCTGCCATGTACGTTCTGTGCAGAACGCCACGGCCGGCGCCACGGTGGAACCCCTTTTTCCAGGGCGGCAATGATTTTGTCGGTGACCTGCTGGTAAAGATCGGCTTTCTGAGCCGGCGCGGCCTTACGGCCGCGAATGGATTTGTTCATAAGGATGCAACCTGTAAAAAAGGGCGCATCCTCCCCGGGGCGGAAGAATGCGCCACCGGGAGTGGAAAAAAGTCAGAGATAGTCAGTAATACAACCTAGCGGCGGGTTCCCGCGTAACGGAAAGAGCCATCAGACATCACCTCGCTGACGCTGCTGCGTACGCTGCGAACCGCACTCTCAAACATCGTGCGATCAGCCGGTTTTGCCCGTTTACAGTCGAGACGGATTACCCTGTCAAGCACAGACAGCGCCTGTGAGCGCCAGCTCAGACGTTCCGCATTCCCTACACAGGCAGGTAAATGCCGGAGAGACTGATCGTAGAGCCAGCGAATATTGCTGCGATATTCCTCCACCAGGACATACACCTTTTCTGGCGGACGGGTCTCCTTACGAATTGTCATACCAGTCCCCAGTGGACCGGCCGATGGCATCATAAAAAGATCGTGGTGTTCGTTCAGAACGGCGTCGAATTTGCTCTGCTCCATAAAGGTCTGAAAAGCGTATTCCTTCTCGGGAATTAACAGGTCTGCATTTTCAGACCAGTTTGCATCTTTCGAGGGATTACAACCTTCCGCCCATGCCCTGAGCCATTCGCCGGGGTTTCGGTCATCCGGAACCCGGATGTATATACCAAGGTTCTTTTCAAGCAGCAGTGGCCTTTGCATACCGCCCTGCTGTGATAAAAGAGGGCGTAATTCGGTTGAGGTAAAGCGAATCATCAGGACTCCTTAAATTAATAAGGAGGAGACCTCCCCTGGAGGGAAGGTCCCTCCGGGAAGTGTTAATCAGTCAGAACTGATTCAGTCGAAACGGTAACGCAGCCAGGCCATCTGCTGCGCCATCTGCCGTCCCGCCCGTAAAGCCTTACGTGCGGAGGCAAACTGACCGGCGCTGGCCAGTTGCTGATACTGCCAGTCACGCGAACTGTAGCCCGTTCTGCGTGAAATGATGGCGGTAAAACCCCCTTCAGACTGAACGACCTCGGCGCGGAAACTGCTGTGACCGCTACGGTTGGTGAACCATTCGGCCTGCTGCTGCCGCATTGCTTCTGAAATGCGGCTGAGGACGCGCGTGGTATGGGTGATAAACAACAGTATTATACTGCTCATGATTTTCTCCTTAGTTAATGCGGAGAAAACCATCACCGCAGATGCAGGGAGGTTGTCCCCGCATGGGTTGGTACATCAGTTATAAGCTGGCTTCATTCAGAAAACACAACCACCTCCGTATGGAGAAAGTCCCCATAGGGTTCAGTGCTTCACGTCAGAAATCAGCATCGCTGCGTTCCATAGACAGAAAGGCCTCTTCGTCTTTGACTGCGCTTTTGTAGAAATATGTCCAGGCTTCTTTATCAATACCTTCTGCCATGCGGCAGAGGTCGTTAAAGAATGCCTCCCATGATCCCGGTATAAGTTTTCGAACATACAGTTCAGCCAGTTCCCGGGCAACAGAAGCCATATCCCAGACGTAATACGGAAAGCCGTCTTCATCTGTCCCGGTATTTAGGTCAAGGCGGCGAAGCGCTGCGATACTCAGCAGCTCGCCTTCCGCTTTAGCCAGTGCAACTTTGTGAGCATTACGCTCGCTGGCATGGATGTGAAAATCTTCGGTGAGAATTAACTCGTTCATAAAGGATTCCTTAAAGAGTTGTGGAATCCTGTCCCTGACTGGGACAGAAGTCCCGTTAGGGTGAGAGAATCTTCGACTAATAAGGCCGTCAGGCGATGTCTGAGAAATGGGCGCTCTGATAAAACATTTCGCGCAATTGCTCTGTAGCTTCGTCCAGCTCTTTTTCCTCGCGAGACCTGGTTACGCCCTGAAGAAAAGCTGTACTCCAGTGAAAACTGTGAACATCTGTCCCCAGAAGCGTAAGCTCGCTCACTGCTTCTTCGACAAAGGTATGTTTTATGAAGCCATGCTCAGTTGCAAAACCAACTGTATGCGCGACATGTCTGAGAAAAGTCAGGTAATCAGGAAGGCCGTCAGCAGGAACCTGAGGATCTGCGTCGACCATGAGTTTGTTATCCAGACGAACGTTAAGCTGAGTTTTTACGTAATCCATAATGATTTTTGCAGAAGCGGGTGAGTCACAACTCAGTAACGCGAGCGGATTGATCATTCTGGTGTAATGCATGGGTACGATTCCTTATGAAAAAAGGGAACCGTCCCAAAGGGAAAGTATCCCTCAGGGTGAGAATCAGGCCAAAAATGCCGGATGAGTAAATCAGGTGTTTGGTAGTGTGAAGTGAAGTAGAAAAGGACCTTAACCTGTAATCAGGTTCCTGTTTGCAAAGGTTAAACAGGTTTGAACCGCCCGAAAGCGCCATCTCTCAGGTTATAATGGCATTGGCATGTGATTACCCGAAGGCGCCTGTCTCAAATCACTCAGGCATTGGCAGTTGTCAGAGACAACGTTAGCAAATTAAGCGTACACAATTCCCGCACCTCAGGCAATAGTGTCAACGCAAAGATCTTTCCACATTATGGTTTGAACCAGGACGATGAAGCCCTTAACGGGAAAGTCACTACTGCTGAGAATATCCTGAGAAAATGTGTCATGTTTAAATTGACCAGAAAAAAGGATCATATTTTTACATTTCATGAGCGTTTTCTTTTTCTCTCAGTGATTTCCTGAAAGTTTCAGACAGTGCGCCACGGATGAAATACAGACAGGCATCAGTACGGGTAAATTTGTCGCCGTAATGCGCATGAGCCTCCTGTGAACAGGCCACCTCGTAATGCCCCCTGTCGATAATACGTGAAATCCTTTCCTTCCATCCCAAAAACACACGACCAATAACCAAATCCTCACCAGAAACAAAAATGCTTTTACTCATTACCCTCTACCTTATTATAAACACGAGCCACGTAATGTCCCCTGCCATCGCCATGTCCCAAATCCATTGATGCCAGAGCCTGTGCCTCTTCTTTAGTGAAGCCTCTTTTCATATGATAATTCATGACATCAACAGAGTAGGCATAGCGTAAACTATGAGGCGCATATTTTCCTGTTAATCCGGACTCACGGACAACATTGCGATAACGTTCAATAGCCGTATGTAATGATGGCTTATCAATCAACTTTCCATTATTTTCATTCAAGTGTTTAAGGGACGCATTTATTGCAGCCAGAGTTGACTCACGATCTAATACCGTTGTATCTCTTGGTCGTCCTCCTTTTGTCCCAAATACAACACGTATTTTTTCGTCACCATTGAGTAAAGCTTTTTGCCAGGTACGCAGCGATTTAGCAGACTGTACTGTTTCTTCTGTTCTTAACCCGAGCAATCTGGATAATCTCATTGCACATGCAACGCCATCATCCTTTTGCTCTACACTCGTCAATACCTGCCGAAAATAAGCATCGGGAATAGCCACCTTAGTTCCATCCCGGCTCGTTTCTGAAATACCCAGAGCCTGATTGCTCAGTTTTTCATGAGAAGGATTTGCCATGAATGTTTTCCCCGCAACACGTAACAAAGCCCGGATAGCTGCCATTTCGTTCTGAAGTGTGCGTCTGGAAATATCTTCTGAAAGGCGGCTCTTCATATACAACTCGATATGCCCCGTCTTGATATTTTTAATATCTCTGATTTGAACATTAAGTTTTAATAAACGTTCGGCAAACCTGTCCGCAATTTTCATTCGGTCAGAAACGGTTTTAAAACTTCCCCCTGCCTGCCTGGCAAGCGTTTTAAGATTTTTATTCAGTTTTGCCATAAACAACCCTCCATTTAAACAGGTGTCAGTGCTTTTCCGTCTGCGTGAACGGAAAAGCACTGACACCGGCTGCGCCACAGCTACAGACGATGAATTTCACCCCGACGGCACGGTTTATGGTTGCGCTTCCTGCGTCTCGACAGATATCTGTGCATCGGGGCGGCGAAATGTTGAGTTATTGCGAAGCTCCCCAGGTCTCTGACCTGTTCGCGGTTTGCACCGGGCTGAAATTAATCAGTCTGCTTCCACACACCAGTATGTTGACTGGTGTCGCCATCGATATCGTGTCGATTTTCTCCTTTCAGAATGAAGTCCTTACCCATTTTTACGGAAAAGACGTTTGGTTGATAAATGAACAAGCAGTGAATGAAGTACGTTTTTAAGGCCCTTAAAACCTTTAAGTACGTGTTGGTCAGTTGGTAAAAAAGTTGTCGAAATGGCAGTGCGTCAGCTCTGCCAGTTATGCGCTGCGCGCGTCACTTGGTACTCGTTTCACTCGTGCACAAGTGACGCCGCGCTCCTCTGCTCTCAATGCAGTCGTGGAAGATGCCCAAATGTTCCAAATGGTCATACCCACGCCGCAAAGTTCGCAACGGCAAGCAGCGTCATAAAGAGTGAAAACGATAAGAAAATTGCGGCCAGACAACGGCTACAAGACGTATCTGAAAGACAGATACAGAAGTGAAAGGGACCTTCATCGCCAGATTCAAACTGTATGCGATCTTCGTTTTCAAAGGTTAAACGAAGTTACCGCCCGAAGGCGCCACCTCTCAGGTCACGGTGGCATTGGCATGGCGATCACCCGAAGGCGCCTCTCTCAGATCGCCGAGGCATTGGCATGTTGCATACAACGCAACGGTATAACGAGTAAGATATTAGATCGGAGCGTGATCCTTTATCAAGTTTTTAACTGTGGCTTATGTAATCTGGTTGCGACGTGCACCTCAGATCCTAAAACATTGATTACCAGAACACCAACAACCAGTCTAAAAAACCATATTAAGACTATATTTTAACAAATGGCACGAAATCTCTGGAGTTTAAAGAACTACTCTATTTCCTGTTTTAAATGCTCAATAAATGTTCTAGTGAGTGGGTTGATATATCTTGATTGTTTTTCAATCGCATATAAATAATGCGATACCCCTGAGTGATAATCAGGCAAAATATGAACCAAAGCTCCTTCTGCAATATAAGCAGCAGCCAGATAGTCTGGAAGGCAAGACACTCCCTGGTGATTTAGTAAAACATTCAGTAATGTCAGACTTGAATTTGATGTAATCGCTGACTCTACCGGAACCAAAACTTCCCCATTAGTTCCTGAAAATATCCAGTTATCATGGTATGCCATCACCGGATTAGTTATACAGCGATGATGGGTTAAGTCGGCAGGTGTTTGTATTTGTGGCTTTCCTTTAAGATATTGAGGAGAACAACAATATATCCAGTTAATCATATCAAGATAAATATGACTATCTGACTCATTGAGTTTTTTTGTAATTCTAAGCACCATATCAAAATTAGTTTCTGATAAGTTAATAATATTATCATTGAGGTCAACATGAAATTTCACTTGCGGAAATTTCGTCTGATAAGACATAATATACTCAGGAAGAATCTTTGAGCCATAAGCAACTGAACAGGATAATCTAAGATGCCCCTCAGGTTCGGAGAAACTACGCACCTGTGAAAACATATCTTCGCAATCCTGCAATAGCAGGATTGCGCGGTTAAAAACTGCTTCGCCATGCTCAGTAAGAAAAACATTCCGTGTTGTTCTTCTTATGAGTAATTTCCCCAGTTGCTCCTCCAGTTTAGACAGACTTTTGCTGACTGCTGAACGAGAAAGGCCAAGTTCTTTGGCTGCTTTCGTAAAACTTCCCGTTTCGATTATCCTGACAAATACACTTAGTTGATTTAATGTACCTGAGCTTAGCATGTTATTCTCCTTCGAATCATAAAAAATGAGTTTAACAAATATTAATGATGACGCTCTTCCGTTATTATGATCTATTACACATAAAAATGATAAAAGCACTAACCTATAAATTAGGTTTCCAACAATTCAACAATGCGTTGATTATTATTCACCAAACTACGGGCTTATGCAATCTCGGTCACAAAATAAGGTTTAAGTATTAGCGGAAATAAAAACCATGTGGTTATGTAAAAAGCGAAGATGTTTCTTGTTTAACTAACATAATGGTAACATCATGAATAGCAGCTCTGAAATTTCCGTAAGAATTACGC
>NZ_JBLKCZ010000016.1:0-3057 GCF_047530595.1 Enterobacter sp. 01-M-02-SI-ECC | reverse complement strand
ATACCCTTTACAGCTTACGATGCAGGATGGGTTGTTCTTTGCATTGGAATGGCCATAGGGGGCGGGATTATTTTTCTGCCAGTTCAGATAGGAATGAAAGGTGTTTGGGTATTTACGCTGTCCGTTCTTATTGCTTACCCGGCACTCTATATGATGCAAACTCTTTATCTTAAAACATTATCGCAAAGCCCTGAATGTAAAGATTACTCAGGAGTTATAACATTCTATCTTGGGAAGAACTGGGGGTTCTTCCTTGGCGTGGCATATTTTATAATGCTTCTCAAAGGAATGTTAACCTACTCACTGGCAGCTACATTCGATAGCGCATCGTATTTCCAGACATTCGGAATAACCGCCGATAAATTGTCAGATAACTGGTGGTACGGACTCGTTGTGTTAGCCTTACTCGTCAGTATTGCAGCCCAGGGGGAGAAATTGCTGTTCAAAATCTCAGGGCCCATGGTACTGATAAAGTTGGCAGTGGTGGTGCTGTTGGGTCTGGTTATGATCCCTCACTGGGATATGCGGAACATCAGTAACCTTCCCCCTTTTGGAGAATTACTGATTGGTACAGTTCTGACCCTGCCGTTTACATTGTTTTCGATCCTTTTCGTTCAGATCCTCAGTCCCATGAATGTTGCCTTCCGCAAAATAGAATCAGATCCGAAAATTGCAACCCTGAGGGCCTTGCGGGTTAGTCGTATCGCGTATGGAATACTGATATGTGCTGTACTCTTTTTCGCATTTTCCTTTACTTTTTCCCTCAGCCACGAACAGGCAACTGAAGCTGCACAAAACAATATTTCTGCGATGGCCATCGTGGCTAAAGTTATTCCAGGTGAAGTTGTCAGAGTAATGTCGGTTCTTCTGAATATCTTCGCAATTGTTACTGCTTTTTTTGGTATATTCCTTGGTTTTCAGGAAGCGATGAAAGGAATTGTTGTGAATGTTCTTTCACGCTTTGTAGATGAAAAGTCGATAAATGAATATGGAGTCAGCATCGGAGTTTCGATTTTTATCGTTCTTTTGTTGTGGGGGTGGGTACTGACACACTTCCCTGTCTTGTTGCTACAACAAATAGGTGCGCCTGTTTACGGAATTGTCTCTTGTATCATTCCTTGCTACCTGGTACTTAAGGTTACCCAGCTCAGAAAGTATAATTCCTGGCGAGTGCTGTTTATCTCAGCAACAGGTGTACTTCTCTGCCTTTCGCCGTTTTTTAAAATATTCGAATCATAGGATATCCAATGAAACAGAATTCAGAACTGCAAAAATTTAAAGTTAGTACGCAATTATCAATACTAGGCAGAAATCCGGATGAGCAGAATGGTTTTGTCAATGCACCTGTCTACCGGGGGTCGACTGTTGTTTATAAAAGCTGTGAAGATATTCGTAATAAAAAAACGCGATTCTCCTATGGAACAGCAGGGACACCTACAATTGAGAATCTGGAAAATGCATGGTCTGTTCTAAGCGATGCAGCTGGAACGGTTATTTCACCATCAGGACTTGGTGCCCTGGCGCTGGCGTTTTTTTCAGTGACCAAAGCTGGAGACCACATTCTGGTTACTGATTCCGTTTATCGTCCAACGCGAAATTTCTGTAATACGCTACTGGCAAAATATGGAGTATCTATTTCCTATTATGACCCACTTATCGGGAGTGATATTGAAGGATTTGTTCAGGAAAATACCCGGGTAATTCTTCTTGAATGCCCGGGTTCACAAAGCTTCGAAGTTCAGGATATCGGAGCTATTGTTGCCGTAGCCAAAAAATATCGTATTAGCACAATTATAGATAATACTTGGGCAACACCTCTATTTTTCAGAGCTCATGAACACGGCATTGATCTTTCCGTTGAAGCAGGAACGAAATACCTCAGTGGTCATTCAGATCTGCTGATGGGACTGGTATCGGCAAACGCATCTCACTGGCCAGCATTACGTGAAGCATATGATGCAATGGCTATGTTGCCCGGTGCCGAGGATTGTTTCCTTGCGCTTCGGGGATTGCGTACGATGCACCTGAGGGTAAAAGAAGCAGAAACGCGTGGTCTGGAAATGGCAAACTGGTTAAAGAGCCAGCCAGAGGTCAGCAGGGTATTACATCCTGCTCTTAAGGAGTGCCCGGGGCATGAAAACTGGGAAAAATATTTCACTGGCTCCACGGGACTTTTTTCAATCGTACTTAAGGACCAGTTTAACCAGGATAATGTCGATAACATGCTGGATAACATGAGCATTTTTGGGATGGGGTTCTCCTGGGGAGGGTTTGAAAGTCTCATTATTCCTTTTAACTGCGCCGAATACCGGACGGCCACTCAGTGGTCTCCTTGATCTTGACCCTCCATCTCCGAACAGCTTTTGTATCTTAAGTTAACGATGTCCGCTGCCGCCGGTATTCCCTCGGGGAGTGATATCCCAGCGCGCTGTGCGGGTGGTTTTCATTGTAATGCGTGAACGCTACTGCAAGGTTTCGCAGTGCTGTTCTCACATCCGGTTTTGGCATGAACGCGATATAGTCTTCTTTCATCGTTTTCACGAACCGTTCGGCCATGCCATTACTCTGCGGGCTGCTCACCGCTGTTGTGCAGGGCTCCAGATTCAGCTCTCTCGCGAACCTCCGCGTTTCATACGCGGTATACGCTGAACCGTTATCCGTCAGCCACTGCACCGCTGTGTCGGGCAACCTGTCGCCGAAGCGCTTTTCCACCGACCTCAGCATCACATCCTGCACGGTCGAACTGTCATAGCCTCCCGTGCTTGCTGCCCAGTCTATGGCCTCACGGTCGCAGCAGTCCAGCGCGAACGTTACCCGCAGTTTTTCGCCGTTGTCGCAGCCGAACTCGAAGCCATCTGAACACCAGCGCATATCGCTTTCTGCCACCGCTATCTTGCCCTTATGTTCACGCTTTGGTCGCTCTGGTTTGTGATGCAACAACAACAGGTTATGCTCACGCATTATCCTGTAAAGCCGTTTGGCATTCACAGGTGGCTGTCCCTCTGTGCGACGTTGCTTGCGCAGGATGCCCCACACGCGTCGATAACCATAACTCGG
>NZ_JBLKCZ010000015.1:22537-100845 GCF_047530595.1 Enterobacter sp. 01-M-02-SI-ECC | reverse complement strand
GCCGAATTCTGTCCGGGTGCCGGAGCATTCAACCTCCTTAATCGCCAGCCCAGGGCGGGATGCTGTTTGAGTGCCGGAACATTTAACCCCCTTAATCGCCAGCCAAGGGAGGGACGCTGTCCGGGTGTCGGAACATTTAACCCCCTTAATCGCCAGCCAAGGGAGGGACGCTGTCCGGGTGTCGGAACATTTAACCCCCTTAATCGCCAGCCCAGGGCGGGATGCTGTTTGAGTGCCGGAACATTTAACCCCGTTAATCGCCAGCCCAAAAAGAGATGCTTTTGAATACAGGGGAATTGACGTTAGTTGCCACATAGCTGACTCTTGTTAAGTCGGTAGTTTGCTATCGCCAATGTTGAAAGTCATTCCTTATAACTCTCTTTTTACACATAACAAAGTAAACCGATGAGGCTGATATCCCATAATCGACGAAAAAGAAACAGAACGTTAGCGTATAGTTAGAATTACGGTTACAATTAAACGCATAAGGCACGAATGTACGCATTATGCGTAAAGTGTACATATATGCGTTTAATTTCATTATTTAGGTTAAAAGGGATCGGAAGAGAATGAATCTAATTGATAAGATCGCCCTTGTCGGTCAACGAATGAAGAGCGAGCAGATTTCCCTGAAGGAGTCATTATTGGTCTCTTCAAGGGTTTCGGTCTCGGATGATAGTGTTGAAGGTGTAGATCGCCTCATCTATAACCATTGTTTGAATAAAAAAAATCTGTCAGATTTTTTTGGCAAGTCACGCGTCACCTTTAATAAAATCCTTGCCGATCTTGAAGATAGAGGTCTGGTTGGTGCTCCTATCTTTCAGAACAAAAACCATCTCTATACCAGGTGGGACGTCCAAAAAATCATGGATGCTCTGGGCTGTCCTCGGTACAGCGACTATTACCATAGCCGTGCAATCGTAACGCAGAACCATAAGGGCGGCACGGGTAAGAGTACAACTTCAGGGGCTCTTGCTGTAGCCGCAGCGCTTGATATGCATCTAAACGCAAGGACACTTTTGATCGAATGGGACCCACAAGGCTCAATTGGTAGCGGGATGATACAAAGTGTAGCGGAAGATGATGTTTTCCTCACTGCTATTGACGCCATCTTAGGGGTTTATGAAGAGGACTCAGATTACAAAAAATACCTTGATTTAGGGTATTCGGAAGAAGAAATCATTGAGAGTATGCCTTTTTCGACACACCTACCGAATCTTGATGTTATTACAGCATTTCCTACAGATGCGCGATTTAAAGATAAATACTGGCAGTGTTCCAGAGAAGAACGAACAGAGCTATTACTTCGATTCAAAGAAGTTATTCTGCCTGTTTTGAAGAAAAAATACGGCCTGATTATCATCGATACTCCACCAGAGGATTCGCCAATCACTTGGGCAGCTGATGAAGCCGCTGATGGCATTCTTGTTGCCGTATCACCTCGTGAATACGATTATGCTTCCACAACTGATTTCATGTTGACCATCAGCGAGCGTTTCAAACAATCGCCGAGCAAGGGCGAAAATCTGAGGTGGTTCAAAGTGCTGGCTGTTAACGTAGACGATAAGAGTCCATATGAAAAAATTGTTCTGGATAAACTGGTAAGAACAGTGCAGGAACTCTTTATGTCTGCAAATATTAAAAATTCCGAAGCGTTTAAAGCCGCAGCATCAAGGGGCAGAACCGTATTGGATATTAAAAAGTCTGAAGAGCTTTGCTCACCTAAGCAGCTTGATGTGGCTGAAGAATCTGTAATGGCGGTCTACCAGCAATTTATAAATGAGATTAAGAGTTTTTCTGTGAAAGAAAGGAGTAACGCATGAGTGATGAGCAGCATATCGGGAATGACAAATCCCGTTATATTAATGCACCTAAGCGTACTGAAGTCAGCCATCGCTCCGGGCTTCCAGGCCTGAAATCACAGCCTCGACTGAGGAAGCTGTTTGCTTTACATAATGGACGTAAGCTGGAAGCTGAACACATCATTGTACCGGCTGAGAAGGTGGAACTGGAAACCGCAGTACACCCTATGAACCCACGAAACCAGGAAGCTCTCACTGTAAATGCAGTTCGAGATATCCTGGAACAAATTAAGGTACGTGGTGTTGATACAGAAGGCGTTGCTGTCAAACGAAATGGGGTGTATCTGCTTATAGAGGGCAGTCGTAGGCGTTTCTGTTGTATTCAATCTGCGAAGGATTTGCCACTATGGGTGTTGCCGGATGAATTATCCCCGGAAGATATTAATTCCATCATTACAGCAGCACAGACATCACGGAGATTTTCTTACCGTGAAGTTGGATTCCAGTATTTACAGAAAATGAAAGACCTTGGATTTGCAACTAATGAAGAGCTTGCTAATTATCTCGGAATCAGCCATGTATCTGTTTCTAAGCGTATCCAGGCGGCGAAGATAGATAATTCTCTTATTGCTCTCTTTCCTGACTATGAAGGTATTCCTAACTCGTATTACAATCGCTTATCCCGACTACAGAAGTACGTCGAAAAGAATTTATTCTCTCTTGAGGAAGTTGTAGATAATGTTCGGGAGGAAATAAGGAGCTTGGATGTAACCGATATTTCCGAAGCACAGAAGACAGTAATAGATAAAATTACTACAGTAGTTGAACAGCTTGACATAAAACCTCCTAGCAAGGGGTGGGAAACTCGTGAATTAGCCGTGTTTGATAATAAAGATAAATATGCAAGGATTAGCAAAAATGCGTCTGGAAGAAAAATTAGGTTTGAATTTAATAGAATTAATAGCGAATTGATCGCAGAAATTGAGGAGTTTATAAAATCGAAGTTGAAAGAAAAAGAATAATTAAATTTTGCATTAATCCGCATCGCAAGGATGCGGATTTATTACTATGTTGACCTTAATTTCATTCCCTCCATTATCAATACTGTAAAGCCTTAATCATTCTAGATGCGTGTAACTGCATGATCTTTAGAACAAATATCCTTATAAATGAGATTGCAGGTCCCCATGACAGGGACCTAAATTAACTATTGAATGGGTTGATGTACAGGTTCAGAAAGAAAAGGCCTGAGATCTATGTGAACTGCTGCTGCATTACTGTCATTAATTACGTTTAAAGGGGCTTTACCTGGTAAAGACATTGTTGCAACGTCGGGACCTGAAACAGTAAAGTTATTTTCCGCGCTTGGCATTACTGTGAATATTTTTATTGCAACATTCTCATGCCGATACATAGATATCCCGAACGTGGAGCCTGCTTCAGTATTACTGACATCAACTTCAACCGGTGTCCTACCGATCACTTCATTGGTCAGTATATTTTTCACAATGGCACCATCAGGTGCTGTGTAGATGCGATAAGGATAAGCAAAAGCCACCTCGCAGCAGCAAATACAGATGACGGCCAATATAGATTTCATGATTGCTCCTGTTCCAAAAATGCAAGACTTAATGATTGCGTAACTAGCGTTGTGTTTGTTTCACCCGAGCCGGGAAATTCATATCTAATACTGAACAACAATGGCAATGTGGGTCCATCACTCGACTTTTGTGAAATTTTGGTAAATGCGTTATTAATAAACGTTAATTGGTCAGTGTTGTCGTAGCAAAGGCCGAGTAAACCAACAGTCGGAACAGTAAACAATGAAACTGAACCAGGTGTTAATAACAGTTTCCCACGCGATGAATAGGTGCAACGGCTTCCGGCTAGATTTAGATCCGATAACTCAATAAATTCCTTGGTACCATTCTTGGCGAGCAGCCAGACATCAGTGCCTGAACTCTCAATCAGAAAAGTAACTTTTCCGTCGGTATAGGATTCACTTTTGTTGCTCATCACAGGGTCGAAACCTACTGAGGGGAGGTCTGCAATTTTGCTTCCAACCGACTGACAGCCAGTCAAAAGACAGATAAAAATCACTCCGGCTGCTTTAATCATTACTAGCCCTCATAATCGTTTTCTGTATGGTGCTGATATCGAATTCTTCACCTGGGTAAACCGTCAAATTTTTGGAGAAATAATTAGAACCAACGAGGAAGCTGTTACGTTTACCAACCCAAACAAACTCTGAAAACATAAAAGACCTGAGTTTATCAGTCGCTATAATCTCGTAGGTATGTGAGGACGGTAATGATGCAGTCGCGACATCTGGGATTGTGACGGAAGAGTGAATTTTTTTGGGCACATTGAGACGTAGTGCGACTTCTGGTGAAGGGTCATACTCCTTTGAAAAATCCTGTGATTTTGAAGTTTGGGGGAGGGTGAATTTTTTACCCTGGTCTGGTCCAAAAATCGCAATAACGCTTTTATTCAATTTACTTACGGACACTATCGCCTGTAATGGGGTACTGGATAGGTCATTGACGAAAGAGATTGTCAGGCTGGAACCCGGCTCTAACCATAGAATTTTTTTACCGGCTGCATCTTCATCCAGGGATACAATATTTGATAACAAAACGCCATTTTTGGCTATAACGTCAAATGCAATTTTGGGTATCACAAGGTTCAAAGGCGTAAGTGTTGACTGATTTGCGATCTGGAGATAGTTACGCTTAGTCATGCTTGTTTTAATTACAGGTCTTTGTTGACCATTAACAAGCCACATACCGTCGACATATTTTGCAGAAATAGAAATAAATTCATAGTTAGCCTCAGATTTAGCAACTGACTGCTGAGAAGTAGGCATTGGTGTTTTAGTCGATGCGGTTGCATTGATTGATGGCCACACAAATGCCAGCACCGGTAAAATTATCAGTTTTAATTTCTGCATTATAAAGCAGCCTCTATGTTGTTATCTTTTAAATCCAGGTCAAGTGGTGTTGTGTTTTGTGTGTAAATGCCGTTCTTATTAAGGATCATTTGGTGGCAAATTAGGGTTGGTGTTGAGGCCAGTATCAACTCGACCAGCGTTATTGCCGGAACTGTAGTACGAGGTATACCTGGGGCTAGTAGTGCTGGATCGCTAATTGCTGACATGAACAGCGAGCCAGTATTGATATGGAGACAGTTGCCGACGAGTACAGGTAAGTTAGTCAAAGGTAACCCATGAGCCTTTCTGATGCTATTGACCGGATTCCGACCCAGTACAACGAGGTTGACATCGCTAATATTCATTGGGCTGACTGCGTGATCCATACCAAAAAGAAACTGACTCTGAAAGATATTCACGTTTGCCTGATTAAACGCGAGGAGAGCGTTATAGGTATTGTCGAAACCCTGTCGTATGTCCGTGTAGTCGGATGGACAAACACCGATAGTAATATTTCCTTTAAAAAGCACCTTCATCACCGTGGCCAGCTGGGTGGAGAGCAGTTTGCTGATCTCCTCTTCAAGATAACTGCGGTTAATTTGTTTATGCCAACGTCCGCCTCTTGCACACCACCGTTCGTTAAGAAATGTGCTTGGGTAATAAGTCCTACGATCATTATTTGTGGGTAAGAGCTTCTTCATCATCTCTTCACCAGCCCCGGCTGCTGAGAACACTCGCACAGAACGTCCATCAAAAATACCAGTGTTTATCGCTGTCATTAACTCCATGGGCTCAGGACCATAATCAAAGAGATTCCCGGTAGGGAAAATGATTAGTTCCTCATCTGGGCTCGATATCGAATGGATAAGATTACAAAGCGTCGAATAATGTCCATGGGGGTCTGCCAGAAAGAAAACCCTTCCGGAATAATTAGTCAGGTCAATTGTCTGGACGTGCTCAGATGCCATAAATGCCTCTTCTAGAAAGTACAGTAATAATACCGGATGAGTGTCGGCAATATTTTCGTTAAGAGGGCTAATTTCTGCGCTTAGGCAAAATAGAAGTTGAATTCATCTGTAGTATCCGCACAGAGAGACTTTTAAGTGCCGTCTTTGGATAGGATTTTTTAGTGTCGTAAAGCTGAAGAAAACGTCATTTATGTGTGTTTTTATCAAGTGTACATAAAGTAGAGCAAGACAATTTTTAAAAACGAAGGATTCTTTTTTAACAATAACTTACGTGTGTTTCTTGCCTCGTTTTTGTTGACCTAAAGCAACCATTAGTGTATAAATCCCATATCAAAAGTGGTGGGTTAATTAAACCAATTCGAGGGGTTCTGCATGACTGAATTAGTAAAAACAAAACTGGCTGTAGCTGAATCAAACTCTACTGAATTAGAGACACTTAAAGTTGTTATTGATGATGGTAGTAAAGCGGCAAAACTGGTTTGTGTTAACAATCAAGGTGACCTTGTTCCCTTATTGACTCAAAATAGTTTCGTTGCAGATTTCCGGGTAAGCCATGACGGGCTTATTCCGTTTAATTACCTTATTGATGGCCTTCAACGATTCTCTCATCACAGTGAATCTAGTAATGCCCTTGAAACTACCGACGTTGCGCATCAGTACGATGAGATCAGTCGTCTGAATGTTCACCATGCTCTTCATTCCTCTGGTTTAGAGCCGCAGGATGTTCATCTCTATGTAACATTGCCACTTAGTCAGTTTTATACCGCTTTGGGTGAAACCAATGACGAAAACATCCAACGGAAAAAAGACAACCTGATGAAGCCGGTTGAACGTTATATTGATGGTAAGCGTGTTTCATTTAATGTTGTTTCAGTTACCGTGTTTCCTGAGTCACTTCCGGCGGTAACTCGTGCAGATGAAATTGAGTTAATTGAATCTTTTGAATCAAGCCTGGTTATCGATTTAGGTGGGACAACACTTGATGTAGCAAGCATTACTGGTCAGCTGGAACAGATCTCCCGAGTCAAGGGTTTTGACCGTATTGGTTGTTCTATCGTATATGATGAAGTCCGTCGTTATCTGGATTCTTCAAAGCTGAACGCAAGCTACGCGTATATTCAACACTTGGTCGACAATCGTGATAACAAAGCCTCACTAAAGGTTTCTTCCGATGATCTTGATGGTGTCTTCCAAGCCGTAAATAGTGCCGTAGCGCAACTTCAAGAAAAAGTGATCAAAGCAGTCACTCAGGTGGAAGAACGTCCGCACAATGTATTCCTAGTCGGTGGGGGTTCTTACCTGATTGAACCGGCAGTGCGTGAACATTTTGATAAATCGAAAATCATCATGGTAGATAATCCGCAATTCGCTCTCTCACTGGCTATTGCAGATACTGTTTTTGCGTGATGATGGTTTTGTAAAGGGGGGGGGGTATGACAAAAAAAACTGAGAAGGAAAACGATCGCATCCAGATTAGCGCGTTTTGGTTATCGGAAAGGCAATCTCCGTATGCCTATAATTTTCTAAAAAAAAGTGACTTAACACATCGTGGCGAACAGCTTTCCATAATAAGGTCTGCAATCACTACGGGGTTAGTGCTAAATAACCTCTTCCCCGAGCTATCAAGTTTTATTAATGGACTGAATGAGAGATTAACGGCTGCTGATCTAAATCGGTTTTTTAATGATGAATTTAAAAAGAGTGATTTAAGTAATGAACAGTTGAAAGAACAAATAAGTCTTATGCTTGATTCGAAATTCAACGATTTAATTTTAAAGATTAATAATTGCAAGAATCCTGCTGCTGTATTTTCAACTAATTGTCAAACTGATGTCAGTGATGCAGTAAAGCCTGAGACAGCAAAGGAACAGCGGTTGGAATTAATGTCTACAGAACTGGCCAAAAACTCCATGCCTGTGACTGTAGAGACCTTGCCGCCTGTTGCGATCGCAAATCAGAATGATTCAGTTCTAAAAACTAATCATGGTTCTCCGGACGTTAACTTAGCTCAAACCGAAACCATGGCGCTCAGTGAACAAGCGCAAGTGCAGGGTGTGACAACAAAGCAGAAGAAAAGGGCAAATGCAAACCTCGCAAATCTTGCAAAGTAAATATAGAAGTATCAATTGATTAAAATTTGTAATCTCTCAAAAAAGTCAGCTTACCAGCTGGCTTTTTTGTTGGTATATTATTAGTAGATGAGGTTGGATGGTGAACCGGTTACATGTAGTTAATGGAACACTCAATGCTGCATAGCAAGTTAAATAATTTCGTAGAATTATAGATCCAACTCAAAAACTCATTATGAACCTCTTTGGTTGTTTCAGGTCTAACCAGTTTGTTTTATGAAACCTAATTTTAGTTATGTATACTACTAAAAAAAAGGTGGTTTAGCTCCTGTTTATGGTTGTTCGTTTGCACGATTTAAGAACAGGTGTTAAAACGGGTACAGATTTGTCCTAAAGTATTGGTTGAAGTAAGAAATATCTTACTAAAATTGGTACTTATTTATTATTTTATGTAAAAAATCTCTATGCTTTACTGGTCAAGTTAGGTTTTTTTGTTACCCTAGCACCCTATGATCCTAAGAGTTTCTGCCGTGCAATCTGGATGAGCGTAAAGAAACTAACGGCATCATGTGTAACTGTTTGATTATTATAATGAAGGCTGACTGAATGTTATCACGCAACTCACTAATACATGGTTTACGTCGAGATCAGTTAATCGAAGTTCTGTCTATTTCTGAATTCCCAGTTGTCCTGGTCGAGAATCCCTTCATTCAGCCTGAATCAACGGGCAAAAAACCTGTAATTTTTAATATTGATGAATTTCATGTTTCTATCGCTCCAATTTCCTCCCTTAAGTACGACTGGGAATGGGCTCCAATTGATACAATACTCATCGAAGTGGTCATTCCACCTGCGGAAGCAGACCTCGTAAGCGCCGAGAATGATTTTCTTCGCGATGCGGGTATTGGCCATATTCAATGCGAGCCTGGTGGTGTATCGATACGCCGTACAGTGACATTTGTTGGTGGTATCACCGCCGACAATTTGCTGTATCAGCTTAGGCTTATGTGCGTGAGTGCTTTACACCTGATTGGAGAGGAACTGGAGGATGAAAGTTAATTACAAGAAACTATTACCTCTTGTAGTGCTCGGTTTAACAATTGCGGGGGCTTACTCGCTTTTCAACGCAAGACCGGCGGAGCCCGACTTGTACGATTTTACTGGCAAAGTTCTTAAAGCCACGTCTGTTTTCCAACCCTGTGATAAAGAATCCACACCTTCGTTAAACGTTAAAATTGCAGATAACGGAAACATACATATCAATGGTGTTGCATCAAAAGTTACTTTTGTTGAAAAAGTTTCGCCTGATGAAATTTCTGTTAAGTGTGCTGGGTTACCAATCAAAAATGCTCGGCTTGTGCATACGAGCTCTTACACCATGATAATTTCGGAAGGAAAAGGTGGTTTTGTTATTTCGGATTTGATACGCATCCAGGATAATGAAGTCATCTCCGGTATATGGTTCTTTAAGAAGAGAGCATAGCAATGAAAGAACTGGAAGCTATTGGAACGAAGGCTCTACGGGCTAGGGTCTTCAGCCAGTCAGTGGCGATGGCATTTGAAGTGAACGTCGACATAAGTCGGTCTGCTGATAATTCAGCCTTCATAAGCGAGGCTGAAAAATATTACCTTACTCTCCAATTCGCCCCTCCGGCTGACAATAGAGAATATGGGTGGAATTCAGAGGGAAGTATTCTCATGAAACTATCCCAAAACGAAGCCATGGCGCTGGCTTCTGTCTTCCTGAGAATTAAACCTACACTTAAAATTGAAAAGAGAAAAACCACGCATCGCACACACCAGGCTTACAAAAATATCACTATCGGCCCAAATGACCGTGGGGGCTTGTTAGTCACGTCAGGCATTGTTCCGGTCGAAAGGGGTTCATTTAAACCCATAAATTATAATCTTCCCGTAACGCAAATGGATTGTGTTTCAACAGGACTTTTTTTGCTTGGATTCTTGACGCTTAAGATGCCATGGGTATCCTCAGAATCGATAATAACTGCTCTGCGCCTTTCGGAGTCGAAAAGCTGTCAGTGAGTTAAAAATCTTCAATTTTTAGCAAAAAATTAATATTTTTTTTTCCTCTTAACGAACAAGATTTCAGATTTTTTTATCGTAGAGTAATTTTAATTCTGCGTAAAAAAAACAGGTGTTCGTCATGAGAAAATCAGGTTTATGTTTAACCCTGTTGTTTTCTTTAATTGCCTCGATTAAGTCGGTACATGCCGAGGCAATTATGATTTCCGGAAAACTCCAGGCTGATATGCCTGCCGTCACGTTTAATCCCGGCCCGGGCGATTTTGTTGCATTCGTAAACAATAATATAATTACTGCCTCAGGCTCTGGAACCGCATGTAATGTGACGGTTGATGATCGTGCGACATCAACGGTGGATAATCTTGTCTGCTTCTTTGAGTGGCTTCCAAATAGCTCTGGATTTACTGCTAACGGGTTCACGTTAACCGGGATTCCAAACAGCTCAGGAGACCTAAAACTCCCTTACAAAATTTCCTATTTTTCCGGTACAGAAAGGCAAAAAGTAGAAGTAGTGAAAGGGGAGTATACAGTTAATGCTCTCGTACCGGTTAAACCGACGATCACCGGCCTAAAGTCGTCTATGAATGGGCTGGTTCAAGAGGGTTACACACTTAAATCTTATATTAAGGATGAAGTGATCAGGAGTTTTGCCGTCTCAGTAGAACCCCGCAATTTTGTGCAATATATTTCTATCGGATCGGGTTCTGCCTGTGAAGTCCCTATTGGTGGGACCAGTTGCACGATCGATGTAGGAAGTATTAAAGTAAGTGATTCGGATTTATTGATAGGTTCACGGGAAATAACTGTCACCGCTAATTCGAAAAATAATTACTTTGCCCCTCCTGAAGCGCAAAAGCTTACGCTGACCTGGGACTACCGTCCTCCTGTTGTTGACCATACTCTCTGGAATTTCACTGATGAAGCTAAAACTATCAGTATTGGCGGTCAGCAAATCTATACCGGCGCTAAAACGGTAGCTGTAGCCGTCAAAGTGCCCCAGGAAGAGACTGAAGGCGAGTGGTGGCTACCAACAGCTATGACGCTGACGATGGTGCCGGACGGGGTTTTCAAGCCGACAACAAAAGTAACTTTGGATGACGGTACGGTTATCGACTTTAAGCAATCCTGGGTAACACCGATACGGCGTACCCTCCAGCCCGTGAGCGGACCCCAGAAGGTCGGCGATGAGTATCTGTATATCTTTGACTTAACAGACCTGACGAATGGCTCTTATGCCGCCACGTTCACTATAGAGAATACTAGCAAGAATACGTCTACGTACAATGAGCCCGAAAGCAAACTGATGCTTTCTGATAACCCCACACTCATGGTACTTAAGGATGGGGCAGCGCTGGCAAAACGAGCACCTGTTTATTTCTTAAATGAAATTATTGTTGCCGCATTCCAGGGGCAGGCCGGGGTTGCGGATATTAAAGCCGTTACTATCGATAACAAAGTTGTTGAACTCACCCCAACGAACTACAAAGGCATTTATTATCTGCCGGTGGGGGATGATCTAGATGTGAATGCTGACCACGAAATCACAGTCGTGGCGGAAAACCTGTATGGCAAGATTGTGACATTCAATACCACTTTCACGTATCAACCGACAGGGTTTGCGCTTAAAAACTTAGAAAAAGACGTCACCTTGTATTCTCGCGTTCGGCAATATACCGATCTGATGAGTCAGACAGCCGGTGATAAATGCACTCTCTTTACTACGGAAGAGAACGCGCAGGCTTATCTTGAGTGGTATGGCGGCAAATCTGATATCACTGCCTGTTACCCTCAGTGGAACAATGTACCGGACGGGCTTGAATTTTACTTTAAAGGCAGGACGCCAGGACTTACGGGGTTCTTCAATAAAACTGGCGAAAACCTGCTCGATTACCAAGTCTATATGATAAACGGTAGAGGCTCTAAAGCTGTGTCGGCCAAATACCGCCGCGTATTGACAACTCAACTGCCATATAACCCAATCCTTACTTACAAGAAAAATAAGTTGGTAACTGGGATCAACCCTAACACTGCACTAGCGTACACGACAGGTGGGGAAGCTGCTCGCCTCTTGGCAAAAGTGGTACCTGCTGATGTGACAGTCTATGTTTCGCAAAACGGGGGTGAGAACACAAAAACGACGTTTAAAAACCGTTCATCAAACAACGATGCAACTACATTCGTTCAGCGTCTGAAAGTAGCCGCAGCCCCACTGTGGACGAAAAATGTATTCGACATTGCTGTAGAGTACTCGAAGGACCCGACAATGCGGACCGCCGATACACTTAACGTGTATACGGTCCCCGACTTCAGCATTCGGGCTACGATGGAAGTCGAAGACAAAAAGACGGCTACTACAATGGAATTACCGTTGAAGGTGTCAGTTGGGCGCTATAACAATTCAACTCGCAAAAGCTCATTTAGCCGGACGACAATGGGTGACTGGGATGTAACCATTTACGCTCAGAAAAGTATCTATGGTAAAGATCCAGAAACAGGCCGTTTTAAAACGACGTATGAACGTACCCCATTAACCGAGGCATTGCCGGTGAATGATGCCGGGGTAGTCGAAACAAAAATCAAAATCGAGAATATGGACCTTGGGAACATGCGTCTTGTCGGGATAGCTAAAGTCCGTTCGCCTTTCGCTGATTTTGAATTGACCCGGGAAACAAGTGCGGTCGGCATACGTGTGTATAAGGGTGAAGAGCTGGAGGGTAATCTCTCAAAGAGCCTGATTATCGGCCGTATCCCGCTCAGTACGCTTGTGAACTTCAAATCGGCCAGCACAGCTAACTCTGATGCGCTTGCTCCTACCGAGTGGCAGGAGTCGTCAGACAATGGGCAGACATGGACGATGCTTTCGGACATGACTGGGAAGAGAAGTATTTCAATCAGAAAAACTGACGTCGGTAAGTGGCTCTACAGGGCCAAGATGACCAACAAGTTTACGTCAAAAGTGTCTTATAGCGACGTGCTGACAGTTGTAACGTACAAACAGCCTAAGCTAAGTATTGATGTTGCGGAAATTCTTGAAGGCGATGATTTACCAGTCTCGTTGCTGGATAATGATGAGCCGATTCCGCAGGGTACGGCTGAAGTAATGTGGTCGGAAGATAAAATTAATTGGGTCGCGGGTGACACTACCTATACCGTGACTGCCGCTGAGAAGCTTCCGCCAACTATCTACGCCCGGATGCGCTATCTGGATTCAGACGACCTGGCTGAAGAGTCCTCCTGGAAAGAGACGTCTGCGCGGTTAACGGTCGCTAAACCCAAGCGCCTTTCCGTTTCAGTGAGCAGCATTTCAAAGGTAGAGGTGGGAAGTAAAGTTACTTTAGATGGTAAATACTCCAACCCGAACAGTCGGTACCAGAACGGAAATGACGTCATTGAAGAATGGACTGCCCCTGACGGACAGAAAATCAGAGGGCCTAAGTTGTCGATGACGCTGACAGAGGAGATGCTGGATAAGCAAGGCTATGCGGCATTTACATACAGTGCATGGCTCGCTGACAGCAAGGAAAGTACCATTTCCACGCGGAAAGTATCGATTAAGTCCTGGGTGTATAAGTTCCCTGAAATGAAAGTCAGTACGAAGCTAAAATACACTATGGCCCCGTCGACCTTACACGTCGCCCTGACCGGAATAAAAGACGGTGACTATCCGGGAGTAACTTATTCACGGGAGTGGATCTACGATAAGGAAAATATCTCCATTTCAAAAGATGAAGGAGATACGAAAGAGTTTGCAATTGCGAAGCCGGGTAAATATACGTTGATGATCGTTTTCCGCGATAACCGTAATAACGAACAGCGTATTGAAAATACCTTCGTCGTCGATGAGCAAACTCCGATGACTGTTGAAATGACCCCAAAATTCTCTAATAAGTTCATGAGGGCTCCTCTTGATGTCACACTAAGATCTAATATTAAACTGGCGCACTCTGCTGACAGTATTGATACGGTGACGTATAAAGTAAATGGAGAGGTTGTCCAGGGTAGTAAAAACTATTGGGCTCAGGGAATTCCCGGTCTTACTGAGAAAAAATATGAAATCACGCTGGATGTTGTCAGTAAAATGGGACAGCGTGGTACAGCATCAGTAGATTTTGATGTTGTAAAAAACGCCGCTCCGCAATGTGTGCTAAGCCATACAGAATCCAATATGAGCTGGAGTTTCACAAATAAATGTGTCGATACTGATGGCAAACTGGTTCGTTATGAATGGTATATCAATGATGAACTAAGGAATGTTTTTGGCAGCACTGCGACACTATCGAAAAATCTTAATCGTGGGAAGCAAGATATCCGTGTAGTCGCATATGATGATAGTGGAGATTCAGCAACACAGCGCACGGTCGTATATGGCCCAGATGAGGAAAAATCAAAGGCTGTAGAAACAACTGGTACATCGCAGTAAGACAAATTTATGTACTGAAATAGAAGCCGGGACAGTAATGTCCCGGCTTTTTGTCTTTGGTCTTTTGAATTGATTTCGTCGGAAAAGTTACTTTGCATGAACGGTGATACAAGTCTCATGAATCACCAATCAATGGCAATAATGAAAGAAAAAGAGGGGCGTAAATTATCAGAAATAACTGGCTTTGTAGAAATAATGACGGTCCAAAACATGGATAATAGGTATTAAGGTAATGTAAAAATTAGTCCTTTGGTTCCGGTATCTGAGAGAAGCAGGTTATGAGCGAATACATACCTAAGAAGCGTGGGTTACTGAGTTTTGATTGGTACGTGCCGATCAATTTGGCAATTCTGATACTGGTACTGGCCATCTTCTTTACTCGATTTACATTTGGACATGGGCTATTAAATGGTTGTTTACCTGCTGATTTTTACATGATTGACTTGAAGGATAAATCTGTCAAGGCAGGAAACATCATTGCATTTCATATGCCAAAATCAGTCCGATTTATACGTGAAAATGAGAAGGTTATTAAAATTGTGGCGGGGGTAGGCGGAGATCGCCTAAGAGTCACAATGGATGGCGTTTATAACGGGAGCAAGTTTTATAAAGCTAATGCCAGACGTATTTCAATGAAATACAACATACCTGCTGAGTCTATTGAAAGAGAATTAACTATTCCGAAAGGAGAAGTTTTTTTAATTGGCCAAACGGATCACTCATGGGACTCACGATTTTGGGGGCCGGTTAAGTTGACTTCAGTTATTGGGAAAACATATGCGATCTATTGAATTAAAAACAACGATTAAGCCTCTGGCCACCTGCCTGGCGTTTTACGCCTTGATGTCCACCGCTACGGCTAGCCCCCAGTATCAACAGGTTGCTGACGACATTGCTAGGCAAGCTCAAGTATTGGGCGCTCAGTCAACGCCGCCGGAAACAGCAGAAGGCCCGCTCTCGTCAGGCTCTCTGGATTCTCCGGATGTCCAGAAGTACGTCCGCCAGGCTGAAGCTTTGAAGCAAAACAGGGACATCAGTCAGCCAACGAATCGGGGCTATGTACCGGGTATGAATGCTGACAGTGTGCAGGCGGTTATCGATCATACTCAGGCTATACGCGCTCAGAATAATAATTCTGAAGCAGTTAATGACATTATTCGCAGACGTGATGAAATTCAGGGAAATATTCAGCTGAACGACTCAGCACTGAAGTCTGTCGAAAATAAACCAGAAGTAATGCGCAGCCAGTCGACGAATATCGAAAAAATGTTTGGTACCTCAGGGATCACCGCCGCTGACTTCGAACGAAAAATAGATAGCAGACGGGAAGAGGTGCTTTCGACAGAAAACGGTATCACTATCTTTGCGTCATTTAGCCTGCCTGATTACGTCCTAGAAGATCTACTCCGTACCGCGTCACAAAATAAGGCGAGAGTGGTTTTTAATGGTCTGAAGAAAGGCACGACGCGTCTTCCGGAGACTCAGGCTGCAATCAATCAGTTGGTGGTGAAGGGGAAGTTTGACTCTCCACTGATTACGATTGACCCTGATGCGTTTGACCAGTACCAGGTCACGCAGGTCCCGACAATTATCTCCCGTGAGGAATCCCGATTCGCTAAAATGGTCGGTTCGTTTAACGTTGATTTCTTCCAGCGAGAACTGGCCAGAAATCCCGATCAGGATATTTTACCTAATGCTGGTACGACCTATCCGGTCGAAGAGAAAAGCATTATTAAAGAGCTCGAAGAGCGAGCACAAAAGTATGACTGGGAGGGCGCCAAGAAGCGAGCTGTTGCAGACACATGGAAGAACCAATTCATGGTTAATCTGCCTCCGGCTCAGGAGCACAAGGAATGGTTAATTGACCCGACTATCAGGGTCACTCAGGACGTGAAAGATAAGCAGGGCCGCGTCATTGCTTCTGCGGGCGAGCTGATTAACCCGCTGAGCAGGTTCCCGCAGAACCTCACCATGATAATTTTTGACCCATTGAATCCGGGGCAGCTTGATTGGGCTGAGAAGCAATATCGCCAACTTCTTGGCAGCGGACAGGTTATGCCGATGTTTACGCGAATTAAACAGGAAAATGGTTGGGACCATCTGAATGATCTGCGCGAGAAATTTAACGGGAAAGTATTCAAAGTCAATGAGCAAATTATTTCCCGCTTCCAGATTAAAAACACTCCAGTGTTGATTTCAACTGAAAAAGATAAATTCCGGATAACGCAATTCAGTGAAGCTGAAATACGTGGTGTTGGAGAAAAAATCTCGGCAGAGGAGAACTGATATGAAGATCGGATTTATTTTAGGGGCGCTGCTGGCCACATGGCTGACTCTGAATTACCCGGACCTGATGAGAGAGTATTTCAACAAAGTGGTTACGTATATGGAAAGCGTGACAACATTCATTACTAAATAGTGAGCGTGCCGGTGAAGAAGCTAAAAAAGTTACTTTTGGAAATTTTGGTTGCTGTCATGCTGTCATTTTCCCTGCCTGCAATGACCATGGCCGCAGATACCGGCGTCCCGGGAGCAATGTGCCAGTCAGCTGGTGTGTGGCAGGGACTAATCAAAAATATCTGCTGGAGTTGCATCTTCCCGATGCGGATCATGGGAATTGGTGCGGCACCTGAAGGTGCCGCACCCTCACGCCCCGGCTGCTATTGCACAGACCAAAATGGGATACCAGAAATCGGATGGCAGTTAAGTTTTTTCCAGCCAGTTAAAATCGTAGAAGTAGTGAAAAGCCCATGGTGCAGCCCATTTTTGGAGGGAACCATGTTGCAAAAATCACAGTTCGATATTGGCAAGAGCAATACTAACCAGCCTATGACTGCTACAGAAGCCGGATTCTACGACGTACATCTCTGGGAATTCCCGATCATGACAATGTTGAAATTGCTGATAATCGGTGAATGTACAGCAGAACCTTATATTGATGCCAGTCTGACGTATATCAGCGAAGTTGATCCAATGTGGGAAAGTGATCTGTTGACGCTCGTGCTGAACCCCGAAGCTGTGGTATTTGCAAACCCTATTGCCTCAATGGTATGTGCTGCTGACTGCGTGGCAGTGACTGCCGGAAAGGATAATTTGGCTGCCTATTTTTGTGCCGGTTGTGATGGTAACTTGTACCCGCTTACAGGGCACGTCTATGCGAATGATGATGCCGTCAGAACCAGTTCCCTTATTACACAACGACTACTAACTAAGTTACATCGGCAAGGAATGCTAATGAGAACAATGGGAGCAGATGCAATGTGTGAGAAAACATGGGAATACTTCACTCCTCGTTCACAATATAGACTTTCAATGCTTTACCCAACGCCAGAAGCTAAAGGGCCTGATTGCTGCCATAGGCTTGGTGACTCCGTACATGATTGGTCAACGCTGAAAGGTGGACGAAAGAAAATAGGCATAGATAATTATGTCTATATGCTATGGAGATATAATGACTGTTGCGTGCGTTTTAATCCCGGCGCTTAATTGCAGGAGGCTTTTAATATGAAAACTAGGAAATTAATTGCTTCAACAATTATTGCGTCTATGCTCGCAAATACTATGAGTTGGGCATTTTACGTTTCGCTCATTAACATGGTTATGACACCAAAAATATACGCAGCTGATGCGATATTTGATCAGTTGGAAAACAATTTTGACCTTGCGAACCCCAACGCAAATCGAAATGCAACAACAAGTGCTCAGGATATTGTAGAGAAGTACAAGAATGCTGATTCCGGGGAAAACCTGAGCGGAAAAATATCAGATAAATATGTAGGTAAAGCAGATTCAATAAACTTAGACGTTGGGAAGTACGGGGCGCTGAACTCAAACGAAAGTGTTATGAGTAATGCTGCATCTGACGGCAAGTCGATCGGTAAGACCGTACAGTTACCGAGCATGACGGGCGGTACGATCAACTCTAATTATACGAAAGAGGGGGCAAAGTTACTTTCCAGAGACAGTAGCGGTAACATTGGTATAAGTAACAACACGAATACAACGGCAGGAACCAAAACCAGTACAGGAGAGCTATTCAGCTCAGAGCAGAAGCACAGTGATATTCAGTTTAATTCCGGTGGCCGGTATGGAGATGAGGATGGATTCATCAATGACATCAAAAATCGAAAAAGTCAGCTGTTTGAAGCGCAGAGTTACGATGGGGTTGCCTACCGTACACTGGTGAATGCAAATAAAGACAACCCAGCATCTAATATTAAACCTAACGACCCTATGTTCAATGCTGGCCGAAATGAAATTGGTAATGCTGTAGCCGGTACAGGCAACTGGCTACAGAGTTGCAATACGGAAACAAAAAAACAAACTATTACTACACACTATCCAGATTATAAAGAGTTTTACTGCAACTCACCCAAGAAAGATAACTTTAATAGTTGCACAATAACTCGTGATTTTTCCGTACCTGTTTATATCTCAGGTGGTAATGGTGATATGTCTATGTGCGGGGATAATTGTGTGAGGGTCTGGTTCGGCAGAAGAGACGACAACTATTGGAACGATGGAGTATATGACAACTCATTAACCTTAAAATTTCATCCTGATGCAAAGCTTGCAACTGCGAAAATAATTAATGCAGAGTGGGATGATCATATGAGGGTCACGCTTGATGGAACGCAGATTTTTGCTCACATAGATGGAGAATATAGAAGTAGCAATTATCCATCACCACAAGGGCCATGGGAGCTGAAAAAATCATGGAAGCTTGACAAAGTCTACGATATTACCGACCAGGTAAGAAACTCTGTATATCAGGAGGTGGACCGTGAAGTGACAATGGCGTCACGCGTTTGGGTAGGTGGCGGTGGGGAAGGCTATTTTGAAGTTGAGCTGACTTTTGAAAATATGAAGCTGGAGGATAAACATATACAGGAACCCGCAGGTTGTTTTGATGCAGTACAAACGCCGAATTCATTCTGTCGGTTTGACCGGTTTGTGAACATGGATGTCGGTACAAAGCGGCTCCCGGAAACTGTGCTTAAAATGGCCACACCGCTTTATAAAGGCGATACCGGGTTCTTAACCTGGAAAACAAACCTTGAAGGTTACTTCTGTGATCCCCTGGCGAAGGAAAAGCTGTGCTCATATGATGCGAAGGGAAACATCATGAAAGACGCCGCAGGAAAAGACCTCTGCTACAACTACGACGACATTAAAAATATGCCTGACGCTTGCGGCACATATAAAAATGATGCTGCGTGTGTGCTCGATACACAGACTTGTGCAGAAGGTTGGTTCGATGAAGGCACAAATACATGCTACATGTATGAGCAGAAATATACGTGTGACAGAGGTAAGGACGTCGTCAGAGAGGTAGAGTCACAGACTAACGCCTGTGTAGGTATGATCCCATGTTCTGGTGGAACATGCGAAACCGGCCCAAAAGAGGAAAACAATGATTTTGGGAAAGTGGCCGCGTACTCAAACATGGTTCAGTACATGCAGGGTGAGGCAAAATGCGAAGATCCCAACGACCCTAATTCCTGCTCCGTCTTTGAGGGGAAAGCAGAATGGTGCGGCAGGTCCGTTGGTTTTGTGAACGGGCTGGCCAAAACAGATTGCTGCGAACAGCCACAGGGTACCGCTGGCTCACTAGAGGCGATTATGCTGGCTGGGTCGATGATCCGAAACACGAACTGGACACGAGTGAATGCTCAGCTGGTAAGCTGGACCGGTGGGGAGAGTGGAACCTGGGCTTCAATGGCTAACTCGGTTGGTGAATGGACAGCATCGGCAGGTAAAACTGTTGGTCAGATGTGGAACAATGTCACCAGTTCGCTAACCAGCGTCTACGAAAATGTGGCCGGTAACCTTGGGCGAACAGTAGGTTCATCCACTGCTGGTGGAAGTGGTCAACTTGCTAAGGAGACAATGAGCTCTTTCGGGCTTGGTACCCTTAAGAAGATGGCCATGGAAAAAGCATATGACTTGCTTCCCGATACAGTAAGGGACTTCGTTTTTAAAAATGTAGCGACAACGGGTGGCGAAGTAGTCTTTTCAGCAGCAATTCAAAACTTTATGCTTGCATTAAATGTCATTGGCTGGATTTATACCGCATATCAAATAACAAAAATGTTGCTTGAAATGCTTGTGGCCTGTGATCAAAAAGAAATGGAAGCGTCTATTCATAAAAATCAGAAATCCTGTTTCACACTGGATACTGAACGCTGTGTTAAATATCTCAATATGGGATTTACAAAGAAGTGTGTTAAAAAAGCAACAGACATGTGCTGCTACAATTCAATGTTATCTCGCGTGATTATGCAGCAGGCGTATCCTCAACTTGGAATAGATCCGGTTGCTTCGAGTTGCGTTGGATTATCAATTAGTCAAATACAGAGATTAGATTTTGATAAGATCGATTTAACTGAATGGATTAACGATGCCGTCCAGGTCGGAGAAGTTCCTGATCAGTACGCTACATTCTCCGAGTCATCGATAACAGAAAATTTGCCATTTAAAAATGAAAATTACCAACTTCCATCCCAAAGAACGAAAGAATCAATGGGTGGTGAGGATAATATGATAAAAGCTAGACAGGAAAATAATCAGGCAATTAAAGAGGAGAATGTGGACTGTAGCTATCTACCACGGCCCGCGATTTGTGAAGTTGGGTCAACTTATGTAGACCCAATTACTGGGAAGGAATTACCAAAATACTAAATGTAGGGGCTGTAAAGCCCCTTTATTTTTATTTTGCTTTAAGAGTTTTTTCAGGGAAACCCTTCTGACCATATTCTCCTGCGAAAAGATAATAATCTTTACCGTTAATAGATGCAGCAACGCCACCTGGGGTAGTGAATTTTGGACTGTCAGAACGGAAAATAATACCTGAGAAGTTAGTACTAGATTCATTGCCTTTAAATGGAATGAATACGTAACGAACTACTGAATAATCACCGGCAGGTAGATTAAGTTGAGGGATTTCAGATCCAGACGCTGGGCGAATAACCTGGAAGCTGTACATGGACTTAGTCGGCATTACGTCGGCAGCTGGCTTTGAAGGGAGGTCGCAGGTACTCCATTTATTCATCACTGCCATATCAATCTTGCATGAAGCCAGAGCCGCACTTTGCTTCGAAGGATTGAACCCGAGTGCCACCTGTGACTCTTTGGTGTGATTATAAACATATGCAGCACCGGCACGTACTAAGCTTTCATCGTTATAAGGAAGTTTTTTAGGGTTCGGGACAAAGACGACGTATTGGTTAACCTGGATATATTCAGCGTCAGAGGAGCTGTACATTGAACCCAAACTCATAATACTTAATCCACTGAGCCCTCCTGTAACATAGCCCATAGAGCCACTAATTAGCAGTTTGGAAAGCAAGTTATCTGCATCGCCACCCGGCTGGACTGTTTCTTCATTAAAAGTAACGTCAAAACCGGCCAAAGAGTAAGCATTTTTGGCTACCGAGTCTTTAGAATTAGCATGCCAGTAGAGCCCATGAGTGTCGCTGTGCTGTGCAGAATTCGGGGTTTTACCAGCATCCCGGGCACAACCAACCAGCGATGCACTGGCAACAAAAGCAGAAACCAGAGATACAAAACGTTTAGTTTTCATTTGAGACCCTTCTTTGAATGATTTTTTTGTCTAGAAGCATTATTTCATACTCGTCAGTTTCTCAAACAACCAAAATGCAGAAAAAATGAAAAAATGTGAAGCGAACAAAAACCAGCCTTGTAAAGAAAAATCCCTCTAAATTAAATCGTATAATCAGTGGGACTAAATATTCAGAGGCTTTTATGGGTAAACCAACAGATGAGCAAAGGGTCATCATTGAAAATGCAAACGCAAATAATATGGTTATTGCAGCACCAGGGTCTGGGAAGTCATTTACGATGATCGAGGCTGTGATCTCAATCCTCAGGCAGTTCCCATATGCCAAGGTTGGAATGGTCACATTTACTCGCGCTGCAACAAATTCATTGGCTGAAAAGCTGAAAAGTCGGTTAAGTAAAAAAGACCAGGATAGGGTGCTGGTAAATACTTTCCACGGCTTTATCCGGATGCAACTGGACATGGTCAACTGGAAGGGCAAGATGCTGATTAGCTCGGCACAGCGTTCTGTAATTCATCGTGCGTTAAAGGAGTCAGGCGCGCCTTTCCGTTACCCGGAAGCTGAATTTGCTATTGATGCGATTGGAAGGGAAATGGATACAGACATCATTTCAGTTCGCCATACGCGTCAACAAATCCACTTGTTCAACACATACCAGGCAATATGTCAGAAAGACCACGTAGCTGACTTAAATGCACTCTCACGTTTTGTCGTGGGCCAGATGCACTCAGGAAAAATGCAGCCACTAAATTTGACGCATTTAGTTGTAGATGAGGTGCAAGACACCGACTCGATTCAGTATGCCTGGATCGCACTACATACAAGGGGTGGTGTTAACACGAGCATCGTAGGGGATGATGATCAGGCAATCTATTCTTTCAGGGCCTCCGGCGGGGTAAAAATATTCCAGCAATTTGAAAAACAATTCAGGCCAAACATATTTTATCTAAATACCTGTTTCAGGTGTGAACCAGAAATTCTTAAGGTTGCAGGGGCATTGATTGAAAAAAATGTTTACAGATACGTTAAGGATCTGCGTTCAGCTAAAAGTGGTGGTGGAAAAGTTAATTTCCGCTCATATGTTGATATGGATGAACAGATTCAAGGCATCCTCAATCTAATTAACCAAGACCCAAATGGCTGGGCAATCCTTAGCAGAGGTAATGCACATCTTGATCAGCTTGAAAGCCTCATAGAGCAGCCGGTTCTTCGTTATGGAGGCAAGTCCTTTTGGGATGAGAAAGAGACGAGCGACGTACTGCATCTGATGGCTTTCTTTCGGCAGTCCAACGATGTTCGATTAATGAAGAGGGTGCTGGCGCTTTTCGGTGAAAATGAAGAAGTTTTGGATCAAACAGCATTTAGCATGAAAGGGAGAAAAGTAACTTTTGGTGAACTGAGCATCCCAGATGCAAGTTCCCTGGAAACAAGAACACTTCACTCAAACTTCACCCGGTTTACACAGGAGACTCGGGATAAAGTTGAAATCGAAAAGCGCTTCGCAAATCTGATTAAATGGATGGAATTGTCATCAATAAAAATGAGGACTCAGAAAGGTTCACCTTCACTGACACGAATTGCGTTAGATACCTGTAAGCAATGGGCTGAGAAAAATGGCTGGCAAAACATGATAAATCGAGCTGCGGCGATGTGTTTGGGGCCTAAAAAGAAGGATGAGGAATATACGCCGGATAAAGTAGTTTTATCGACATTGCATGGTTCGAAGGGGCTAGAATGGAAAAAAGTCATTATTATGAGTTGCAATGCTGACCAGATCCCAAGCAAGAGATCAGTGGGGCAGGAAGCGATTGAAGAAGAGAGAAGACTTCTATTTGTAGGATTTACACGAGCAGAACAACAGCTGCATGTAATGTGGTACGGTGATCCGTCCTTCTTTTTAAGCGAATGCGCCGAAGAAAAATTGAAAGAGGCAGCGAATATGAGAATAGAATCAAATTTAACAGAAGAATTTTCCAATCAGTATTTACAATAATGACTCTATGTTGTATAAGAATATTGAGCTTTGTATTATCGCTCCCACATTTCAAGTAACTGACAAAAGTTACTTTGCGCATTAAGCGCGGATTCAGCCGTGAAAAGCGGCCAGCTTACTTAAGCTGCAAGGCACCACCGGCAAAATGTCACCTTTGTCGCTGGTGCCTTTCCTATGCCCGTAAAAAGGCAAACCGAATTTACCAAATCGTAACTAATTTAGCTCTTGATTGAGCTATTTTCGTTGCGTACTTCTAATGCCAGAAAGTATAAATCAGGCGGTTCATAGCTTACGGGAGATGAATGACAGGCTTTGCCTTTGTGTTGGAATATTCCATTATTCCTTCCTTCTTACTATATATAGGTGACCCCAAATGTCTAAAAGCAAAGCACGCAGTAAAGCCCTTCTTCTGGCCTTCGCCGATCTGATTCCGGATATGGACAAGGCAGTTAACAAGAAGTTATTGGAATCTCTGATTATTTACTCAGGGCATGATAATGACCTTATTGTTATTTTGAATGAAGACGGACCAACTATAATTGAACTGAACTCTTTAAAATCGGTTTCTATGCTGGCCCAAAAGCTTTCAGCTTTTTCAACTTATTATCATGTAGAAATGCAGCAAATTCATGTCAATCCAATTGACTTTGAGAAGGCTTATAAGCTACTCAAAGAAGCACCTGCAATTCCCATGTTTAAAACTTTAGCTGAACTGGATAAGTTTTTAAATGAAGAGTTTGAAAAGTATGGGTTGAACACATTCCTTGATGTGGATGACCTAGATTATTCACTCGATAAATCCAGAGAGTTAAAAAATGATCAGTTGATTGCCTGGGTTTCTGAAATTATTGTGAAGCGCGATAAATTAGCATTGCGTAATCGCTTTAATGAAGTGACAAAGGCACATTATGAAACTGTAGATGCATTGTATGCAGCCGTCCGTCCCTTAATGAAAGAATTAGGTTTTCCTGATGAACTCATGCTACATACCTTTAGTGAATTGAGCGTTTTCGATTCCAAAGGCTGGGACCATGCTATCAAATCTAAAATTGAATTTCTCACAAAACGAGAAGCGCAATATTTAGATGACAAAATGAAGGCAGAAAAACGGCAGTTAACAATTGATGAACTTTTGACTCAAGTCAATAGCGCTAAAACAGCTAAAGAACCAAGACCTTTTGGTCAGACGTTTTGTTTTGCTGTTCTTGGCATGATGTCATTGATGTTCATTGTAAATAAATTTATTTAATCCTGTTAAGGGGGAACCCTGACAGGGCTTCTCTTTGATTAAAATGAGGAGAGAAGAAATGTCACATCTTGAATATGTTAATGAAGTTAAAGTGTCCGGGATAGTTATCAGTGCAATGGAGAAAGAAATGACTGACGGTAACGTTGGGTTATTAATAAAGCTCAAAAACAGAATGAAGACTGAAATTAATGGTGAAATCGCTGAGAGAGAATTTTCTATTCAAATCAAAGTGTCACCAGAAATGTATTCAGGCTGTTTCACTGGTATAAATCAAGGTGATGAGTTAATGGTCTCCGGTTATCTTGTTGTGGATATTGTCACGTTGGAAGGGAGAGAGCACCCTCTTGACTACATGAGAGTCGTTGCAACAAGTAAGTTAGCTCACATACCTAAACCCCCCAAGGGTTTTGGGCAAAGTAGCTTTAGACAGATCTGACATTTAAACCACCCTAAAGGGGAGAAATCCCTTCATGGGAGATCTCCCTTTGGAGGCCCCATGAAACAAAAAATTAGCTCGACATCATTTATTGGTAAACAAATGGATTTTTTCTCTATATTCGATTTTGAAGAAGAGGAAAATGAAATAATACCCATAGTTGAGTCTCCGCTTGAATATATAAATAATGCAATAGCCCAAAAGCAAAGCATGCAATCAGAAGAAAAACATTCTGGCCCGGAACTGGTGCCTCATGTGTCGGATGATGTTGCATTGCTAGGTCATTGTTCCAAATTACTCAACAATCAAATTCTGCATGGAATTAGTTTTGCTTCTGAAACTGATTATCTCTTCACTTTAGAAGAATACAATGCAGAATTAGGTGGTCTGGTTATCGACTGGGCTCCTGAAGATGTATATCAGTTATACGTCGTCGCAATGGAAGAGTCGTTGGAAAACGTTAAATATCTTGTCTTTACAAAATCACTCTATACAACTGATGAATTCGGAAATATCAAAGTGAATCCGCTTCTTGAAGCAGAAACACGTTGGTATATGTCGCAGTCATTTGAGCTTACATGTGCCACTCATGGTATAGATGCTATTGAGTTTAGGTCAGAGCTTAAAAAAAGCTTGTATGAATACACGCACAGTTTTGAAAGTGAAAATGTTAAATTATCTCAATATCATCAGGATAAAGAGATTATTTTGCATGATTGTAAGGAAGATATGGGATGGGATATCTTTTTCGACCGTGACTATTTATTGGCAGAAAATAAACTGGCAGTAAAATGGACTGATCGGGATATAATGGATGTCTATTCTAAAGCATTTAAATCAACAATTAATTTGTTTGAAAAACTTGTCGTAAATAACAAGTTAACATTAAGGGATACATCAGGTTGGGTTATCGTAAACCCTACATTTGAGCGCCAGTTCGAATGGATTGAATCTGAAGTATTCGAAATTGTAGGGACTCATCTTGGTTACAACGTTGATGCTATCAGAAAACAGATGGTTACAGCGTGTAAGATGACCTTCAACTAATATGCCACTGGCAAACATCTGCCAGCGGGCGGTGTTTGCATTTTACCGGAGTTTTAAAAATGACTAACGCCGCAACTATATTAGAAACCGAAAATTCATTACTGGAAGAAAATATTGGTAATCTGTTACCCGCAAATGTTATATCTACAAAAGCATATGCGAATAAGGAACAATATTACCTGGTTAAGGCCAAAGATTTGTTTGGTATTCCTGAAATGTCCGAGGATATGATAGTTCCAGTATTTAAACGTTTATCTCCACATCGTGCAAACCTGAATAAGGATTATATACCGAATGCTCGTATACTTGAGCAAGTAGTACAATTGCTCGTAAGTAACGATATAGATTTAAGTGTATGCCTGAAAGGGGAGTCTGGTTCTGGTAAGACTGAAATGGCAATGTACATTAGCCATATGCTGAATTGGCCGCTAACCATAAAGCAAATCAACAGTAATATTCGTGCTGATGAACTTGAAGGTGAGCGTAGTCTCATTAACGGAAACACCAGTTTTGTGCCCAGCGAGCTTGTAACGGCGTTTCAGGAAGGCCACCTCATTCTTCTGGATGAAGTGGACAAGATTGACCCTGATACCGCCGCGAAGCTGCATATGCCTATAGAGCGTAAGCCCTGGTCACTAGCCGCCAACGGTGGCGAAGTGGTTAATGCCAATAAGTTTACGCGGTTTATGGGTACAGCAAACACAAACATGAGTGGGGGATCTCGTAAGTTCGTTTCATCACAGCGGCAGGATGCAGCGTTTATTAAACGCTTCCTGATTGTGGAGATGGAAAGGCCTTCAGAGGTTGCATTAACCAACGTTTTGCTTAAACGCTACAATAGCCTGCCTATGCTGGTAATTGAAAAATTCGTTTCGGTAGCCGTTGCAGTAAACAACATAGGAACTGAAGACAGTGTAATGGATATTCGTCAGCTTGTGGCATGGGTTGGAACGTCGATGACGTTAAAGACCATGTCCTTACTGGATACGTTTAAAATTGCTTTTGCGTCGGCTCTGCCTGCACATGCCAGTGGTATGGTGCTGGAAGCCATCGATTTAAAACTCGGTGACGATAAGAACCGTACAATGGAGTATTACACTGCAAAAAAGTAGTTATAGATGGGACGAGTTATCAGAAGGCTGAATGCCTTGTGACAGACTTTGCTCATCTTTCGTTTTACGGTTTTTTGAGTGCAGACGGGGATGAAACTTTCGCGATTGCACAGGAAGGAAATCAATATATAGGTCTTAAGCAGCACAATAATGACTATTCATTTATTTGTTATCAAGATTGTGACAAAGATATGGAAGCCATGATTAAGGGCCTTGAATCAAAAGGATTCATGTATCAAGGAAGTATTCAATCGACGTCTGTCGAGAGTGAATTTCCTGGAATTCTTTTAACAACACTTGAGAAGTAATAATCTTAACCCTATCGGGAAATCTTTCCCGACAGGGAGGTTTTCCCATTTTTTTAATCTGGAGAAAACCTATGACTTTCAATACTTCTAAACTTAATAAAGTTTCCGCTAAGCAAATCTGTGATAACTTTGTAAAAGCACATCCTGATTTGTTGGAAGGTGCTGTTATAACAAAAATCGAAATCAGTGGTTGTCAGGGCTCTCGGCGTACCGATAAAATCGAACTGTCCTATGGCGGCGATGATATAACGGACCAGAAGAGCGTGTCTAAAAGTGAAGTTCGCTGGATAGACATAAAGGCACTGAGTTTCAAAAGCACTATCACTAGTCGAATTTCAACACTCTGTTCACGGTTGTGTATCCGCTATAGCAATATGTGGATTTTGCCTGTCGAAAGAATGGAGGAGTTTCTGGAAGAGGCACAAGAAATTGAACGTGAATTTCAAGCCGGTATCCAGAATGTGGTTGATAACTATGACACTCATATTCAGGCTGAGAAAGATCGCAGTCCGTTGATGTCAGATTTAATCGACCAGTTGAAATTAACGAAAGATGATTTTATTAAATCATTCCGGTTTAATCTGGCGCATTTCATTCCGTTTTCACCGATTAGTGTGGAGGGGGATGAAACACAGGACTTTTATCAGGAACAACTGATAATCGATTTGGCCGATGAAGCTATGAAGGTTTATGCAAAAATCAGTAAAAATGATAATTTGCGTTCCAGCACGATTGACCGATTAAAACAGATGCAAGATAAAATCATTAGCTTTATGTTCATTCATAAAGAGGCGGTTGTTCTTGCAGAAGCTATCAAGCACGTCATGAATAATTTACCCAAAGGCGCCATTTCTTCTCCCCGTGATGTTGCGGTGTTAAAGCAATGGTTCTATTTCATGAGTGATGCGTCAATGCTGAAACGTATTATTTCTGGTGAGCAGAAAGTAACAGATTGGCTGGATTCCATTACCCGGTCATTCAATATTGATTCACAGGATAATACGGCTAACTCTCAGAATGCTTTTGAGGATGATGTTTTTTCTTCAGCAAATGTGTTCAGAGAAGATCCGCTTGAAGAAGTTGAGAAAAACGCAGTAACTGCACCTTTGTCTGCTGTTGTCCCTGAAGAAGATGTTTCCCTTCAGGCCAGTGGTAGTAATAGTGCTTTTAACAGCGAACTCGAACTGAACGGCTGGTGATTTAGTCTTGTAAAAATAACCCCAGATGGGTACTTCACCATCTGGGTGAGTACCCTTTATTAATTAAAGGTACTCAAATGAAATTTGATTTGAAATCTTCACCCCGCCATATTCAACGCCTGACGAATATAGCCAGCGTGATAAGCGGTATAAGTGGTCTTAATGTTGTAATAGACAATAAGGTACATACACCTTATTTCAACAGCGAAAAGAACGTTTGTGTATTACCTAATGGTGATTATAGCGATGAGAAATTCGTCAAGCTAATTGAAGGGTTTATATGTCATGAAGCTGGACACGGTCGCTATACAGAACATGAAGTATACCGTGAAGCTTTTGTTGGGGAACTGATTAATGCAGATGGCTTCATCAGTATAGATGATAAGCTGAACGCTGAATTTCAAACCCTTAAACAAAAGAAAATCGCATATGCCCGGGCTTACCGTCTACATGGACTTATTAATCTCTTTGATGATGTCCAGATGGAAGAGAAAACGGGTATTAACTATCAGGAGGCAAAAAAGCGCCTCGCGGTAAGTTATGCCTTGATGGTTGAAGCTGGGCGAATGACGGTTGATGTTTCTTCAAGCCCTCAAAACCCTGTTCAGTTTATTGAAATGTTCCTGCTTAATACATTGCGGGTTAACGTTCTCCAGCAAGAAGGGCATAAAGAAACGCTTGATCCATTTTTCGATTATGCAAAGAAAATCCTTGAGCCTGTAATTTTAGAAGTTGATGAGATTATTCATCAGGCTCTAAGTTGCAAAAGTACGCAAAATTGCGATTCTCTGGCGCGTAAAACCTTGGCTCTTTTAGAGCGTTTACGGGATGAAGCCAAAGAGAAACAGCAAGAAGAGGATCAGAATAAAGACCCGCAAAACGACACAGACAATTCATCTGGCTCTGAGAATGAACCTGATTCCGAAACCAATGGTGACAACCAGGGTGAAGGGGATGGAGATTCCGAAGAGCAAGACGATGATGCTGGTAATGGTAAAGCACCTATGGAAGATAATGAGCCGTCAGAGCAATCTAAAGGGGATGAAGAAAGTGCTGAGAGCGGTAACGGTGAACCTGATGGAGAGCCCGAAACCGATGAATCGGCTAACCCTGACTCGTATGATGCTGACGGAACTCCTTCCCAAATCGACAGTTCCAATGGAAATCCTTCCGATGGGGAAAGTAACTTTTCTCCTGAGCAGTGGAGTATCCTTGCCAAATTGCTGGATGATTTTCTTAACAGCGATGAGGAAAGTGAAGATTTTCATGAGGCTCTTGCAAATGAAATCTCCGTAATTGCTGCCAGTGTGTCGGATGAGGTTAAAGCTGAATTTGGTGCAAATGAGTGGGATCTTCCAGATTTGCTTATTGATCTGAATGTCTACAATGAAGCATTAAATATCAGTCAGACTCTTGGGGCAGACTTATCTGTTTTACAGCAGGTAAAAATGCGTGGTCAATTTAAAACCCGTGATAGAGGCTTGTCATTCGACATTAATCGATTGATCCAGTCTCCGATGGGTGTGAGGGATGTATTCCGGTCGCAAAGCGAATCTAAAAACCGGGGCCACGTCGGCTTGGTTATTGTTCGTGATATTTCAGGTTCTATGATTCTGGATCACCGTTATATCCACGCAATTAAGACTGACCTTGCATTAACTTTGGCGATTGAAGCTAATTCAAAAATGCACGTTGCTAATGTGATTTATCCGTTTGTCGACAAAGACTTTGAAGTTATCAAAACGTTTGATGAAAACGCGGAAGAGACGCTTTCAAAATTTTCACTCGGCTGTAAAGGGAATAATACCCCAACGGGTTCCGCCTTAATGGCTGCTGTAGAATTGTTACTTGAAAGCCAGTTTGACAGGAAAATTGTTTTCCTTATTACTGATGGTTATCCGACAGAGTCTGATTACACCATTAGTGATGTTCTTACGGTAGCTGAAAGTAACGGTATTGAAATCGCTGGTGTAGGCATTAAAACTGATGAGTTAATTGGTTTTGATGAGGGCACCTTCGTAAATGTTGATGATATTTCTTTACTGCCGAATGTGGTCAGTAAATTAGTACATCAAATTCTATCTAATTAACTCTACCCAATCGGGGCAAAATGACGCCCGGTTGGGTCGTTTTGCTCCCTGAAGGATTAAGGAGCAATATATGACTCAGATAAAGACTTACCGTGTCGAGTATGAAAAAGTCGGGATGATGCATCGTGTCCGTATTTTTGGTCGCATGGGTGAAGTTGTCAAAAGTGAATTGCCAAAAGAAGTAATTCTCCGGGATGTATCTATACCGGAGGGTAATGTAAAAATGGCAACATCAATGGTTGATGGTTTTATCCAGCGTCTTGAAAATAATGGCTTCAAGTCTGAAGCGTAATTGTTAAGGGCCATTATGGCCCTTATTCTTAGATTCTGCGTTGTGGGTTTCTCCCTGTTTTCTGCATCGCAGAGGGCATTGAGAAACCCACAATGCCAGATAAGAGAGAACAAAATGACTTATGCATCACCGGCTGTTAAGCGTACACCACATGAAGTATCTGAGCACTTTATTAAAATGGTTCACGCTCGTGTTGCGGAAGCCTCTGGCTGGCGCTATGTATTCGATAGAATACCGGCATTTAAAGATGCTTGTGATAAAGCACCTAGCCAGGTTCCTTGCCCCTTCACCGGGGACGGGAAATCAAAGTTCCGTTTCCGAAAAAAAGACCTCTATACCGGTTGTGCTATTCACAATGATTTCCCTGTGAATGCATTTTGTGACGGTATTGATGTGCTGGCAGAGTATTACAAGTTGAGCAAAACCCAGACTTGTAAGAAGATCTTGACTGATTTCTTTGGTATGGATCTGTACGCTCCGTTAACTGATGCGGATCTCGAAAGTGAACGGCGTTATAAATCAACAGTTCGTGCAACCGAAACGCTTGATAGCGATGAAGTTGAAAAACGGCTGCGTAAACTTGAAGTGTTATATCACTATACAGGTGAAATCAAGCCAGGGAGTCCTGTGGGCATGTATCTCCGAAATCGTGGTCTTAAACGAATTCTGAGTAATCTGCCTAAGGATCTTGGTCTGAACAACCGACTTTACTATATGGATAAGTCACTAGAGAAACCGTCAACTTACCCGGGAATGATCGCAATTTATCGTGATACACGGGGACGTCCTCTGACAATCCATAGAACGTTCGTAGAGAAAAATGGTGATAAGGCTCGGGTAGAGAATCCGAAACTGATGATGAAACCGCCTGCCGATATGACCGGCGGCTCAATTCAGCTGTACGACCCACACTACAACTCAGGTACCCGTACCTGGACGTTAGGTGTGGCTGAAGGCATAGAAAACGCGCTGTCAGTAACTGAAGCGACTTCAACACCGTGTTGGGCTGCGAGCTCTGCCTGGTGTCTTGAAAACGTTGAAGTGCCGGATAGTCTACTGCCTCCTCCGGATGTGAAAGAAATACAGTTTTACGTCTGGGCGGATAAGGATGTTGTGAATTCAAGAGGCGCTTGCCCGGGTATGGAGTCAGCAATACGACTTCAGGCCCGAATGGAAGAGTTTTTTGCAAAGCGATATCCCACTTCAGAGCTGACAATTAAAGTCTTTGAACCAGATTTCGATATTCCTGAAGGGACGAAAGGAATCGACTGGAACGAAGTATTGAAATTAACAGGACCTGATGGCTTCCCAGTAAAATGGGCTCCTGAATGTCTTGCTCAGCTTTAAACCCGATAACTCCCCCGCCTTTTTAGGTCGGGGGGGGTTATCTCTTTAGTGTTTAATTTCATAAATACTAAACAGATAATTAGATTTCCTTCGTGAAAATCACCTGTTATTCAGGTTTTTTTTACGGCTGAGATGCTTGCTCAGTTAAATAAATGTGCGGTACATCTGGCTACGGTCGGTTGTATGACGTGGTATATCCATATAACTCAAAACCCCTGACGGGAGTATTACCGTTAGGGTGATGCTCATCGTTTAATATAAGAGAGCATTGTTATGAAAACTGAAAATCAAGACTTATTTAATAAGTTTGCTGCTGTGATTTCATCTCGTATCGTTGAGCAACCATCATCATGCTATTATCTTCATGATAGTGAAGTTGACCTTACGATTTTAAAACACAGCATAATAGATAAGGACAAAAACCTGTTGTATGTAATTCGCCCTTCAGGTACATGTTTGTTACGCTGTGATAAATATTTTTTTCCGAATTACTATCTTACCTGTCGTGGAGATTATAAAGCATTCATTTATGTGCATTTTAATCTTGCTACAGGAAAAGCGGAAGATATCACGTGGCAACAAGCTTTAGAAGTTTTGTCCAAACCGGGAAGGCCCCCATTGAGAGGTTCTCTTGGAAGATTTGATTATTTAAAACTTGTGGTTGATGATCTTCGTACCCGTGGTTATGCCGATTTTCTACCGGCATATAATCTGGATGGACTTCGTCATTTTGCAGTAAAGGATGAGCGACCATCTCTTGTCAGTTATATCGACAATGTCATAGCTCTTTGCGCATAAACATATCACATATTTTAACTACATCCCTGATGGCCAATCCCATCGGGGGGGCCCTCAGCATTTAACCTGGAGGCCTTATGAAATTAGCTACAGATCTTGTCAATGCAGTTCTGATAAAGGATGGTGTTGTACCGGTTTCCATTACTGAGATGCCTGTACAGTCTCTTGTAAATCCTTTGACACAAGTGCATCTCAGCCTGTACCTGAAAACAACGCATTTATCGCGGTTCGTCCCTGACTATGTCGAGACTCTGAAAGATTGTCCGGTATCGTATGATATCGGCCTTGAACTTCAGCAGTGTATCAGCAGTGCTGAATTGCTCTGCGAAGACATGGAATCGCTTGAATTTATCTCTGTATGGATAGAACTCTATACGTGTAATTCAAAGCAACAACGGTTTGAGGAAAGTAACTTTTCTCTTCGTTCCGAAGATATCGAGCTGGCTAAGATGCTAGCTTGTTCCCATGATCTCTTGATTAGCCAGGCTGCTTGTTTCTGGCTTTTATATTTTGATGACTTCATGAGATATGTGCGTAATAGACTCTGTACTTTACTCAGAGAAGTTTTAATACTGATTGCCGGACTGCGGAATGCATTCTTGCACCGTAATGAAGATCAGTTAATTAAGAGAGTGAAGTACGGGAATGAAATGCTGGAGGTAACTCTTAAAGCTATTGCACTATGTTCAATGGACCGGTATCTGAAATCATTTACCTCTTTACGAACAGAAGCGGCAGCTTCGGGTTTTATCAAATGTGTTAAGTCTTATATCAGTACAGGGTGGAGACATGGTTATATAGTCTGTCACTATTATCGAAATGGACAGTCTCTTGGTAAGTCATTACCACTTTTTATAAGTGAGACGTCTGAATACAGTATACAGAAACGAGTAAATCGTCTTATATCTTCCACGATATCAGGGCGAAATAAAGATTTAGGTCTTTCTGATTTCTGATTAACACTACCCATCTGGGGATTACTCCCCTGATGGGCGTAATCCCTTTTTATAACGAGAGGATTACATGAAAATTATCGAGAAAATCATTAATGCATTTCTGATGTCACGCAATCACGCTGTGAAGGTCAGCAATGTTATCTGCTTAACTGGTTGTGACGGTAAATTTACTGGTATACGCTGTGACGCCGATGTTTCATTTGATTTTCTTCATTCGTATGCTAACGCATACAGTTCAATATTTTTAGATATCCCGTTCCCTGGGTTCGAAGACCAGAACATTACGGATTGTGTTAAACGTCAGTTAGATGTAGTGAAAAATAAGCAGAATCGGTCTTTCTTTATTGACCATATTAGATTCCCGGTTACTGTCAAGGAAGGATTCACTCTACAGCGCGGTGGTAGTTACGACGTGACTGATAGTGAATATAACAAGCAACGATTGCTGCATTTAACTCGACATGGACGTTTTGGTGAAGACTATCTCACGTACAAAGAAGGACTGAGTCCCTTCTTTTCATTTGTGAATGTAGAATTACATGAAACTATGAAGGAAGGTATTCGTTTAGCACTTGATGTTTTAAATAAGATAACAACTGACCAACCTGACCGTCTTATAAAGGACTTTAAATATCATGACTGTTACAATAGTTATAATGTTCAAATATTTTGTAAGGGGTTGCCAGTTGATATTCTGGAAACGATGATCGCACCTGACTTTTTGTCATCCGACATGTCTGGTAGTCGTCAGATCATCAAAAATGCACGCCGCTATCTTAAAGGCTTTGCCCACAGTAATCGTGTTTACATGAAGTACGGTTGGCGCTTAGCGGATATCGACACGTCTGATTATGCTAAAGTCATGTCAGATAAAGAAATGCATGCCAGAGATGATCTTAAAATGTTTTGCGGTGTCTTTGTTAAAGAGTGCTTCGCATCCGGAAAAGATGAATACGAAGCCTACCTTCAAGAAAGACAACACGCTATTCGTTACGGGTATTAAAACTTATTTTCAACTTATCTAATCCCTGAGGGAACTCTTCCCTTGGGGAGAATTCCCTCTTAACCGAGGGCAATAAAATGAAAGCTATTTATAAATTAATTGAAGCGATGCTGGTGAAGATGGGTTTTGAAGGTGCTGCGATCCAAAGTGTCAATCTGGAAACCGGAGTCATTCAGAGTCTTGTTGTGAAGGTTGATATTCCAGTCCGGACTTTAAAACCGCATTTAATGCGTTATCTGCGCGACTGGGAGCCTTTATGGGGCCCTGACGTGGATAACCATCCTGTTGCACAATATTGCTCAGGAGCTGCGTTGTTGAAGGCTGGGCCGGTCACTCTTGAAACCTTGCAGTTTGAGGTTTCAGTGTCAGCAGCTCACCTGCGTCTTGTTGATGTTGAGCCAGACTGGCTGAATGAAGGTGTGAACCGTGAAAAACTGGACTATGTCTATTATCGTTCCAGCAATGCAGACAAGGATTTAATCCTTGGTATGGTTGAAAACGGTCACAATTTCATCAGCCATCTTCATGGCCAGTTACGGTCACGCTTATCTCAGGTTCTTCCGCTTATTTTCGCAGTTACAGAAAAGGTTGCGGAAAGTTCAGTTCCACAAGTGTTAACCAGGTTCTTCAGTGTTGACCATCAAATCAATACTCAGATAGTAGTTGAACCGGTACCCGTTTCAGTTGCAGACCAGATAATTTCTGCCAACTGGGATGTGAGTAGTATTTCTGGGGCTGACAAGTTCCTGAACCATGTTAATCGTTACCTGTCGGGTAGGGTGATGAAGCGGCGCATTTACGCTGTTATTGAATCTTGCAACGATGGCCCTTTAACTCTCGACGCGAATCTAGGTTGCTTTACTTCACCTCTTCTCGTCACTGAGTACAAAATGGTTCAATCGCATTCTTCATCGCTGTACAGAAAGGCTATAAATAACTCGCTTAAGCAAATCAATTCGTATGCTCCAGAGCATTCGGATGATCTGCTTTACATGTAATTAATAAATAACCCTAAGGGAAGCTCAATCCCTTTAGGGGATGCTTCCTTTATTCTTTCAAGAGGAAGTAGATATGTTTAATGAAAACGATGATATAAATTTTGTTAGCGCCATGCTTAAAAAACAACTTGGTCTGACAGTAATTCAACAGGATATTAAACTGTTTGATAAGTCTAATTTCTTTGAACAACTCTCATTCAAAGCAGAAGTGGCGACTGATGATTTGTTATTCTATCTTGATTCATATATCGAAGAGTTGATAAAACATAAAGCGCCGTATTCTGAAACCGAAGTTCTCCGGAATAAAATCAAATACCTTTTTAAAGTATATGAAAAGTCTGGGTTTCAGAAAATAACAATTCGTGGTTATCATAATGCGCATAGCACTATGAAATTTTTCGATATAGCAACATCAATATTGGCGGCCTCAGAATCGTTGCCTGAATATGATGAATTTCAGAAAGGTCTCAGAAAGGAAATTTATCAGAATAGAATGAGTGTTGACGGGAAAGTTCTTATTGCCCGGTATGCACTGAAGCAATTTTTCCATTCTGATTTTGGCGACTTTATCTATGAGTTTGAGAAAAAAATAACAGAGTGTCTATTTAATTCTCTTCAGGTTATCAAGTCTGTTAAAAATTCATTTCATAGTTTAGGTCAATATCAATATCACCGTCGTGTAAATCATGAACTGATGTTGCATCTTGAGCTGAACACTGATGAATACCCGGCTTGCATGCCTGATCTTTACATTGGTTTCAATGAGTCTGAAGGCACGACGGGGGCGTATTGCGATGATGAAAAACTCATTCGTCTTTATACCTGCGTAAGTTCCGGACACGATGTGCCGGTTATGATGAACGTTCGTTTCACTGGCAGTGATGGGAGTGTTAAGTGTGAATCCTCGCACGGAACCTTCTCTTCTGTGGGACCTTGTGGCCGAGTACAAATCTGTGACAGAGCAGCGTTGATCCATGAAGCGATTGAAGAGTTTCGGGACGGTGTTTAACCGGTCCTCATTCTCACCTCATCGTAAAAAGTAACTTTGTTCGACTAAATGATTGCGTTCACTTTCCTGTTTAACTGGCAGGATAGAATGATTTAGAAAAACATATTTTTATCCACCCACTGGGGAAGTTGCTCCCCTATGGGGCACTTCCTTTCAATTTTCCTGAGGAAGTGAAAATGACTAATTATACTGATAATCAAAACTACGTTCGTGCAGTACTGGCAGACATTGGCATTGATTTTGATGAGACAGAGATTCATATCAATGTCTCTCACTGCCAGGGCGACGAGGTTTCTTTTTCTTGCAGTATATCAGCCAGTGAATTAAGACAGTCTGTGGACCATTATGCGGAAACGCTTAATGCTACTCAACTGGATGGACTGGATGCTAATACCCTCAAGAAGCGCCTGGTTTACTTCCTTGAGGTCTTCGACCAAGTTTCCGGTCAGTATCTGGATATCTCTGGTAAACACTACGCGACTAGCCGCTTTGAATACGATGATGTCTGTTGTGATATCCTAAGTCTTTCTGCGGATAGCACACAACCTGGTGGCTATGATCGTGAAGAATACAAAAAACTGATGGAAGTTGATGGACAGGTTTTAATCGCCCGTTTTGCACTGGAACAATTCTGGAATACGCATTTTATTGGGCTTATCAACTATGTATCAGATGAAATAACATCCGGTCTTCATGATGCTTATCGCACTTTCAGTGATATAAGCATGGCCGCTTATACATTTAGTGAGTATTCATATTCACGTCGAATTACCGACGAACTGAGTCTGCATATTTCACTTCAAGAGGACGATTTCGACGATCAATTAACCGATTGTTATATGGATGAAACAACGCTGCCGTCCGGCAAAGTAGTTTTACGTCGTAATAATGAATCGATTATTGATATTTATGAAAGTTATGCTGCAAAATCTTACTTTCATATGGTTGCTCATGTTCGAGTCCTTGATCAAGATGGTGAAGTCGTTAATGAACTTTACCAAGGGGTGAATGTATCTGAATTGACTGGTGGCCGGGTTAAAATCCATGACCGTCAGGATCTAATTTATGAAGTATTCTCCACATTACGTAAACTCATCCCCGCTACAGAGGTTAAAGTCTCCGTTGCGGCATGAGTGCTGAAGATAGTTTTATATCTTCAGTTTTTTATACTCCCAAGAAGGCACGGTTATCCGTGCCTTTTTTTATTCCTCAAATCTGTTCTTTAATCCGCTATATTTCAACGTACTCATTGACCGATATGATTAACTGCATTGCTCTCCGGTCACAGCTCTTCATAAACCATCCGTTACCTTCCGCATCAACTCCAATCCAAAATGACACTCTTTCTGCTGCTTCCTTTCCTGCTCCGGTTAGTTTCAATTTTTTGACACGTGTTTCCGTTTCCGGCCGCAATCAGTCTACATGCTGGAGACTGCATAAATAAAATTTACTTACTTTGTTTTAGTTTCGCGAAAATAGGTCTCTTATCCGAAAAATGGAACGATAGAGATTTGTATACTGTTTAAAACAAAGGAGTGACTATGCCTGCCACCATAAGTCTGAGCAATATCCCTGTGAACTCGGTCTTTTCCCACGACCAAAGCCAGTTCTCTTATCGGCATGTTGATTTCAGTATTGAGTTGCTGCTTTCTTCGGGAAGTGACTCACAGCTGGAGTATCTTTTTCTCAAACCGGCAGCTGAAGTAAAGGCCGATCTACAGCGTCGTTTAGGCCGTGGGGAACTCTTTGTGACAACAGACAGTTGCGACAATTTTAGCGAAGTCTATGGCTGTATGGGACACGATTGCTGAGGGCTTTATAAAGGCAGGCGTCCGATTTTATAACAATACGAGACACAAGCACCTAATGATGACTGAATCGTTCTATGACTGGGTTGTGTACTGCATCACGGGCGTAATAATGGCGTCGGCGCTCCTCGAAGGAAAAAGAACCCGTTTCCCGGCTGCATTTTTTTACGGAAGCATTGTGCTTCTGGTTGTTTTGATTGTGGCCGGTGGCCTGAACTGGTGGTTTTACCGGTCAAAATTCGGCTCAGTCGTCGTTATTTTTGCTGCTACAACACTGTTAATGACCCGATTCAGGATGGTCATTTATGCGCTCAGGTTTCGGTCGCTGGTTGCAGGTCTGCAATCACACGTTAACAAGGGGTTCAGGATAATCCTCGTTTTACCCGAAAATGAGGACGAGAAGATCGTATTAATGAGCATGTTGTCTAAAAAAATACCCGCAGGCGCGTTGTTTTATACCCAAACTGCTCTGGGTCCATATTCAGGGGATCTACTGCATGCATTGGGACAAAAGCATCTTATGGGCGAAGGTTACCTGCTTCTCTGTGAGCAACAACTTCCTGCCCGAACCTGGCTAAGCACTGTGGAAAACGGTGAACCAGAGACGTCTCTTGCAGTCAATTTTCATTCGATCCCTGATATGGAGTGATACCCCTATGTACAATACCGATTCACAGACCGTACCAGCTGACACCCTGTGTGAAAGCAGTTCTCAGGTGAAAATTCAGTTAAGTCGAAGTGCCTCCCGGGCGCTGACGACGGCGAAAGAAATTCTTGAAACCCGGGGACTGGAATCTGTATCAACTGAAGATCTCGTTCGGGCATGCCTCGAAGAAAATCATCCTCTCGATCTGGCCAGCATCTATCTTGAGCATCGACTAAAACAGAAGGGGACCAGCATCTGCGAATTTTAGCGTTTTGCAACCTATTGGGGAAAATCCGGAATGTGTTTAAATAGCTGTAAATAAAGCAATCTACAGGTAAATCATGAAAAGCAATCTTCATCCTTTTGGAGCGTCTGGCACGAAACGAGTACTCAAAACGGACATTGCGTTGTCGCTGCTCTGTTGGATGTTTACCAGTCCCTTTAGCAACTGGACCGAAAAATATTTTACCGGCACAGAGGTGCCTGAAGCACCGATGCCCGAGTTGGGTCAGGCACCTGAGGCTATCTTTCGATTTGTGCTTAATGATGATGGTTTTGATGTTGGTTATGACGCTGTGGGTATGGATCTCTGCTGTTTCTCTATCCCACTATCTGCAATGCCAACAGTAAATCTCGACGAAGAAGAGACGTTATCCAGGCTGACTGGCGAAATGATCCACGGCGTACTGCTTTCTCTGCCTGAGTACCTTGAGATGCCAGACAGGCTTGTCTATCAGCTAAATGATGAGGTAATGGCGTTCAATTCACACTGTGGCAACGGAATTCTCCATGGATGGACGTCAGCGCAAGAGCTGTGGCGAAACGAGATCTTGCCACGCACACCTATTTTGATGCAGCACACCTCAGTCATTCACTGAGTTCCGGGGGCTCTGGATGAAAAAGCGACTTTACCTGTTGGAATGGAAACTTTGTGAGACACGAGCCTGGTTAGGATGGATGGTTTTTTGGTTGATCATCAGTTTTATGCTGTTATCTGCGATGTTGATGACAGGGCATTTGCTAAACAAGTTTGTCCTAGCGCCCGTCTGGCTGTTTATCTGGTGCTCTCCCTGGTTATGCTTCTTGTTGAAGGTACGCGTGACCGAGATTGATAAAGGGCTGGTGAATACCCTTCAGCTCGGAGGTTTACCGGTTTGTCGGTGGAGCCGTCCTGTAGTTACCGGCATTTGGTCTGTTGATCGAATGAACGGCCGCTACAGGCTGAACCGTATTGGCACGGATGGCCTAACGGTACATTATCCGTGGCGCTTGCATTATCAGCCTTTGTTCCTGACTCCGGATAACCAGATTTCTGATATTAACGGGGGTAAACATGAATGAAAAATATGACGCTGTAGTGAGTGCAGCTACCTCCTGTCTGTTGTATGTCCGTGAAAACGGAAGGTCAGGCCTCGGGGAATGCCCGGTGGCGTATTCGAATGAACTCATCAACAGATGGCTTAGTTCGGCTGAACGTCGTAATTTGCATTCTCGTCAGTGTTTGCGTTCGATCCGAACCATTCTGAAGCAAGCCAGAAAGTGTCGTCAGCCTGATTTTAAGAGCGTGATGCATTTGCTGGTGGAAGGTAATGGCGTTATCCCGGATGTTACAGTATCGGATTTGGGTAATGTGCAGAGTATACGAAATGAACTTATTGGACTGGGCTGGTGGGTGAAGTTCGGTGTACCGCTGGACTGGCAGCGTATCAATCTGCAACACAGGCCTGTCAGTTTTGGCCTTTTGTCCGACCTTAATCGTTGTTTCAGGCATGACGGCCAGCAGGCTGAACCTCTGCCCCTTTATACAACAGGCAATTCCGATGAACTGCGGAAGGTGTTGGAAAAGTACAGCTACCGGCTGCGTATCGCATCTTCAGAAGTGGTTGAGGATGTAACGGTGTTGCGCTGTTTTATTGAAACCGGAGTGATGAATGTCCAGTGAAAATTTACCTTTCTACCGTGATCGGATTCTGGAGCGAATTGAACAGCTCAGAGCCTTTCTGAATAACCATCAGCCGGTGATGGCGGAACTGATGACTGTGGGGGCCGTCACGCGCCACGAAGAGCGGCTGAAAGAGGTTACCCCAATTGAGGTGAGTACTATTTCTGATGCCTCTGTAGATGACATTATCCGTGTATTTCAGGATTTTTGTATCGATGACATCGATGTACTCAGCAGGAATTCAACGAAAGTAACGACCAAATATCCGGGGCTGATTATTGTTCCTGAGGGTGCCGAACTGCTGAGCAGAATTATTCGCGATATCAACGACGCCAAAACTGACTTTGCCTCAGCTATGAAAAGGGTAAATGATCAGAAACACATCCGCTTTGAGGAAGTTCACCGTAAACTTCCCGGCCTTGTGACAGTGGCGTCTACTCGCAAAATTATGTTTGTGGAGGCACGGCTTAAAAAAGTTACTTTTTGCTGGCGACTAAACCGGAACCAGGTAAAAACCAACGCCAGTGAGCTCATCGCGATGCTGGATAAGCGTCGTACGGCAGCGGTCAAATCGCCAGCGACCACTGACCTGACAGTGGTTGCGAACATCGATAGGGCGAAGGCATTACTTGAAAGAAAGGTCCTACAAGACGGGGATGCGTTACGTCTTTGTCGGACCAATACCTTCCCGGTTCCGATCGCGCATCTGTTCTCATACCGTCCTGAAGGCACGGAGCGTGGAAGTAGCAAATACGCCGAGACGGATTACAAGGTGGTGAAAGCCTCACTGCCCATTTTCGCTGTTGGACAAAAGCCAGCATTTAAAGGTCTTCAGAACTGGGTGCCTGCGTCGGATGACGCACCGTCAAATGCACGAAGGATCAACCATAGCTACACGGAGCTTGTACCCGGTGCGGATCTTGGCATTTTCATTATGAGTAAGGTCTGAGGAGAAAAGCATGCAATGGATCTCCACTACCAGCCAGAAGCTCGATGAGAGACTTTATCGTGTCTGTGTCTGGGTGAAAAAATACCACGAGGACGCTATTAACCGTGTTGTATTGACGGTGGATCTCAGTAAAGCCCGACATGACCCGGGAGAGGATAAGGTACGGTCCGAGTTACTGTGTGGCCATTACTTTCTCATGAGGAAGGAAAACAATGCGAAATCGGCGCCAGCGGATCAAAACTTTGAATTTTTACCTGACGGCCGCAACCTGAGCTGGCAGACGTCGACCCCGGGGCTTCAGCAGCTTCTGCTGAACAATAATGTACCGGAGTCCCTCAGGACCCTGGCTGATTATATTCACATACGTCTGACCAAACTGACAATGGTCCCGATGTCGGGAACCATAATGAAAGCTGCACAGGAAGACAGTATCAGCTGGGTGAAAGTGGATCTGCGATATTTCTGGCAGTATGAACTGGTTGATTCCCATCTGGGACCTGTCCAGGTGTCTCATAAGGCGCTTGTGCGTTTTGGCCGTCTGGCTAAACACGATGAAAATGCCAGCGCTATTCGTATGCTTCGCCAGCGGTTGTCATCACCATTTATTCAGGAATATGAGATGCCTGAGGAGGAGCTGAAGCGTAAGCAACAGATCATGAATACCGCCGATGTGAAAATGCTTTTTCATGCTCATTATCCGGGGCAGAAATTGCTGTTGGCCCGGTATGCCAATGGCTGGGTGCTGGTGGATTGTTTCCTGTTCCACCATATCAAACCCAAAAAGAAGGCGAAAAACAAAACCAAAGCAGGCAAATCAGAAACACAAAATATAAAAACGACGGGGAGTGAGGATCATGGAACTGGGCATTATGGTGTGCATCGTGTTGTTACTCTCACTGGCAGCGGTGTGGATCAGTAACAAGGCGGTGGGATTACTGGAAATCCATTATTTTAAGCGACCGCTGAGCATGGAATATGCGGCGTGGCTGAGGGTGATGTGTGCCGGTTTGTTGTTTATTTTTATCCAGATGGCCCCGGCATTCACGTTTCTGTATACGCTTAAGCTGGTGGCACTGTTAAACTTGGGTGTGCAAACTATGAAGCTTAACGGCGTTTATAAAATGAAACGCACAGGTATGCTGCCGCCGAAAGACGCCCTTCAGGATCTGAACCGGTTTAATCCTTTCCGTAAGAAATAACCCTCAGCAGCGCCCGCATGGGCGCTACTCATCCAGCGCTCCGCGCATGAATTGCGTCATCGCTTTTTTACCAGCTTCAATGTTACGGATATAGCGTGAAACCATCTCCGCGTTGCTCCAGTTACCCATCTCCATGATCTGCAAGAGCGTATACCCGGCATGAGCAAGTTCGATGGCACCGCCTACGCGGACGCTGTGACCGGTCCAGCATCGGGTGCCCGTTTCCTGCGGATGAAGCTCTTCCCAAAGCGCTTCAAAGGCCCGGAGTAGCGTGTTCTTACTAAGCATACCCTCATCCTCGACGGGAATGGGTTCGCCATTTCCCCCGAGCGGGGTTCGGGTAGGCAGATAGGGCATGTTATGGTTTCTCAGCAGCGCATTGATTTCGTTACCCTGGCTTCGTAAACCCCATTCAGGTGGCATATATCCGTTATCCTGAAAGTTAACGGCCTGAAAGAGATAGTCCTTCGGATGGCTGTATTGATCCCTTCCGACCATACCCATCAGCCTTCTCAGTGTGGCTGTGAGGTTAGGGGTCAGATGATAGGTGAGCAGGGTACTGACAGTGGATTTTGTCCGGTATACCGTCAAGGTAAAGCTGCCGGTCTTTTCATCCAGCACAAGGTCTTCCATCCGAATTCGCCTGATCTCCGCTGAGCGAAGCAGTGTTTCAAACCCTGTCCAAATTAGGCAAAGGTCGCGGAGTTTGCGCACCGACTGCGTCGTACTGTGTGCTTTAATCAATGCCTTTAGATCCGTCACCATGAATGGCGTAGCCTGGCGGGTAACTTTCTGCTTTCGGGCTTCAGCCTGTTCGAGGGCCGCAAGAATATAACCCACTTCAGATGTGATGATCCCAGGCTGATCGAGTGCTTTCCTTTGGATACTGTTCAGGGCATGCAGGCACCCTTTAATACTGCTTCGTGACAGTGACTTCTGAAGATGGTCTAAATAGGCCAGCAGTGGAGTTTCAGTCACCGGGAGAGAGCTGGCGGGCCAATCTTCGTTCACCTCCTTTCCTGCATTTGCCTGATACCACTCATTCCAGGAACGCAGCCAATGGAGATACGTCTTAGCCGTATGGTATTTCAGGTGAGAAAAATAGCGGATGAGGCGCATCAGTTGCTTGTCATTAACTTTAACCGTAGACAATTGTTGATGGAGATCGTTGTCTGCAAACCGTCTGGTTACTGGCTGGCTATTCATTGTGTCCACCTGAATACACTGTTTTTATTTACAGCCATTTTAGCATTGCGGTACCTGCTTATGAACAGGTTCCGGGCAACAAAAAAGTGCCGGTGTCAAGTCTTTCGCGCAAATCAAGAAGGACTTGAAACCGTATATGGGACAGTAGGTTAGCTCCTTTCGGGGCCGCTTAGAAGAAGAGCGGCGTTGTCGGCTAGGAGCGACATAGGAGCGTTGGGAGAGAAAGCCGCATCGCACTGTGTAGTGCTGGATTGCCGAGGAACGGCGGGCCTGTCGCATCATCATAGCCCAACAGGCTCGGCGGCATCCAGAATGAAGAACGCGCAGCCTGGGCTGCGCGTTCGATGGATGCCGTTGAATAGCATGCGGTGCAATCATGGCGGCTTCGGTGGTGTGCTGCGGGTCGCCGTGCCCTTCCTGAATCCTCGATCCCCCGCCATGAACGCTTCCAGCATATGCGGGATCAGCGTCGCCGCATCAACGGCCTCGCCATACGCCTGCGCGTGTAGCGCGGCGTAGCGGTCGAGGTCGGCTTTCAAGCTGGTCGGGCAAACGAAAGTCAGCTTGGTGCTCTCGGTCTTCGGCAGCGGGCCGAGCCGCAGCTTCTTGGTCGTGCTCATCGTGAAGTCCCCCGGTTGAAGAACAGCGGCTGGTACCGCCGCAGCACCAGATCCCGGTTGACGATGATGCGAACCGGCAGGCCCGGCCGTTGCGTTAAGGTCGGCTGGATGTTGAGGTTGCGCCGGGTCATCTCCTGGCCGACCTGATTGATGCTGTCCTGCGCGCTGTCGCGCCCAGCGATGATGACGCGATCACCATCCTGCCGGTTCTCCGGCGCGGCCAGCTCGGCACCGACGCCCAGCAGCGTGGTGAGTGCCGCACCGGCAAAGATGCGGCCCCAGTGGTAGTCCACATCGTCCTCCAGCCCGGCATAGCCGGCTGGGTCGGTGCCGGCCAGGTTGTCGAGCGTGAGCGAAGACGTGTCCGGCAGGATGATCCGGTTCCAGACGACTTGAACGCGGCTCTGCCCGTAGCTGACCTGGCTGTTGTATTTGCCCAGGATGCGCGAACCCTGCGGAATCAGCAGGAAGCGCCCGGAGGCTGTGTCATAGACCGGCTCCGTCACCGTGGCGATCACGTCGCCGGGCAAGTCCGACTTAATCCCCGTCACCAAGGCACCTGCGACCACCGTTCCGGCCATGACCTGATACGGCGAAGTTGGCAGGGTCAGATTGCCGGAATTACGGGTTTCAGTGGAGCCACCTTTCAAGAAAGCCTCTTTATGGTCTTGCCGGTTTTGCACCGCTGTCGGGTCAGCAGGCTGGGCCGCCGTGGAGACCGGCCCGGCCGCCAGCGGGTCAAACACCGCATTGGCGGCGAAGCCCGGCGCAGCGGCCACCTGTGTCTGCGCCACCGGCGCCGCATTCTGCCCTCCCGAGCGGAAGAACACGGACGAGGCCGCGGCCGCTTCGGCTTCTTTGCGCAGAGCATCGTTCGGGTCGGGGCCGGGGGCCGCGTAGGCGGCCGTCACCGGCTGCTGCGACTTCACAATGGCCGGGCCAAGATCGCCCGGCAGCGGCGGCCCCAGTTCGGGAACGGCAGGCGGCAACGCCGGCGGCAGCTTGGAGTAGTCCGTCGGCAGCGCATCCAGTCCTTCAGACTTCGAGACACGATCGACGTTGTAAAGCTCGGTCTGCTCGCCCGCACCGCGCCGCTGAGGTTGCAGCGACCACATCACCGCGCCGAGCACGGCCACCGCCAGGACGCCGGCGAGGATGGCCAGCGTGCGCCGATTCAGGCGCGTGACCGGGCGCGGCTGGGCGCGAAGCGCGACCGCCTCGGGAGCGATCTTGCCCGCCGCCTGCGGCGCGGCAAGGTCGGGAGTGTCATCCTGGCTCATGGTCAGTTCCTCCGCGCAACGCCATCGGTGCGCTCGATCCGCACCACGTCGCCGCCGTCGCCGCCCAGCCGCAGTTCGGCCGCGCCGAACAGGCGATCCACGACGTAGTACGGCGCGCGGAAACGGTAGTTCACCAATTGCCCGTCGCCCTGCGCGCCGATGACAAACAGCGGCGGCAACTCGCCCTGGGCGATGCCCGCCGGAAACTGGATATAGACCTTCTCTCCATCATCGAAGGCGCGTAGCGGCTTCCACGGCGGGTTGCTGCCCGATACCGCGTAGCGGAAGCGGATCTTGTCCAGCGACAGGCCCGTATCGACAGGCGTTGTCGCCTGCGCAGCCTGCGCCTGGCGCTGCAACGCGAGCATCCGGTCTTTCGGGTAGTCCCAGGATACCGACGCCATCCATGCCTTCTCGGTCGAGGTCAGCTCCAGCAGGTAGGTGCGCCGACTGGTGGTGATGACGAGATTGGTTTTCAGGCCGGAACGGATGGGCTTGACCAGCACATTGACGCGCAGATCGGCCCCGCCGCCGCTGGACGTGTCGCCCACGATCCAGCGCACGGTATCGCCGGCGGCGACCGTCACCAGTTCCTCGCCCGGTTGAAGCGAAACCACCGTCACGCGCCCCGGCGACGCATAGACCTGATAAAGCGCGCCATCGGTGAACGGCCACACCTGAATCGCGTTGACGTAGCCCTCACGGGTAGGCGCGATACGCGCTTCTGCATTGGCACGGGAAACGCGCACCTTTTCGTCGGCCGGCTCCGGCGCAACGGGGGCCTCATCGAGTTCCGGCAGCGGCTTCAACTGCGCCGGCAGCGCCAGCGGTTCAGGGACGGCGACGACTTCGACGGGCTTGGGCGGTTCGGGCAATGGCTGGGCCAGCACCGGCTCGTCGAGCGAGATGGACGGCGGCGGCTTGCCCTGCGAGGCGCAGCCCGCGAGGGCCAGCAGCGTCAAAGGAAAAACGTAAAGGCAGAAACGAAGTTTCATGGTTTGGCTCCTTCGGAAGAATCCAGTTCGCGGCTCCATGACAGGCCGTTGACGTAGATACCCAATGGGTTCTTGCGCAAGCGCTGTTCAGTACGCGGGGTTTGCAGGACGGTCGAAAGCACGGCGTTCCAGCGTTCGGTGCCGGCGGGCGCACCGTTGACATAGCGCTGCTCTGTCCAGCGCACGTTGAAAGACGTGTCGCTGGCGCGAACCACGCTGGTGATTTGCACCGTTACCGATTCCTTGCCGATGCGGGCGAATGGGTCATTGGTGCGGGCGTAGTCGTTGAGCACCGCCGCGCCCTTGTCGGTGGTGTAGTCGTAGGCATCGAGCCAGTTCTGCCGCACCACGATGGGGTCGATGGACAGCGAGCGAACCAGCGTCACGAAGCGCGCCAGGTGGTGCGCGATCTGCGCGTCGCCGGGCCGATACGGCGTAGCGGCCTTACCTACAGCGCGCACCTGCCCGGCCTGATCGACCTCGATGACATAGGGCGTCACGATGGACTGCGCCGAGCGCCACACCAGGCCGCCGGCCATCAACAGCGCGAGCACTAGACAGCCGAAGGCCATCAGGCGCCAATTCTTCGCCTGCACGCGGGCGGAGCCGATACGGTCGTCCCACACCTGGGCGGCGGCTTGATACGGGGTGGCAGGCTGCGGCGTATCGGCGTAGCGCACCTGCGGTCGTTTGAATCGCATGGGTGTTCTCCTTGAAGGTTAGGTATCGGAATCCCGCAGGCTCGGGCCTTGCCCGGAGCCGCCGCCGTCGCCCCCGCGCAGCGTGTGGGCGGCAGTGGTCGCGGCATGGGTAGCCTGCTGGCGGCGGTGCATCCGCTTGGCCCAGGCCGGTTGCTCTTGCTTCTGCGAGCCTGCGGTGCCGTCTGCGGTCTGGCCGCGGCCAGCACCGTCGCTGCCGGCTTCTGTGCCGTTCCAGCCAGCGCGGAAGGAGTCGGCCACCTTCTGCCCAACAGCGGAAGCACCAGAGGTGACGCTGCGGCCTGCGGCTTGTGCGCCGGTCTTGGCGACATTGCCGAGGCCAGCCGCCGCGCCCTTGGCACCGCCGCCGGCCGCAGCGGAACCGGCCTGGAACGCCGATCGGGCACTGCCGGCCGCCGAAGTCGCGGCACGCGCGCCGGCACCGGCCAGCTTTGCGGCCGCCGGGGCCATTCGTGCCCCAGCCATGACGGCGCCGCCCACTCCCGTTGCGGCGGCTCCGATGGCAACGCCGGTGCCGACAGCCCCGACCGCAGCACCAGCCATCGCGCCCGCACCAAGCTGTGGCGCACCGGACACCAGGCCGGTGGCGATACCGGGGCCGAAAATGCCCAGCGCCAGCAGCGCGAGCGAGGCCAGCATCACGACCAGCGCGTGGTCGATTGATGGTTCGTCGGGATGTACCTGGAACTCGGCAAACAGCCCGGAACCAATGCCGACGATGACGGCCAGCACCAAGACCTTGATGCCTGACGACACCACGTTGCCTAGCACCTTTTCCGCGAGGAACGAGGTCTTGTTCCAGAGTGCAAACGGGATCAAGACGAAGCCGGCGAGCGTAGTCAGTTTGAACTCGATCAGCGTGATGAAAAGCTGTACGGCCAGCACGAAGAAGCAGAGGATCACCACCAGCCAGGCGATGAACAGAACCACGATAGGGTCGATGTTCACGAACACCTCGGGGAACCCAGCCATGTCCCCGATCTGTTCCAGAATCGGCGCGGCTGCGTCGATGCCGGTCTTCGCCAGCCGGCCCGGCTGAAGAAAGTTCTCCATCGTGATGGCCGAGCCGGTAGCGGTGATTCCCAAGCCGGCGAACGAGCGGAACACGATGCTCGCCAGCCAGTTGAAGTTGCCGATGATGTAGGCGAACGCGCCGACATAGAGCACCTTGCGCAGCAGCTTGGCGATCACGTCGTCGCCCTGGCCGGTGGCGTGGCTCATGGCCCAATACAGGCCAGCGATCGTCATGTCGATGACGATGAGCGTGGCGGTGAGAAATGCCACTTCGCCCTGCAATAAGCCGAAGCCCGAGTCGATGTAGCGCGAGAACGTATCGAGGAAACGGTCGATGATGGTCACGTCGTTCATGGCGAATCCTCGGGCGGAGTGAGCGGAACGGCGCCCTCTGGCAATTCATCTGCGGGCGTATCGAAGCTCGGCGGAATCGGCGGGAGTTCAGCCAGCGAGTTGTATTCATCCGGCCCGGTATGGCCGGCGAAGAAGCGCCGCCGGAAGGCTTCGGCGGCGGCGCGGCAGGCATCCTCGCCCATGGCCTGCCGGTCGACCGCGCATTGCCCGCGCAACGCCTTGAGCCGCACCGGATCTGCGGCCAGGGCGTCGGCCAGGTTCTCGGCCGGCTGCTGGCCGCACGCGGTCAGCAGCACGGCCAGCAGGACGGAAGCGCATCGCATGGCCGCCTCCGGTCAGTTGTTGTAGAAGTTGACGGACTGCGGCGTGTACGGCGTGCCGGTGCCGAGGAAGCGCCGCCGCACTTCGCGGGCGCGCTCCATAGCCGCCGCTTGCCGCGCCAGTTCCAGCGAAGCGGCCCGGTCTTGCGTGATCTGGAGCTGCTGCGCCTGGATCGACTGCTTGGCCTGCAAAGCCAGGAGCTGGTTCGTCGCCTGCATCGCTTGCAGCGCGCCGGTGGCCGACTGGCTCTGGCTCACGAGGTCGGCCAGCGCGCTTTCGTCTTGGGCGAGGTTCTGCGACACCTGCGCCTGCATCCGCATCGCGGTGTGCAGGCCGTTCAAGGTGTTCTGCCAGCGTTCGCGGGCATCCTGTGCCATGCGGTCGCCGCTGATGGTGGAGGCGTACTGTTCCGGGTACAGGCGGGCGAACGTGGCATCCATGCTCTGCACGTCGTAGGCCAAGCCGCGCGCCTCGGCGATCAGGCGCTCGGTGGTGGCGAGCGTCGAGCGCAGGCGGTTGACGATGTTGAAGTCGAGATTTGCCAGGTTCCTGGCCTGGTTCATCAACATCTGCGCCTCGTTCTGGAGCTGGTTGATCTGGTTGTTGATCTGTTCCAGCGTGCGCACGGCGGTCAGCGTGTTCTGCACGAAGTTGGACGGGTCGAACACCGTCAGCGCGGATGCGGGCTGCACGGCCAACAGCGATACCGACAGCACAGCAGCGAGTGAGACAGAGAGCAAACGGGGCTTGGTCATCATGGCGAAACCTCCAGCGGTTGAGAAGCGAGAAAGGAAGCTGCCGCCGGAGCGGACGGCAGCAGGTCGGCGGCCCAGCCGAGGCCGCGATGGCGCAGCCACGCGCCGGCGAAGCCGGGAGCGCCGGCCTGCGTCAGCACTCGGTCAATGTCGCGTTGGTCTTGCGGTGTGGATGCGCCCGAGAAGGCGAGCGCGGCTGGCCCCAGGTCGAGGTCGAACAGGCGATTGCCGAGGCGCGACTGGTAGTAGTAATCGCGCTTGGGCTGGGCGGTCGCCACGATCTCAATCTGGCGGCTGCTCAAGCCGAAGCCTTCGTAGATCGTTCGAATCTGCGGCTCGGTGGCCTGCGGGTTAGGTAAGAAGATCCTGCTCGCGCAGCTTTCGATGATGGCTGGCGCGATGGTCGAGTCCTTGATGTCGGCCAGCGACTGCGTGGCGAAGATGACGCTGACGTTCTTTTTTCTGAGCGTCTTGAGCCATTGCCGGATGCGGGCCGCGAAGGACGGCTCATTGAGGAACAGCCACGCTTCATCGAGGATCAACAGCGTGGGCGCGCCGTCGAAACGTTCGTCGAAGCGGGCGAACAGGTAGCGCAGCACCGCTTGCACGGCGGCCGGGCTGTGCATCAGTTCTTCCATCTCGAAGCCCTGCACGTCGGCCATGCCCAGCCGGTCGTGGTCAGCGTCCAGCAGCTTGCCGTGTGCGCCGCCCAGCACATAGGGCGCGAGCGCTTGGCGCAGCGCGTTAAACTGCAATAACACCGACAAGCCGGTCATGGTGCGCTGCTCCACCGGCGCACCGGCAAGGCTTCTCAGCGCCGACCAGATGGCAGCCTTCTCGTCCGGGCCGACCGTCACGCCTTCGTGCAGCAGCCGGCCCTCCACCCATTCGGCGGCCCAGGTGCGGTAGCCCTCGTGGGCAATTCGCGCGAGTGGCTGGAAGGCGATGCCGCCATCGGCGCCGAGGTCATAGTGCTCACCGCCAAGGCCGAAGATGGTGGCGCGCATCGAGCGGCCCATGTCGAAGGCGAAGATCCGCGAGCCGAAGTAGCGCCGGAACTGCATGGCCAAGATGGCGAGCAGCACCGACTTGCCCATGCCGGTCGGCCCGGCGACAAGGGTGTGCCCCACGTCGCCGATGTGCGTCACCAGCCGGAACGGCGTCGCGCCATCGGTGCGGGTGACGATCAGCGGCGGGCCATCGAGGTGTTCGTTCTTCTCCGGCCCAGCCCATACCGCTGACATCGGCATCATGTGCGCCAGGTTCAGCGTCGAAACGATGGGCTGACGCACGTTCGCGTATGCGTTGCCGGGGACGGACGACAGCCAGGCATCGACTGCGTTGAGGGTTTCGGGGATGGTCACGAAACCCCGGCCCTGGATGACGCGCTCCACCATGCGCAGCTTCTCGTCGGCCACGGCCGGGTCGGCGTCGAGCACCGTCACCGTGGCGGTGAGGTAGCCGAAGGCGACTTGATCGCTGCCCAGCTCCTGCAAGGCGGCATCGGCGTCGGCGGCCTTGTTGCTGGCATCGGTATCGACCAGCGGGCTTTCCTGCTGAAAGATCGTTTCGCGCAGCAGCGCGATGACGTTCTTGCGCTTGGCGAACCATTGGCGCCGCAAGCGCCCCAATTCCCGTTCCGCCTCGGCTTTGTCCAGGCACAGGAAGCGCGTACTCCAGCGATACGCAAAGCCCAGGCGGTTGAGGTCGTCCAAGATCCCCGGCCAGGTCGAGGTCGGGAAGCCTCGTACCGACACCACGCGCAGGTGCTGATCGCCCAGCATGGGCGCCAGGCCGCCGACCAGCGCGGCATCGGCAAGCAGTGCGTCGATATGGAACGGCACGTCGGGCACGCCGACGCGATAGCGCCGGGTGGAGACTGTGGCATGCAGGTAGGTCAGCGTCTGGCTATCGTCCAGCCAGGCAATCTCCGGCATCACACCATCGAGCAGGTCGAACACGCGATCGGTCTCTGCCACGAAGGAATCAAGCCGACCACGCCAGTCCACACCCTCAGTGGGCCGGTTCTCGTACAGCATCCCAGCCGCACGGGCGCGAGACTCTTGCGGCGGTAGGTGTTGCAACGTGAAGTGATAGACGCTCTCGAAATGGCCATCCGACTCCTCGAACGCCGCGCGTCGCTCCTCATCCACCAGCCAGGACAGTGGTTCGGGAAAGGAGGATTGCGGATAGCTCGATGCCCGCATCCGCTCGGCCTCGATATAGAAGGCCCAGCCAGACCCGGTACGGCGAAGCGCGTTGTTCTGCCGCGCCGACGTGGCAATCAGCTCGCCCTGTGTCGCACTGTCCAAGTCGGGGCCGCGAAACTGGAACGTGCGTTGAAACGAACCATCTTTGTTCAGCACAACGCCCGGCGCGACCAGCCCGGCCCAGGGCAGCCAGTCGGCAAGCAAGGCCGGGCGCTGACGATATTCGGCAAGGTTCAGCATGGCGTCCTCCCCTCACACGTCCAGAAGCGGGCGGTGTTTGATATGCCGCGCGAAGACCTGCATGAACTGCGGATCGACGCGCGCACCCCATACGGCCAGCGAGTGGCCGACGATCCAGAGCACCACGCCGGGAATCCACAGTTGCAGGCCCAGCCCGACGGCGGCGGCCAGCGTGCCGTTGGCAATTGCCACGGTGCGCGGCGCGCCGCCCAGCAGGATTGGCTCGGTCAGCGAGCGATGCAGCGGCACCTCGAAGCCTGGAAGGTCGCTGGCCGTACTCATACGACGGCCCCGCCGGAGAACGAGAAGAACGACAGGAAGAACGAGGAAGCGGCGAACGCGATGCTCAACCCGAACACGATCTGGATCAGCTTGCGAAAGCCGCCGCTGGTGTCGCCGAAGGCCAGCGCCAGGCCCGTGGCGATGATGATGATGACCGCGACGATGCGTGCCACCGGCCCCTGGATCGACTCCAGAATCGACTGCAAGGGCCCCTCCCACGGCATCGAGGAACCGGCGGCTTGCGCCGTTCCGGCCAGCAACAGCAGCAGCGCGGCCAGCAGCAGCCCCTGCCTCGCAGGGCGGGTGAGGCTGCGCAGCCGCGCCAGGCCGGACAGGCGAGGAAGCGGATTTACGGAAAAGCGGAAAGAATCAACGTGCGTCATGGCAGTTCTCCAAGTTGGTTGGGGGACGGGAATGTGCAGCGGCGTCGGCTGCGAGAGGAACCGGCGTCAGCTCGGGAAACGGCGTTTCCAGTGCGTCCGCCAGGCGATAGCCGGTGCCGTCGAAGCCGACGACACGGGCGATGGTTTCGACGTGGCGCTTGCGGCCGCGTCCGGCGATGTTGATGACGACGTTGACCGCCTCGGCGATCAGCGCCCGCGGCGGATTCACAGCGACTTCGAGAATCAACTGTTCGAGGCGCAGCAACGCGCCCAGCGCGGAGCCGGCATGGATGGTCGCAATGCCGCCGGGGTGGCCGGTGCCCCACACTTTGATGAGGTCGAGGGCTTCGCCGCCGCGCACCTCGCCGACGATCACGCGGTCAGGCCGCAGGCGCATCGTGGCCCGCACCAGCTCGGTCATGGTGACGACGCCGGCGCGGGTGCGCAGCGGCACATGGTCGCGGGCCGCGCATTGCAGCTCGATGGTGTCTTCGAGCACCAGCACGCGGTCGCCTGTGGCGGCGATCTCGGCCAGCAGCGCGTTCGCCAGCGTGGTCTTGCCGGTGCTGGTGCCGCCGGCGATTAGGATGTTCTGCCGCTCGCGCACGGCGCGGCGCAGGAACTCGGCCTGCCCGGCGGTCAGGATGCCGTCGGCCACGTAGCGATCCAGGCCGATGATGCTCACGGCCCGCTTGCGTAGCGCGAAGGCTGGCCCCGGGGCGGCCGGAGGCAGGATGCCCTCGAAACGCTCGCCGGTTTCCGGCAACTCGGCGGTCAAGAGCGGCTGGCCGCGATGCACCTCCGCGCCGACATGCGCGGCGACCAGGCGGATGATGCGTTCACCATCGGCCTCGGGCATCTCCACGCCCAGCGGCGAGCGACCCGACGACAGCCGATCCACCCACAGGGTGCGATCGGGGTTGAGCATGATTTCCACCACATCCGGGTCTTCGAGCGCAGCGGCGATCAGCGGCCCCATTGCAGTGCGCAGCATCTGGATGCGGCGATCCTGGGACGCTGCTGCGGATGAGCGAGGTTCGGGCTGGATCTGTGGAACGGCACTCATGACGCACGCTCCGCAGTTCGTTCATGGGCGGAGGCCATCGCTGCTGCGTCATCCATCTGCATCGGATCGGGGTGCAGTTCCTCCACCACGTCGCGCACCAGACTGCGGCCACGCAGAAGGTGGCGACCCAACTGTTCGACGAACTGCTCGAAGCGCACCTTGCCCTGGGCGCGTGCCGCATCCTGATGGGCTTCGGGCACCGGCGTGCTGACGGTCAGGAAGTAGCGGATGAACAGCGCCAGCGTTTCGATCTGGATGTTCTGGTCGCGCTCCAGGCGTTCGGTCTGCCGCGACAGTCGATCCAACCGCTTGGCAATGGCGGCCTCGCGCTGGTCGCCAGCATCGGGCGACAGCCAGGACGCCAAGGCCGCTGCGACGATGGACGACTTGGACACGCCTTTCTTGGCGGCCAGTTCGTCCAGGCGCTGGGCGTGCTCGGGCTGGATGAAAAGATTGAGGCGGTATTGGCTCATAGGTCGATTCCGTCGTTGGGGTCGAGGGAAGCCAGCCGGGCCGTGCGCTGCATGGCCGGGTCGAGCTGGCCGGGAAGCGGCAGCGCCAGGTCGTCGTCATCGAGCAGCGCCAGGTCGTTCGCATGTGCGTCCGGCTCGGGGTCGTAGGCGACGGTTTCGGAGAGTTCGGGCTGGCGGCGTGGGCCGCCGTCATCGGTGCCGCCCAGGCCATCGGCGGATGCCGAGGCCGGCGCCGCAGGTACGGCCGGGATCGCCAAGCCGCTCCAGTCGTCGGGGCGGGCTGGCGGCGCGTCGGCGTACCTCCCGGCTACGAGCGCGGGCGGTGGCAGGACGCGATTCTTGAAATTGGCGTCGGCGTAGTAGCGCAGCTTCTTCGCGCGGATCGGGGCGACGCTGGACACCATGACCACGGCGTCATCAGGTGGAAGCTGCATCACCTCGCCGGGCGTCAACAGCGGCCGTGCAGTTTCCTGACGCGACACCATCAGGTGCCCCAGCCACGGAGCGAGCCGGTGGCCGGCGTAGTTGCGCTGCGCGCGAAGCTCGGTGGCGGTGCCGAGGGTTTCTGAAATCCTTTTCGCCGTCCTTTCGTCGTTGGTGGCGAAAGTCACCCGGACATGGCAGTTGTCGAGGATGGAATGGTTCTGCCCATACGCCTTGTCGATCTGGTTCAGGCTTTGAGCGATGAGAAAGCTGCGGATGCCGTACCCGGCCATGAAGGCAAGCGCGGACTCGAAAAAATCGAGGCGGCCCAGCGCCGGAAACTCGTCCAGCATCAGCAGCAGCTTGTGCCGGCGCGCGATGCCATCGCTGCCGTCGAGCGATTCGGTCAGCCGCCGCCCGATCTGGTTCAAGATGAGCCGGATCAGCGGCTTGGTGCGGCTTATGTCGGAGGGCGGCACCACCAGATAGAGCGATACCGGGTGCTCGGCGGAAATCAGGTCGGCGATGCGCCAATCGCAGCGCGATGTGACTTCGGCCACGGTCGGGTCGCGGTACAGGCCGAGAAACGACATGGCGGTGGAGAGCACGCCCGATCGCTCGTTGTCCGACTTGTTAAGCACTTCGCGGGCAGCGGATGCGACAACCGGGTGAGGCGCATCGCCCAGGTGCTTCGTCGTCATCATCCGGTGCAGCGTCAGCTCGAACGGACACGCCGGGTCGCTGAGGAAGTTGGCGACGCCGCGCAGCGTCTTGTCCTCGCCTGCGTACAGCACATGCAGGATGGCGCCGACCAACAGCGCGTGACTGGTCTTTTCCCAATGGTTCCGGCGTTCGAGTGCGCCATCGGGATCGACAAGAATGTCGGCCACGTTCTGCACGTCGCGCACTTCGTGCGCGCCGCGCCTCACTTCCAGCAGCGGGTTGTAGGCTGCCGACTGCGCATCCGTGGGGTTGAACAGGAGGCAGTGGCTAAACCGCGAACGCCAGCCTGCGGTGAGCGTCCAGTTCTCGCCTTTGATGTCGTGAACGACGACGGATGCGGGCCAACTCAACAAGGTGGGAACGACCAGGCCCACACCCTTGCCCGAGCGCGTTGGTGCGAAGGTCAGGACGTGTTCCGGGCCTTCATGGCGGAGGTACTGGCCGCGATGCAGCCCGAGGAAAACCCCGTCGGGCTGGATCAGCCCAGCTTTGCGTATGTCTTCCGCATCGGCCCAGCGTGCCGAACCGTAGGTGGTGACAAGGCGCGCTTGCCGCGAGCGCCACACCGACATGGCGATGGCGACCACCACGGCCACCAGACCACTTCCACCCGCGATGGCCCCGCCGATATCGAAGACGTGCGGCGCGTAGGCATCAAAGAAGAACCACCACTCGAACAGCCGCCAAGGGTGATAGACCGGGGTTCCAAAGAAGTCGAACCATGGCGAGCCAAGGCGTAGTTGATAGCCCAGGGCGGCGGCTGTCCATTGCGTTGCACCCCACACGCCGGCGATCACGATGCCGAATACGGCGGCGATCTGCCCGAACAGTACGCCCTGAGCTTGCATTGACTGGCCTCCGATTTCCCTGCACTGATTCCTCGTTCAAAAGCGGCACAGGAACGTGCCGCATAGAGCGAGGATCGGTGCCGCGTGGGTGCCCGTCAAAGACCGTTTTGAGCACAACGGTCGAGGGAAAAGAAAGAATGAGCGGCGGGGCGAGTCGAAGACAAACGCCGCAAACTAAAGCACCCTATGGCGCATTTGGAGTTTCCAAGAGGTTGCCCAGAAAAAAATTCTCGCTGGGTCTCGCTCCCCTCATGAGCAGAATCTAGATATCATGGGAAAGAATTATTTATTGAAATCTGGATAAGAATGAAAGATATCAAGAGCATGGATCTCAACTTACTCAAGGCGCTGGACGTATTGTTGGACGAACGCAACGTGACACGGGCGGCAGCACGTCTTGGACTAACCCAACCGGCCTTGAGCGGCATGCTTGCGCGGCTGCGTGAAAGCTTCGGCGACCCGCTGTTCGCGCGTGCGCAGCGGGGCATCGTTCCGACGCAGCGGGCGCTAGACATAGGGATATCTGTCAAACAGGTGCTAGCGGAAATCGACGCGCTGCTCCAGCCACCTTCTTTCGACCCGGCCACCGCACAACTGACCTTCTCCATCGCCGCGACGGACTATGCGCTGCGTGCCATTGCTGTCCCATTTCTATCGGCACTCAAACAGCACGCACCGCGCGTTCGAGTCTCATTAGTGCCAGTCGAGAGCGGACTGCTACAGAACCAGCTTGAGCGCGGTCAAATCGATCTAGCCCTCCTGACGCCAGAGATCACTCCGCCAAATCTGCATGCCCGAGAGCTATTCAAGGAGCACTACGTGTGTGTCCTGCGGGAAGACCATCCAGCGGCTATGGGGCGCAAGCTGACAGTTAAGCAGTTCTGTGCTCTCGACCATGCGCTTGTTTCCTACGATGGTGGAGGTTTCCGCGGCGTCACCGACGATGCGCTAGAACAGTTGGGCAAACAACGAAGCGTCACACTGTCGGTCAAGAGCTTTCTGATCTTGCCAGACATCCTGCGTGCCAGTGACATGGTCGCGATCTTGCCGAGCCGCTTGGTCGCCGGTATGGACAAGCTGGCTATCTCCCTGCCGCCGATGAAGATACCGGGGTTCACCAAGACGGCTGCTTGGCACGAACGCACCCATCACGATCCAGCACATCGCTGGATACGAGCACTGCTGTTCACTTCCTGTGCTAACAACAAGTAGGCAAGATGGCTCTCATCGTCATGCTCAGCACAACTCTGCCTCGCACTACAAATATGCAATCAGCCGGCTCAATTGGAGACGGACCCTTTCGTAGCACCGCTGCGAGATAGCCTTGTCGGCGGATGGCAGAACCTAGACGCTGATATCAAATTATATGATTTCAAAAATAAAAAATTAGGATTTCACTTATTTCACAGGGAGGCTCATGATTGCTCTATGACCACTTGAATGACGCAGCCACCCCTGTTGCGTCATTGACATTTTGTGAAGGAGCTTCGATATGAGCAAGCAACAGAACGCCATCCTCTGGCCCGAAGGCTACACGCCGGGCTTTACTGAGAATTTCGCCTCTAATGAGATCATCGCCGCCGGCTTGAGCGCGGCCGACGTATGGCCGCTACTCGTCACACCATCGCTGTGGCCAAGCTACTACGCCAACTCGGCTAACGTGCGCTTTCATGGCGGCAAAGGCCCGGTACTGGCCGACGGCGATCGATTTTATTTCGAGACCTTCGGCTTCCCGGTAGAGGGGCAGTGCAACGAGTACGTGGCACCTGCGGATGGGCAACCCGGCCGCGTGGCCTGGCACGGCTGGTCCGGCGAGGAAGGCACAGATACGCGCCTGGATGTGCATCACGCCTGGCTGGTCGAGAACCTGGACGGCGGGCGCGTGCGCATCCTCACGCAGGAAACGCAGAAGGGCAAGCCGGCCGAGGAGCTGCACAACGCCAAACCCAACCCGATGATCAACGGCCATCAGGACTGGCTCGACAGCTTGGTCGAGACAGCGCGCAAAGCCAAGCAGGCGTAATGGTCGCTGGCCGCTTGATCCCAAGCGTCTGAACTGAGAAAACCATGATGGGAACTCCCCTCGAGATTCTGCTGGTTTTGACTTCGCAGGCAACGATGGGCGACGACCCGCGCCTGACCGGCGTGTGGTTCGAGGAACAGTCCACCCCGTACTACGCCTTGGTCGATGCAGGTGCCAATGTGGATATTGCGTCAATCGCCGGCGGCGAGATTCCGGTGGATCCTCATTCCATAGCGAGCGAAGGCATGAACCCGCCGAGCGTGGAATGCTTCCTCGATGACAAGGTGTCGATGGACAAGCTCGAAGGCTCGCTGAAGATCGACAGCATCGCCCCGGAAGGGGGTGCGGTGATGTTCCTGCCCGGCGGCCATGGCACCATGTGGGACTTACCCGGAGCGGGGCGCTCGTCAATCTGCTGTCGGGCGCTTGGGCTGACGGCAGGGTGGTCGCGGCGGCCTGCCACGGCCGAGCCGGACTGGTTAATGTCAAGGAAGCGAATGGCCAGCCGCTGGTTGCCGGCCGTCGCGTCAGCCCCTTTGCCAAACGCATGAGCCGCGAGACTGGGCTACCTGTGGCAGTGAGTTGGGGCATCGACGATCCGCGAATGGCCGAGCACGTGATCGCTGGCAGGTAGATGGGTTTGGTGATTCTTGGCCGCGCCATGCTAGCCAACCCACACTCTTTCTCCACCTTTGCAGGAGCTGAAGGTGGAGCACCCGGAATGGCTGCTCCACCGCCTTACGCGCACTGGCTCGAACTCTCCCGAGGCTGCGGCAAGCTCACCACATATAACGACTAGGAGGAGGTGACCGTGCGAGTTCCCAGAACCCGATCCAGTCTGTGTCGCAGGGTGTCCCAGTGACTACGCTATCAAAGGAGCTAGTACTCAACTCGATAACTTGAGCGTGATAACGCCCAGGATGATCAGCGCCACGCCAAGGTATCGCATCAGGGAGGTTGGGTCGCCATAGAAATGAATTCCGACTAAGAACGTTCCCGCCGCTCCGATACCCGTCCACACCGCATAAGCAGTCCCAATCGGTATCTGACGCTGAGCAAGCCATAGGAAGGCGCCGCTAATTGTCATGAAAGAGACGGCTACTGCGACCCCACTCCAACGCGATGTTGGCTCTTGCGCCATTTTCAGCCCGACCGGCCATCCGATTTCAAACAATCCAGCCAAAACAAGATAGATCCAGCCCATTGCAATTCTCCTTCAAGTTTTTCATATCCGGCATACATACTCCAGCGTGACCACCAGCTTAGAACTTCGGCGGCTCTTTAGGTGTGGTGTAGGGCACATCGCCATCTTCGTAAAAGCGCTTTCGCGTAGCCTCGGCAACCCGGTTACATAGTTGGTCGCCCAGCATAGGACGATCCAACTTGCATTGCTGGCGCAACTTTTTCAGCCGCTCAGGATTGAGCGCTAATTCATCGACCGTCGGAAGGTTGCCTTTATCTGGTTTCCCGGATGGGCTGCAGGCTGCCAGTGTCGAGGAAAGCAATATGAGAGCAATCTTCTTCATGGTTAAGTTTCCTTGGGAGATTGTGTGATGGTTTACCGCCGACTTTTGGCGTCTGGAGATTTGATCGAATGAACGCGTTCCATGAAGCGAGTCAGTATTTCTGACGGCTCGCTGGCCGGTCGTAGCAGATAGGTCGTGAGCATGGGCGAACCTCCAGTCAGCGGCCGTGCGACCACACCCTGTTCCCTGCTGGCAGTAATATGCGCACCTCCTGTGAGGCCTAGTGCAAGTCCCGCCGAAACCAGGACCATCATTAGATCGCTGGAAGTCACGCGTTCGGCAATTAGAGGCTCAATGTCCACGCGACGTAGCACCCGTTCAACTTGCCGAGCATGGCCCTCACACGCCACCGCGTCGCAGAGCACCAGCGGATACCGCAACAGCTCTTCCAGGGGAATCTGTTTGTGGGATAGCAAGGGGTGCCGTGCGGGCACAGCTACCATCAGAGGGTCACTCCACACCGGCACGGCGATGATGCCTTCGCCGACTTCATCCGATTGAGCGAAGCCGAGATCGTACAGTTCGCCACACAATCCCTTGATTTGCTGTGACAAAGGCACTTCGAAGAAGCGAACTTCCACTTCCGGCTCTTCCTGCCGGCAGAGCGCCAACAACGCAGGCAGGCGCGATGGCGTGATTCCATCAGACAATGCAATACGGAGCTGGCAATGAAAGCCATTGGCTGCGGCGTTCACACTGTCGCGCGCCTGCTGCAAAGCTGCGAAGACACGGGGTACGCTCTCAAAGAAGAGTCTGCCTGCACGAGTCAAGCGGGTGCTCCGAGTGGTTCTCGCAAATAGCGCTACGCCCAACTCCTCTTCAAGCTCTTTGATGGCGCGCGACAGCGGCGATGTCTCGATGTGGAGGCGCTCTGCGGCTCGGGCAAAGTGCAGTTCCTCTGCCACCGCTAGAAAGTAGCGCAGATGCCGAATTTCCATGTTCGCATTCCTCCTCACTTAGGCCTCACCACCTTCGCCTTGCGCCACGCTATCTAGCCTTCGCAAGCTGCTCCAGCAAGCTTCCCCGATCAAACAGGTGGGCCGGATAGTGCTTTTGCCAGCACACCCCATTGCACGGCTGTCTCGGCCCGCGTGCGGATCAGCGAAGCCTGCGCTGACATCACCCCCGCCTCAGCCTCGGCCACCACCGTGGCGTCCACTTGTCCCGCCTCAAACAGACGGCGGCTGCGATCGAGCTGACGCTCCGCGACTGCGACCCCCTCGGTCTGATGCTCCAGTGCGGCGTGCTGCGTATGCCAACCGAGGTATGCGTTCTCTACGTCCTGCAATGCACTCAACAAAGTGCGCTCGAACTCCGCGCGCGCAGCTCGGCTGCGCCTCTCCGGTCTCGATGCCGGCACGGATCGCGCCACCATCGAAGATCGGCAACGAAACCCCGGCCCCAAGTGAAAAAATGTTGCCGGTAATGCGCGTCCCCGCACTCTCAACGCGCTGCCGTCCGCCGCTCAGGTCCAACACCAGCTTAGGGAAGCGTTCGCCTTCGGCTGCGTTCCAGCGCGCGGTTTCGGCTGCGAACTTCGCTTCGGCGGCGCGCACGTCGGGCCGCTCACTCAGCAGGTCCGCAGGTATGCGTGTCGGTGTCCAATTGGGGGCGGCGAGTGAAGCAAGAGTCGGAGAAGCTGCAGACGCTCCGGGCGTTTGTCCCGCTAGTACATCAAGTGCATGCGTCGCCTCGCCGCGCGCACGCCGAAGTTGCTCTTGCTCCACACGCAGTGCGACGACGCCGGAGCGGGTTCGCTCGATGTCGAAGCCGGTAGCTTGTCCGGCCTCGAACTTCCGTTGTGTCAGCAAGACGAGTCGCTCGGCGGATGCCAGCCGCGCCGTGGCGAGCGCTTCGAGTTCACTGGCTTGGCGCTGCTGCACAGCCGCCGACACTGTTTCAAACGCGACCTGCCAACGCGTGGCAACCCACGCTTGTTCGGCTGCCACCGCATCCAGGCGCGCACCTTCTGCTGCCTGCGAAAGCCGCCCCGACAGGTCTGCCTCCCACGATGCAGACAACGTGGCGCGGCCATCATTGCCGATCGCAACGTTCTCTGAATAGTCGCGTCCTCGAGTTGCCTGCGTGCCCGCGGACAACGAGGGGAGCAGGGAGGCCCGTGCTCGCCGCGTGGCGGCCGAGGCCTCGTCGACGCGCGCGCGCGCAATCGACAGTTCGGTGTTGCGCTCCAGCGCCGCCCGGACTAGGACATTGAGCTGTGGATCGCCGTAGGCCGTCCACCAGTCGACGGGAAGAGTACGGCGGGATGATTTGTCCAGGATGCCTTCACCTCCCTCTTCATTTGAGAAATGGGCCGGTACATCCAGGCGAGGCGGATCGGCAGAGTGCGGAGCATGGCTGCAAGCCGCAAGAAGCATTAGCGGCGAAATCATGGCCATGAGGCGATAGCGTTCAAGAATTTGAGACATGGCAGGTCCTTGCATTCCGAAAAAGTCTTGACGGACTGTTTTACGCCTTCTACTATACCGTCTGGACTGTATATGACTCAAGCTTTTTTTGGAGCACGACCATGCCGCCTCGCGCGAAAACAAAGTTGCCCCCCCCGTCCACCGCCCATAGCAGCACCGATGCGCAGCCCGTTCTCCAGCAAGGAGCCCAGCTAACTCGCGAGCGCATCCTGCAGGCCGCTCGCGAACTGGTGCTGGAGGAAGGCGCCAGTCGTCTGACGCTGGACGCCGTCGTCGTGCGGGCCGGGTTGAGCAAAGGGGCGTTTCTCTATCATTTCAAGACCAAACGCGATTTGTTCGTGACACTGATCGACGAGATGATCCGGGCGTTCGACGCGGTACAAGCCAATCACGAGCGCAGGTTTGCCGGAGATTTGTGGCTCGCGCTCAAGCGGATTCCGATCAGCGCGGCCTCTGCAGCCTGGGCAGGAATCGGGCTACTTGGAAACTTGGGTATCGGCGCCCTCTTGCTAGGCGATCTCGCATCAGTGACGCGCTGGTCTGGCACCGCCCTCATCGCAGCAGGCATTGCCTGTCTTAGTTTCGTTTGATCAAGGAGACCCATTATGAAGAGCAAAACTGCATTGATCCGCGGCGGCATTTTTTTTTGCGTAGCAGCCGCGCTCTCTGGATGCGCGACCAACAGCATGACGCGCTCCGGATTTCTCGGCGACTACGAGAAGTTATCGCCGACACGATACGAGAACGTACTGATGTACCGCGCAGCGGGATTCGAGCCCAAGCGTTATGCCGCTGTCGTGGTGGAAGATGCGCAGATCAAGACCGCCTCGGGTCGCATCGATGGGCTCGATGACGCGCAGCAGCGTGAAGTGCTAGACCATGTGACGAGCGAACTGAAACGCCAGGAAGGCAAAAGTCCCGCCACCCCAGGTGGCACGGGACAGGTTCGGGTGCGTGTAGCGGTCACCGAACTGCAGACACCGAATCGGGCAGTCAATGCAATGACGACCCTGCTGGTTGGACCCGTGACGACGGGCGGTGCCAGCCTAGAGTTCGAAGCAGTCGATGTAAGTACGGGACGACGCGTTGCTGCCGCCAGTTGCTTCGAGCGCGGCAACGTCATTAAAGAGTTCGCCGGTTCGTACACATTGCTGGGTCATGCCAAAGCGGCGATCACGAACTGCATCGAGCGCATCGACAGCGCTTGGCGGGACACGCAGCCATGAGCAACGCTTCACAGGCTTGGCTCCGGCAGGATGCCATGGTCGGCGGTGATCACAAATGGCTGGCGGGTGGCGACTGGACGATAGAGCACTACGCCAGTCTGGCAAAATCCGTGTCCGCCGCCCGCATCAGCCATGCCGAGGGGTACGCCACTCCCTTGCTCGACTGGACGCAAGTCCAGAGACTGGACACCGCCGGCGCGGCTCTGCTGGTGGAAATTCTCGGGCCAGACTCGATACTCGACCGGCCGGAGGCAGCTCCAAATCTGTCCCCGGATCGCCTCGCCCTAATGAAAGCGCTTGCCGCCGCTGCTACCGCTCAGCAGAAGACGGACAAAGCAGCGGTGAGCGGGAATCCTCTGCTCCGCGGTCTGGGACGCATAGGCCTGACCGTGGAACAGGGCTGTCGTGCGTGTCTTGGTCTGGCCGGGTTCGTGGGTCAGATCATCGAAACATGGAGCCGTACCGTTCGTCACCCGCGTCGCTGGCGCACGACCTCGGTGATCGCTCAAATCCAGCGGTCAGCGGTGGACGCCATTCCCATCGTGGCGCTACTGAGCTTCATGGTAGGAATGGTGGTGGCGTTCCTGGGCGCAACGGTGCTGGCCAACTTCGGTGCGAGCATCTTCTCGGTGCATCTGGTCGCCTTCTCGTTCATGCGCGAGTTCGGAGTGCTGCTCCCGGCCATATTGATTGCAGGCCGTACCGCAAGCGCGTATACCGCCCAAATCGGTTCGATGAAGGCAAATGAAGAGATCGATGCGCTTCGCTCCAACGCGCTCGACCCCATCGAGTTGCTGGTGCTGCCACGCGTGCTGGCGCTTCTTGTGTCCTTGCCACTGCTCACATTAGTAGGCATCTTGGCTGGCATTGTGGGCGGCGCCACTGTATGCGCACTGAGCTTGGAGATTCCTCCTGCACAGTTCCTTGCCATCGTGCAGGAAAAAATCGAGGTGCGCCATTTTCTTGTCGGAATGAGCAAGTCCCCGCTCTTCGCGGTGATGATCGCCGCTATCGGCTGCCATGAAGGGTTCAAGGTCGCCGGTAGCGCTGAGTCGGTAGGCGACCACACGACTTCTAGTGTTGTGCAATCAATCTTCATGGTGATCCTGATCGATGCCATCGCTGCACTGTTCTTCATGGAGATGGGCTGGTGAGCGCGGTGAAGGAAGACACCGACAACGGTGTGCGACACGCTATTGAAGTGCGCGGCCTAGACAACAGGTTTGGAACCCAGCAGGTCCATCAGGACCTGGACCTGGACGTGCGACGCGGGGAAATCCTTGGCGTGGTGGGAGGATCAGGCACCGGGAAATCCGTGCTCTTGCGTAGCATCGTCGGGCTGCAGAAGCCGCATTCGGGCGTGGTCCGTATCGGGGGGCGCGACCTACTGCGAGCCCAATGGCTTGCACGCGCGCGTATGGAGCGAAGGTTCGGCATTCTGTTCCAGAAGGGCGCGTTGTATTCATCGCTGACCGTCTTGGAGAACGTCGCTCTTCCTTTAATCGAGCATGTCGGTCTGGCGCGGCCTCTTGCCGAGCGTTTGGCAAGAAGCAAGCTGGGCTTGGTGGGGTTGCCTGCCGGAGCGGGAGACAAATATCCGGCCTCGTTGTCCGGAGGCATGGTGAAACGAGCAGCACTGGCGAGAGCCTTGGCGCTTGATGCGAACATCCTGTTTCTTGACGAACCCACCGCAGGACTGGATCCAATCGGGGCTGCATCTTTCGACCAATTGATTCTGACCCTGCGCAATGCACTGGGTCTCACGGTGTTTCTGGTAACCCACGACCTCGATACGCTGTACACCATATGCGACCGTGTCGCGGTCCTGGCGAACCAGAAGGTACTCATCAACGACGGCATCGAGGCAGTCGAGCGATTCAAGCACCCGTGGATACAGGAATACTTTCACGGCCCCCGTGGCCGTGCGGCCGCACAGGCCACTGGTGCTTCCAGCCAAGAGACGCAGCCATGAAACCCTTCCGCATCTGCATCATTCTTCCGTCGCGCACGCATTGGGCTGGGCGCACGCAATATTTACACTCTGAAAACGAGGTGGTCTGATCATGGAGCCACGTGCCCATCATGTATTCATTGGTCTGTTCGTCGTGCTGCTCGGTGCGATTGGTATCGGCTTCGCGCTCTGGCTCAGCGACACACGTTCCGACCACGATTACCAGTATTACCGGATCATGTTCGATGAGCCAGTGACCGGGCTTACGCCCGGCAGCCAGGTTCAGTACAGCGGAATCACGATTGGCGAAGTCGTTGCACTTTCTCTTTCGCCGCCTGACCCAAGGCGGGCGATAGCGCGCGTGCGTATCAATGCCACCATCCCGGTCCGGCAGGATACCCGCGCTGAATTGGTCATCACGGGAATTACCGGCAACGCGGTGATCGAGTTGAGCGACGGTGGGCCAAACGTGCCATTGCTGGATCGGAAAGAGGACGAGGAACCGTTGATCCTCGCGCCACGTTCGGCGATGGCATCCCTGGTCTCCGGCGAGGGTAACAGCATGACGACACTCAACGGCATCTTGCTGCGCACGCAGGAGTTACTGTCGAAGGAGAATTTGGCTCTTGTGCACCGCAGTCTAGTGAATCTCGAACAGACTACGGGCGCGGTCGCTGACCAGAGGGCCGAGATCGCGACGTTAATCAGCAATCTGACCGAAGCAAGCAGAGAATCGACAGCTGCCGTGCGCCAAGCAAATAGCACTCTTCGCGATGCCAACCTGCTACTAAATAACGATGGTAAGCAAATCATGGTGAACACGCGTGATGCAACGGCATCCCTCGAACGCGCCGCTTTCAGGGTTGAGACGCTACTGCAAAACAATCAGGAATCGCTGAACCAAGGCATGGCCGCCACAGGCCCTGCCATGCACGAACTCCAGCAGGCGCTGGCCAATCTAAACACCGTGCTGCGCCGACTGGATCGCAATCCGGCGCAATACCTGCTCGGTGGAGAGAACATTGAGGAAACCAAGCCGTGAACACTTCCGCCAGGATGATTCCCGTCGCTGCCGCGACTATGACGCTAGTACTCGGCTTGTCCGCGTGCAGTGTGCTTCCCAAAACAGCTCCAATGGTCACCTACAAACTGCCCGACTATCACATCGCCCAGGCGGAGAGTACGCCACGCGCCGTTCCTGGACCTGGGGCGCTGCGCGTCTACGCCCCTGAGAGTAGTCGCGTCCTGGATTCGGAGCGGCTTTTCATTGCGCAGCCCGATGGTCGCTTGTCGGCTTGGCAAGGAGTGCGTTGGGCCGACCCCGCACCGGTGCTGCTACGCGACCGAATCGTCGAAGCCTTCATGCGCGATGGGCGGTCGACTTCGGTGATTACCGATAGCACGCCAATGAGCGCCGATATGGAGTTGCGCAGTACGCTACGGGCGTTCCAGCTCGAATACCGCGGCACTGAAGCGATCGCCGCGGTTCGGGTTCGGCTCGATGTGCAACTGGTCGATCCGGCCAAACGGACTGCTATTGCCAGTAGACGCTTCGAAGCAATCCAAGCTACAGGCAGCAAGCGAGAGGCAGATGTGGTGAGCGCGTTCGGTGTCGCGACGGACGTGTTGGCCGGGCAGATCGTTGAATGGGCAGTTCAGGTCGGGGCAGCGCGTTTGCGAGTTGCACCGGAATCGGCAAGCAACCATGCACCCACAGCGTCGGCGATAAGCACAGACTAGTCGCCTTAACGGAGCACAGAAGCTAGGGCCAGAACGCTGCTCGACACCTTAACTCGGTACGACAGCCTACGGCCCCTATCCAATCCCAGGACCTCGTTGCCGTCCAACCTCCCATGACACACCGCCGCCGCGTACAGTCGCGGCGATCTGCTGCCCCAGTCGTGGCTCGATTATCGGCCGCCAAGGCACCAGACTGAACCCCATGCCGTCATCGAGCAGCGCATAGCGACCGCTGGCGAGAATGACCGAGCGCCGGTAGATGCCGGCTACGCGCTGCCCGTCTGTGACGTGCCGATGCTCCAACCCACTATCGGCGGCAATGTGCTGGGCGGCCTGCGCCAGCTCCCGATTGCGCAGCGTTTCCAGCAGATTCCGGGAGAGAATCACCCGCTGCCCACGCCGCTGGGCCAGCCCCTGTTCTTCGAGGAAGTCGGCGCGCTGCTGCAAGGCTTGCTTGGCATCGCCACCAAAGCCCAGGTCGCCCAATCCCCGGCCGCCGCCGATCAGTTGCTGGTCGAGCCAGGTGGCGCCGATCACGCGGGCCTGCCGCTCGATCGGCAGGTGAGATTTCAGGTCCACGGCCACGCCGCCCAGTCGCTGCGCATCGTACTGGCGCCCACGCTCGGATAGGTCGTCCGGCACTTTCCATAGCCCTTCCGCCACGCGCTCCACGATGCCGGCCCGGCGCAGGGCTTCCAGCCGTCGGACGTGGGCCGCGACGACTTCCTGCGGGTCGCGGCCGGGCTTGGCTCGGCCTTGCTCGATCGCCAGGTGATGATCGGTACGGTACAGGCCATCGCTCGCCAGTGCGGCGATGTTCTTGTCCGCCGCCCGTACCTCGGCGGAACCACGCACCTCCACCACCGCGCCGGTGGGGTAGCTCGCCAGTTCGTCGCGGGCGTTCAAAGCGACGTAGTGGGCCTTGCCGTCCACGCCGTCGATGACCAGATAGCCGCGGTCGTGCAGCTCGTCGGCCAGCCCCTTGGCGGCCACGCGGCCGACGAGGGTACGGCCGTCGTCGGCCGGCTCGAATACCGCCAGCTCGCGCGGCTGGCCGCTCATGGCGCGCTGCATGGTGCGGATGATGTCGCCACGCTCGCCCAGGGCACGCAGGGTCTTCTCAGCGTCGGCATGGATGGCCCAGGTGCTGGGCTGCACCTCGTCGGCCAGGCCGAGCCGCTGCAAGCGTTGCAGCCGGCCGATCAGTAGCAGGCGCTGGCGTTGCAACGTCGGTTCGTTGAAGCGTTCGATCCGCACCCGGTCATCCTCGCCGACCTCGCGCTGCAACGTGCGGTCGAGGCTCGTCCACCGCTCTTGCTTCACCTCGCGCTGCCAGGTCTGCTGGATCTCCAGTTCGGTGCGCGGCCCCAGCCATTCCGTCGCCAGCTCGGCGGCGCGATGGCGGAAGCCGTGGGCGATGTAGTCGCCCGCGATGACGAGGTCTCTGCCGGTATCGTCGCGTCCGCGCACGATCAGGTGCGTGTGCGGGTTGTCGGTGTTCCAGTGATCGACCGCCACCCAATCCAGCCGCGTTCCCAGGTCGGCCTCCATGCGGTTCATCAGGTGCCGGGTGTAGGTGCGCAGGTCGTCCAGCTCGGCTCCGTCTTCCGGGGAAACAATGAAACGGAAATGGTGTCGGTCGTCCTGGCAGCGTTCCTTGAAGGCATCGAGGTCGGCATGGTCGGTCTGCGGCCCGTAGGCACGGCCCGGCTCGCCGTCCCGGCCGGCACCGTCGCGCTCGATGTAGCGCAGGTGCTTGGCGAGCGACTGCGGGCTGGCGTTGCGCTGGTTGACCAGCAGCGTCTTGACGGTCACGCGCCGTGACATGGGTGTCAGCTTTGCACCTGCGAAGCGCGCTGCCGTATGGCCGCGCCCAAGCCGTGAGCCGGGCCGCTGGCCCGCGTGCTGGCCGCTCCCGCCAGCGACAGGACGGCGCACCGCCGACTTGCCGCCGCTGGCTTTGCCAGCCCGCTTGAGCACCTTGGAAACGAAGCTCTGGCCCTGGCCTTTGCCTCGGTTCTTCGGCGCGCCAGGGCGCACCCGGAAATCGTCGTCGCGGCGGTCGGTCATGGCAGCGCCCCTGGCAAGCTCCGGCGTCTCCGGGCGGGCGAAGCACGCGGACATGCCTGCATTGGCGCGGGCCTCGCGCCCCACGCGGCACGGCGGCAAAGCCGCTCCCATGTGCAGACAGGCCTTCGACGCGGCCCGGTGCCGCGTCCTTTTGTCTTGCCTTCCGCCTTTGCCCCTCGCTCCCGCTCCGGGCATCGGCGGCCCGGCGGCGCTGCTGCACCAGCAGCCAGCCCGCCGGCGAACACGCCAATGGCCGCAGGCCAGGCGCGTTCGAGGCAAGACGCCTGCACGTTGGACGGCTGCGCCGAAGGCAGCGCGAAGTGCGGTGCGAATGCACCCGCACTGCACGTGCGATGACAAGGCGACGAACAGTAGAACGACATGCCCGATGGCACGATGAGAGGCGCGGCAAAGTGCAGCGAATCGGCGGCCATCATGGACGTGTCTCCAGCCAGATCGGATGCGCAACGCCGATCGCGGTGGATGCACTGACCGGCCCGAAATAGCGGCTGTCGAACGACGCTGGGTTGGTCACGCTCAAGAGGAACAGTTCGCCCGGTTCGAGACGGCGGCAAAGCTGCAAGGATGGCAGCGGTCGGCCCTGCCGGTCGGCAGGCAGGGCGGCGGCCACCGGCACGCCGTCGATGCGAACCTGGCCGGCGACGATGCAGACGTGTTGTGGCGCGACTGCGCCCACACGTTTGAGCAGCGGAAAGCGGGTCGGTAGGTAACTGCGCTGCGCAGCCAGCATGGCGGCCCTGTCGGGCAGCGGCACCAGCACGATGCTGTCCACGGACAGCGGACGTGGCCGCGAGGCGGTGCGCGGGTCGAACGGTTCGATGCGATACCAACCGACCGCCACGCTGTCGGACGGGTTGTAGGCCATTCGCGGCAGGGGCTGCACGAACGCAGCCCAGGCCAGCGCAGCGAGGCCGACGGTGGCGAAGCCTGCCAGCACGAGGCGAGTGCGCAGGCGCGAGCGAGGATGCGGCACGGGGCCGGTCGTGGAAATCGTGGTCATGGCAATGCCCTCCCTGCCAGCCAGGCGGCGTGCCGTTCTGTGGTGTATGTGGGTAACGCCGAGCGCGCTGCGAGCCGGTTCGCGAGCGTGCGCCAGTACGCGGGCGATGTGTCTGCGGCTGCGATGCCCAGCGCCTCGATGTCGTCGATGCGTTCCAGCACGGCGCGAACGTTGGCATCGCCTTCGGCGTGCAACAGCAGACGCGCGCCCGGCTGCACGCCGGGGATGCGTTGCACGGCGTCCAGCGGCGTGGCGGTCTGCATCACCATGAGCTGCCAGCGGATCGTGCCGTAGTCGTTGGCCTGCCAACGGATGCGGCACAGAACCGCGTTCGGCAGGAACACGGCGCAGCGCCGCCAGCGGTCGAGCTGGAGCGTGCGCGCCGGTTCGCCGAAGCGCAGGTAGAGCTTGAAGCGGGGTTCGATGTAGGTCAGCGCCACGCGCGTCAGCGGCACGTTGCCGGCCTGGCCGGCGAGTGTCGAAGGCGCCGGCGGCGGTGCAGCCGTGGGCGCACTTGCTTTGGGGGTGTGGGCGGTCGAAGCGGATGCGTTCACGGCGTGCCCTCCGGGGGAAACTCCCGCTCCAGCAGGCTGCGCAGCAGTTCGGCTACGGTCACGCCTCGCGTGAAGGCCGACACCTTGATGCGCGCCCGCATGGCGGGCGTGATGTCAAGCGTCAGTCGAGCGGTGTAGAGGTCGCCTTTCTGCAAGGCATCTGCGTCGCCCTGGCGAATCCACGCTTCGGCGTGCGGATTCGCTGGGGGACGTACACCGATGCCGACGCGCTTGCTGCGTGGTGATGGCTTTCCAGTCATGTCGGCCACCGCAGCAGTTCGTCGGTGAGCGCGGCGATCTCGCGGGCAGCGGCGCTGTCGGGCGCGGTTTCGCGGGCGAGCCGGCCAGCGGCTACGCTGTCGGCAAAGACGATGCGCTGGTGGATCTCCGAGCGCAGCGCGGGCAGCGGCTGTTCGGCCAGCGATTGCCGTGCCTCCCTGCCGATGATGGTGGTGCTGACGCGCCGGTTGATGACGAAGGCCGCGCGTAGCGCTGGCCGGAACACCTGTGCTTCGCGGATCAGTGCGACCATCTCGGCAGAAGCCCATACGTCGTAGGGGCTGGGCTGCACGGGGATCAGCACGCGCTCGGCCGCCAGCAGCGCGGAGCGCGCGAGGGCGGCGATGCGCGGCGGGCCGTCGATGATGATGTGATCGGCCCGCCTGGCGAGTTCTGGCGCTTCCTGATGCAGCGTTTCGCGGGCAAGGCCCACGGCGCTGAACAGACGGGGCAGGCCCTGCTGGCTACGCCGCTGCGTCCAGTCGAGCGATGACCCCTGCGGGTCGGCATCCAGCAGGATGACATGCAGGCCGCGCATCGCCAGTTCGCCGGCGATGTGCGTGGCGAGCGTGGTCTTGCCGACGCCGCCTTTCTGGTTGAGAAACGCGAAGATCATGGCGCGGCCCTCCGAGCTGGAAAGCCGGCCTGGGCGTGCCATTTCGTGGTTGTCCACCGAAACGGCGCGCTTCTACTAAAAGTTATGTATTTCTTGTTAGGTAAGTTAGAGGGAACGCAAACCCGCGCCGTTGTTGGCTTTCCGGCGTTTTCGTACTCCTGATAGCACGAGGGTCGTACTCCTGATAGCACGATACCCGGTACTCCTGATAGCACGAGGCCGTCCACAGGTTCTCCCGCAGTTATCCCCGTGCCGCGTGCGGCACGGGCCGGAAGGTCAGCAGCTCGGTGTTGTCGTCCGGCATCCGCTCGATGCCGAGGACGTAGCCGGGCAACGACTGCCGCGCCACCAGGGCGCGCACGTCGTAGGCGAAGTCCGAGAAGCGGGCCGCGCTGCCGGATTTGCGGTACAGGTGTCGGAAGTCGAATTGCCAGCCGTGCTCCTGCCGCCCGCCATGCTTGCGCACCAGGCGGTACAGCCAGCGTTCGATACCGCCTTTCAAGCGGAAATAGGCCGGGTCGATGGTCAGCACCAGGGCGGCGTCGAGCACGCCGGCATAGAACCAGTCCGGCAAGATCAGCTCGATGCCCAGCGGGGTGCCGCTGGCGTCGGCGAGTTCCTTCCACTCGTTGATCCACGAGAAGCGATGCAAGCGCCTTCCCGTGGTTTCGCGGATGGACGTGGCCACCGTGGTCGATTGCAGCCGGTCGAGGGCGGCCTTCAGGCGCTGGTAGTCGTTGAGGGACGTGCCGCGCCCGATGAAGCGCAAAATCTCGTAAGGCGTGGCGCGTATCCAGCGCGACGGGCGCAGGCCCGCGTCGCGCGCCTCCACGATCTGCGAGGCGGCCCATATCAGCACGTCGGCATCCCATATCGTTGCGATGCCGTGCTCCTGCGTGCCTTCCACGCGAATGGTGACGTTCCCGCTGCGGAAGTCGATCGGCGCCGTGCGCCGCGACTTGGCAAGCGAGAAGAACGGAAAGGCCATCAAGTCCTGGGAATCGCGTGGCGCCATGTCGCCCGGCAGCGCTCGGAACAGATCGAGCTGTTCGCGCTGCGGCAAGGCTTGCCCTGGCGGGCTGGACATGGCGAAGGCCACCCACGCGCCGACGATCAGCGGCCATCACGGTAGTCGCCCGCGTGGCGCTCGGCGTATTCGGGATCGGACGTGGCCTCGTAGCTGCGCTGGTCGGCCCAGGCATCGAGGTCGGACACCGCGTACATGACGCGGCGGCCGAACTTGCGGAACTTGGGGCCGCCGCCGATCACCCGCTGCTTCTCCAGCGTGCGCGGCGACAGCCGCAGGTAGTCGGCGGCTTCGTCGTTTGTCAGGTAGCGTTGAGGCTGCGAGGTCGCAGTGACGGCAGCGGCGGCAGGCCGCGAGGGAGCAGGTCGCATGGGATGTACCTCCATCAAGCCCGGCCACACCACGCGGCCGGATAGAGGCACTCTCAAGAAAGCAAGGCTTCTTGCTAAGGGACGATTCGCACGGGTCGAGAAACGTCCCCCCTAATGCGACGGGAACATTGGAAGCTGCGCTAGTCGGCGGTAGCCGCCGTGCATCAGCTCATCGCCGCGGCGTACCAGCCGCCGCACGCGGGCACGCAATGCACTGTCTTTGTGCCAGTCGGCCGCGACGGCATCCGCGCCGAACAGACCTTCGGCCACTTCGCGCAAAGAGGCTCCCGCGAGGGTCGCGTCGAGCGCTTGCAAGGTATGCAGTTCCAGCAGCGCGGCGGGCGTGGGGCGAGAGCGGGCTGTTGCCACAGGCGCGGCCACGGTTGCGGCAGATAGCGCATCCAGCTTCGCAGCGAGCGTGCGGTAGCGCGCACAGGGCGTGGCGCAGGCGCGTGTGGCGTAGAGATAGGCCGAGCCATCTTCTAGGTCGGGTGCGAGTGCGAGCCGAACGCAGCAGCCTGGCCAATGCGATACAAGCACCAGGCGCTTGCCGTCGTGGGTCAGTTGCTTGCGCCCAGGAATGCGCCAGAACTCGAAGGTATGCGCATCGGGTGGTGGGTCGGCGTCGGGGTATAGCTGCACCACGCCGTCGTGATCGGGGAACCAAGCAGGATGTGCATCGCGCGCATCCAGGCCGGGATCTTCCAGCAGGCGCAGGCCCCAGGCCTGCGCCGCATCTGGCTTGCGACGCCGGCGTAGCCAGTCGCGCCGGTAGCTTGCATTCCTGCGCAAATACTCCCAAGCCAGCGCTGGGCCATCGAGGTGCAGCGTGTAGAGATACGCGGCCGTGGGATACCAGTGTTGGCTGCTGCGGTCAGTCATGGCGAAACCTCCCTGTTTCTGGGAACGTCGCCACAATTCCGCTGTGCGGGAGCTATCGAATCGCCATCAAGTGGTCATCAAACTCGGGTTACGCTTTAACTGCTGGTGTCAAGACAGATTCGCTCCAGTGCATTGCCGAAATCGTCTAAATGCGACGACTGCACCGCCCGGAAATGGGGTGCAGCATTGAACACCGTGCCGAATCTCGCGCCTGGCATCATGACTGTTTTGGTCAGGAGCGCACCACCCTGGTGCAAGCATGCGGATCAAGACTTGCCAGGTCTTGGCTAAGACCGAAATAGTCACAATGCGATACTTTTTGCCTGGTCGCGCTGGAATGCGTCAATCGGTGATCGAACCGTTTTCCTGAGCCAGTCGAACGTATTCCGACAGCGGCCGCGTCGGCTGGAAGTACCGATCTCGTATCACGGGCTGCTTGAGCGGCCCGACGATGGACGCCAGATCGGACAGCTTCACCGTCGCCAGGGCAGGCATCCCGATCCCGAGGTCGATCAGGCCGTAGGCCGTATCGCCATCGGTCGGATCGAGCGCGGCCAATAGCCAGGTCGCATGTGCGTCCGGTGTGAACAGGCGCACCACGGGCAGCGGGTCACATTCCTGGCCTGCGGCGCGGGTGAGGCCGTGGGCCAGTAGGTGCACCCGGTCTTCCTCGGTGACAAGCGTGGTCAAGGCCGCGCCCCTTCCACGAACACACGCAATCGCCGAGGCGCATCTGTGCCTGCGGACGGATGCACGTATGCGCAAGCGCACGAAGCCGCAAAAGCGGAGAGGCACGAAGGCGTATTGGTGGAAGTCAGGAAAGACACGGACGCGGTTCCCTGGGTCTGAGGAAATCCGCAGATGCGGATCTCCGTAAAAGCACGGAAAAGGAAAACATCACCACCAAATGAACACTATAGATTGTAGTCCTATAGGGCGCAATGGGCTGTCATCTTGGTTTTTTGGGGAAACCATAGGTGGCAGCGAAGAACTCATTGGCAGCGGCGATTCGGACGGTAAGGAAGGCGCGTGGTTTGAGCCAGGAAGCGTTCTCCAACGTGTCCAGTCGCACCTACATGAGCACGCTGGAGCGCGACCTGAAAAGCCCAACCATCCAGAAGCTGGCCGATCTGTGCGAGGTCATGGAAGTGCATCCGCTCACGCTGCTCACATTGGCTTATGCCGGTGACAGCACCCGCGAAGCTGATGAATTGCTGGCACAGGTGCGCCAGGAACTCAGGGCGATATTGGAAGAGCCCGACACGCCGTAGCGCGTTGGCGTGTGGTACTGAATTGCAGCAAGCGGAGCGCGCAGCGCCGCAGGCGCGAAGGCGTGAGGGATTGAAGCCGGATGGCCGTGACGGCTTGCCGGCACGGGGCGAAGCCCGAAAGCCCGGCGGCGCTTACAGCGCCGACACGCCACACACCGCTCGTTGACACGGATTGCGAGCCACAAGGCACGCATGCAGGCCCGCGGTGACGGGCGTATCCAGCACGCGGCAGCAGCAGAAATCCTGCGCGTGCGGTGCTGCGATCAGCAGCATCGCGCCCCGCCGCAGTGGGCGGGACGCGGTAAGCGGCTGTCAGGCCGCCTTCGGCTTGTTGCGCGACCAGATCAGGTCGTGCGTGCCGTCCTCGTTCTCGATCAGGCGGGCATAGACCGTCGCCGGGAACGAAGGGTCGTCGATGGATACGGACAGGTATTCCCGCCCGGCCTCGCTGGTCTTCTTCCACGCTGCGCCGACTTCGTGGCCAGCCGCTTGCAGGTGGAAGTCGGGGGCGTTCTCGGTGTCGCCCTTGTCGTTGGGAACCAGCTTGACCTTGACGTTGAGCGTCAGGGTGCGAAGCGTGCCGGTGAAGCCGTCTTTCTCTGCGGTGAAGGTGCCGATGTTAGCCATGATGTTTCTCCTTTCGGGTTGAACAAGGTCGCGCCAGTGCGTCCTTGTTGTGATCCGGCCGGCGGGGGATGGGCTGGTCGCACCGCGCAGCGGTCGCAACAACGTGGAGAACCTGGAAGCGAAAAGAATTTGTCCCGCGAGGAATGCGCGCAGCGCAGGGGAAATTGTTTTCGCTGCAAGGTTGCGGCCATGAAGCCCAAGGCGCAGCCGCGCCACCGCCAGGATTCACAACAAGACAAGGACGCACAGGCCGCCCGCTCCCGAATGGAGACGTGGCCAACTCGGCATCCCCGCGTGACGGCTGCACCGGCTTGCGCCCTGACGCGGGCCAGGTCAATGCCCCGACGACAAGGCCAGAGCGCCCCTGCCGCAGCTCACGGCCACATACTGAGGCGTGGTGTGGAAGCTCCATAGAAGCGAGGCTGGGCGGCGTGTCGGTGAACCGTCTTTCGTGACGTACAGACAACGAACCGCCAGCGTCGGGGACGGCACGCTTTCGTGCAACCTGCCGCAGCAAGCCGGGGCGTAGCCACACCAGCCCCGCCCATTGCGGCGGGGCTCGGTCGAATCGTTGGCGGCGCGATGCGCCGC
>NZ_JBLKCZ010000015.1:0-22527 GCF_047530595.1 Enterobacter sp. 01-M-02-SI-ECC | reverse complement strand
GGCCACCGCCGCGCCCGGAGTTTTCGACCACCGGCCCCAAGGCGGCACGGCTTGGGGCCGGTGCGGCTCGTTATTTCTTGGTTTCGATGATCCACCACACGGCGCGCGGCAAGGCGCGGCCCGTGAGGGGATGCAGATCGGTCAGGTCGGCGCGGGCCGTCCAGCCACGCGGCGGACGGTAGCCGCGCACGTCGCCGTCGCCGTGCCAGCGGCGGGCGCGCACCGTGCCGGAGGCATAGGTCGCAGCCATACGGGGGCGGTTTGCGGGTTGGTGGGTCATGGCAGGCATCCTCAATATGAAGCGCCCCGGCCGGAACCGGGGCGCTATCTACGGTGCGAAGTCACGCGGCCAAAGCCTCGGCCTGCGGCTGGACATCCGCCACGGCGGCCGCTTCTTCCTGTGCTTCGGCTTCGCCATCCGCCGGCGCGTCCTGCCCGGCCTGCTGCGGGCCTTCGGTGCGGAAGATGGCGGGCATCCAGCCGGTGCCAGCGGCGAGCCGTTCGGCTTCGCTGGCAATGTCGCCCTTCTTCAACTTCGCCAGTCGGGTGACGTGCGAGGGCGCGAACCCGCCAACGGCTTCCAGAATCGCGGCCTTCGGCACATGCCGGAAGTAACCCTCATTGGTGGGCTGCCACCACGCGGCCATATCCAGCCCCACGGCCTGCGCCAGTTCCGCGCCGGGCTGGTGCGGCGTGGCGCGAGGCGTCACCACGTCCACCGTGGAAGCTAAGCACACGGCCAGCAGCCGCACCAGTTCATCCTGTGATTTCGCCAGCAGCGCGGCGAACAGTTCGGCGCTGTCCTCCGGCAAGGTTTCGCCTGCCACCTGTTGCAGTTCGCGCAGCGCCACGGCGGCGGGTGATTCCGGCCAGTCCGGGGCCATGCCTTCCAGCCGGTCTTGCACCGTGAGGCGCACGCCCAGCGGCAGGTCGTGGCCGTAGTGGCTTTCCTGCAAGACGGTCTGCACCATGCCATGCACCACGGCGGCCAGCGCGGCTTGCGGATGCCGGGCCACTTCGATTTGCAGCGCGGCGGTACGGTGCGCGCTCAACCGCTGCGCCAGTCGGTCGGACATGGTGGCGGTCTTGGGCTGCTCGTCGTCCTCGCCTTCGTCCTCGTTTGCGGCTTCGCCTTCGCTGCCGAAACCCTGCCGCAGTCGTTCCAGCGTGCGCAGCGCCTTGGCTTCGGCTTCGCGCAGCAGCCCGCGATGAATCGCGGCCTGCCCGTCGCGGTCGATGGTGACGATGGCACCGGCTGCGGCCTTCACATTGGCCGCATAGTCCAGCAAGCCTTCTTCCAGCGCCTGCAACTGCTCGCCCAGGCGTTCGCCTTCTTCCTGCAAGGCATCGGCCTTTTCTTCGTCTTCGTCGTCCAGCGCGGCATCCACGGCTTCGGCCAGTTCGTGCAGCTTGGTTTGCAGCTTCTCGATGCGCTGCGCGTCGCGCTTGTTCGGACTGCGGCGTTCCCTTGGCGCACGCTGGAAGGCTTGCAGATCGGCATGGGTCATGCCCGGCGTGGCATCCACCCACGCCCAGCCCTCGGCCTGCACCTTGGCGGCGATACCTGCCAGCTTGTCCTGCGCCAGCCGTTCCAGCAGTGCGGCATCGGTCAGATACACGCCTTTGTCGCCCTCCGCGAACAGGTCGCGGCGGATGCCACCGCCTTCCTGCTCGTAGCCGTCCAGCCCGACAAAGCGCACCAGCGGATGCCGGTAGGCGTCGATTTCGCGTTCGGTCAGACGGTCGCGCAGGTTGTGCGGGCTGCGCTGCCATGTCGGCGCATCGTAGAACGCGGCTTCCTGCGCGGCGTGGTCGTCGGTGATGGCAAGGGCCATCAACTGGTCAAGGCTCACGGCCTCGGCGCGATAGTCGGCCAGCAGGCGCGGCGAGACGTTGGCGAGTTTCAAGCGGCGCTGCACCACCAGCGGCGTGACGGAAAAATCCGCTGCGATATCCTCGATGCTGCGGCCTTCGGCCACCAGCGCGGCGAACGCCTCGAACTGGTCGGCGGGGTGCATGGCTTCGCGCTGCACGTTCTCGGTCAGGCTGGCCGTGCGTGCGGTGCCATCGGCCACCTGCAGGCAAGGCACCTCCCATTCCTTGCTGATGCGGTGCTTCTTCGCCAGCAGCTTCAACGCTGCGAGGCGACGGCCACCGGCCACGACTTCGTAATGCTCGCCGTCGGCGGCGGCAATCACGATGAGGTTTTGCAGCAGGCCGACACGCTGGATGCTGGCGGCGAGTTCGGGAATGGACATGCGCGGGGTCTTGCGCACGTTGCGGCCAGTGGGGCGCGACACCAGCCGCGACAGCGGAACCAGAATCAGGTTCTTGGTCGGGTCAGCGGCTTCCAGCGGGATAGCGGCGGCGGTGTTGATGGCGCGGGCTTCGGTTTGGGTAACGGCGTTCATGGTGATAACTCCTATCGGTTCAGGAATGCAGCAGCGAAGAAAGCGACAAGGGCTGCTGCCTGCCCCTGCCGCGTGGGGATTCAGGCTTTCAACTGGCGCATGCCATCGGCCAGCAGCCAGAGGGCGCGATTCAGTCGGATGTTTTGGTCGATGCCCTGCACCGGGCGGGTTTGCTGTCGGCGCCCGTTGGCGCTGCGGCCACGCAGCCCGCCTTGGGTCAGGTTTTCTTGGGTGCGGTTGAACACGCTCCACAGGTCGGGGCGGCGGTCGTCGAAGCGGCGCGGCATCAGGATTTGCGATTCCGTGATGGGCGCGGGCTTGTCGGGGTCGTCGTACTTGAGGGCGAGCGCGGCGCGGGCGAACACTTCGGATTCGCCATCGTCCAAGGTGATGCCGCGCATGGCATCGCGCGATTCCTTCACCCGATCGAAACCGCTCAAGACTTCGTAAGCGCCCTCAATGACCAGACCGGCCACGTCGCCTTTATGGGGCACTCGCACATCGGCCACGGTGTTGCCGCAAACAAGGCCATTGCTGCACACGAACCGGAACATTCCGGCCAGCATCTGATAGCTGCTGGTGCCGTCGTGCGAGTTCAGCAGCACGATTTCGTTGGCCTCCGCGCCGTTGATCTGGCTGGCATGGCGCAAGCGAATCATGTGTTTGGTGTGCTCGCGCTTGCCTTCGTCGCGCACGCGGGTTTGCGTCACCATGAAAGGCTGGAAGCCTTCTTTGCGAAGCTCGGTCAGCACGGCGGCGGTGGGGATATAGGCGTACCGCTGCGAACGGCTCTCGTGCGGGGCATCCGCGAAGATGGACGGGGCCACGCGGTGAATCTGGTCGTCGGACAGCGGGTAATCGCTGCGCAGCGAGGGGGAGCGGAAAGCGAAACGGGATGCGAGTTGCATGGTCTTTCTCCTGACAAAAGAGGTTTGCTGTTCACACCGCACACCGGATTTCTAGATTCGGAGCCCAGCCTTTCGGCTGTTTGGTGCGGTCGGCACGAGGAACCCGGTTGGCCCTGTTGCCACCGTCTTTCCTGAGTTCATCGCCCGCGGCCAAAGGAGCGCGCGGACGGGGGCCGTCAAGGAGCCAAGCGCAGGGTGGGTGCGGCCCGCAGGCGCAGCCGAGGACACGGCCCTGCGCGCCTTGACGGCACACGGGCGCGGGCTACGGTCGCGGGTAAGGTGATGAAGTCAGGGGAGACGGCTGGACAAGGCAACGGCCATCCCTTTGTGCTGACCGCACGCAAGCGAAGCGCGCAGGCCCGAAGCTGGAAGCCGGGCCGTAGGCGTCAGCGATGCGGAAGGCTGGCGAAGCCAGTCCCGCCAGGGATGAGCGACTAGCGAACCTGGAGCAGCGCGATCCGCGAAGCGGAGACGCAAGAGGACTCTTCGTTTACCATTTGTTTCGCAAGCTAATGATGGGAAAGCAAGAACACGGAGATCTAGAGATGATTGTCTGCATCAACCGCCTCAAACAGTTCGGAATCTTCAGCGACTTCAATGGAACGAAGATCCAAAAGTTCGGCCGGTACAACCTGGTCTATGGTTGGAATGGAACAGGCAAGTCAACGTTATCGAATCTATTCTCTTGCTTTGAGCTTCGCTCGATGGTTCCCCGCTTCAGCACGGGCCAATTTTCAGTAGTTCTGGAGGATGGCTCAACGATCACGGAATCCACACTCCACTCATCCCAATTGAATATTCATGTTTTCAATCAACGCTTCGTGCATGAGAACATTGATTGGGACAAATCCGTAAAGAGCATCCTTCTTATTGCGAAAGAGAAGATTGATGACTTGCAGAAGCTGGAGAAGCTGAAGAGCGAGCTTCAGTCGAAAAAGAAGGCTCACGACGACAAGCAAAGCGATATCAAGAAGCAGCGTGAGGCATTAGAGAAGTTCCTGACCAATGCTGCCAAGAAAATGAAGCTTGGACTTCAGGCGATTGATACGAGCGACAGTTATTACTTGAATTACGACCGCCGCAAGCTCTCCAACTTCATACAGAATAACGGCGAGACAATTATCAAGGCGGAGTCGGTTCTTCCAGATGAGAGGGTTATCGACCTTACGAATGCCGCCAAGCCAGATCAGCTTCCAAGCATTGCTTTCGCCTCAACGGCCATTGAGCCGGACTACTTTAAGAAAGCGGCGGGCCGCATCAGAGATTTGATTGGGACTACGGCGGTCAATCAAGCAATCCAGCGGCTTACCGATAACCCGGACATCCGCGAATGGGTTCAAGCAGGCTTGGAAATCCATAAAAACCACGACTCGCAATCCTGCGAGTTCTGCGGCTCTCCGTTCGCCCAGCTTCGTGCCGAGGCGCTTGCTGCCCACTTCAGCAAGGAGTTCACGGAGTTTCAGAGCCGACTTCAGAATGCGGCGACATGGATTGAATCTCAAGGCGCTCCAGCTAATCAGTTTCCCGCATCGACCGAGTTTTATAAAGAACTATCGGCCGAGGCAGAAAAGCTTCAAAAGGACTACGCAACTGCTGCTGAAAAGATCGACCAGCAAATGGACGCCTGGCGGGAAGCCCTGAAGGCCAAGATCACAGACCCTGGGAAGACAGACATTCAGATCTCGGATGTGGTTGAAGACGATGTCACCAATTTCAATGACATCCTGAAGTCGATTGTTGCTCTCGTTGGAAAGCACAACAATAAGACTTCAAATTTCAAATCTGAGACCTCAAAAAGCAAGGTGGCACTGGAGCTTCACTTTGCTGCGGCTGAGGTGCAAGAGTTTGACTATGCTGGAAGTGAGAAGAAGTGCAATGACCTTGAGTCAGAAGCAAAGAACGACCATAAGGAAATTGAAAAAATTAGTCTAGAGGTCGGAGCCATAGAAGCGGCGCTCTCGAATGAAACGGTCGGGGCAAAGGAGTTCAATGACATCCTGCATCGCTTCATTGGCCGCTCTGAGCTTTGCCTGAACTTCAATCAGAAGAAGAAAGGCTATGAGATCATCAGAAACGGGGTTGGTGAGCACGATGGGAATTTGAGCGAAGGTGAGAAGACTGCGATTGCATTTGTCTATTTCATCACGAAGCTCAAAGAAAATGGAAATAACATCAAGGATACGATCGTCGTCGTTGACGATCCGGTCTCAAGCTTTGATTCTAATCACTTGTTTCACGCCTACTCGTTTTTGAGAACGCAATGCACTGAAGCCAAGCAACTTTTTGTGCTGACTCACAACTTCACTTACTTTAAGCTAGTGAGAGACTGGTTCACTGGCACCAATAGGAATCGAGTCAAAAAAGGCAACGCCGAGAATTGCTTCTTTTATCGCCTGGATGCGCCACCTGGCTCCCCTCGTCACTCCCTACTTGTGGATGCCGACGACTCACTCAAGAACTACGGTTCCGAGTACCACTATATCTTCAAGAAGCTTTACGAATATAGGGCGCACACGACACTCAATCGAGATGAGGCGTTCTTGACCGCCAACCTCGCCCGAAAGCTTGTTGAATCGTTTTTTACCTTCAAATATCCAAGGCGGCGAAGCGACATTAGTCAATTGATGGAGGCTGGCCTAAAAGATTGCACCATCACGACACCAGAGCTTAAAGAAAAAATCTACCGCTTTATCAATAAGTATTCACATAGCGACGTTATTGAGATAACAGAGGAATCCGCAGAAAACTTGGCAGGCGAAAGCCACAGCGTCATCGGGAACATCTTCCAGTGGCTGGAAGAGGTGGACAAGAAACATTACGACGAGATGATTCAGGTTGCGACGGCCTGAGCATCAGGCCGCGAGGGCCATAGCTATGCCACCAGGCGCAGCAAAAAGGGGCCGAAGCCCCTTGGGCTAGATCAGCCCATGCTCGGCGAACGATGCCGTTTCGTTGCCCGCAACGATGATGTGATCGAGCACGCGCACGTCCACCAGACCCAACGCTTCCTTGAGCCGCTGGGTCAGCGCCCGGTCAGCCGCGCTCGGCTCGGGGTTTCCGCTCGGATGGTTGTGCGAAACGACGACCGCCGCCGCATTGAGCCGCAGCGCCTCCTTGACCACTTCGCGCGGATACACCGACGCACCGTCAATAGTGCCGTGGAACATCTCCCTGTATTCGATCAGACGATGGCGCGTATCCATGAACAGCACTACGAACACCTCATGCTCGAAGCTGGCCAACTTTGTACGCAAGTATTCCTTGACCGCCGCCGGCGAAGTGAACTCTGCTCCGCGCTGCATTTTCCGGTCAATGACCTGGCGCGCAGCTTCCAGAATGTCGTCGGCCGATGCCGGTAGATAGCGCCCGTGCGCGTCGCGCACCAGCAGACAGGAATCGAACGAGGGAAAGGACAGTTGCGACATGATCGTGCTCCGGTTGCTCGGGCGGAATTGCCCGGAACCGGCGGCAGCACGGCGCAGCGCAAGCAGTCAGGGGTCGCAGACGGCCGCCAGGACGCAAGCGCGCATGGCGCGCGCCGCCCTTGACGGCGAGAACGCCGTGATACGGTGAAGGGAACAGCAAGACCGCCCACACCCGCCCACTGCACAGAGTCGATTTTTGGCAAGCGGAGCGCGCAGGCCCGGATCAACGAGCCGGGACGGAGGCGTCAGTGATGGAAGCCCGACAGGGGCGAGACTCGCGCAGCGAAGCTCGATGCGCAGCACGACAGCGCGACGGCGGCACGCCGGGACGCCCGACTGCTTGGGACAGGACTACTCGTTGTCCGTCTTGCGCTGCTCGATTTGCAACTGCGCCCGTTGCGTTGCCTGTTGCAGCCGCTCCACCAGCACGCCCCTCGGCGGCAAGGCGGTCAGATACTCGGCAACGTGGATGCCGGACTTGTCCAGCTCCAGCAATTCGATCTGCTCGCGCTTCTTGCCGGTGCAAAGGATGATCCCGAGCGGCGAGGCTTCCTCCGGCTCCCGTTCGTGCTTGTCTAGCCACCGAAGGTAAAGCTCCATCTGCCCTTTGTAGGCCGCCTTGAAGTCACCTACCTTCAACTCCACCGCAACCAGCCGCCGCAGCTTGCGGTTGTAGAACAGAAGGTCAAGGTGGAAATCCTCGTCGTCGATCGGAATGCGCTTCTGCCGGGCGACGAATGAGAAGCCCGCGCCCAGCTCCAGCAGGAAGGACTCCATTTCACGGATGATCGCCGCTTCCAAGTCGCCTTCCTGCCAAGTGTCCCGCAGGCCCAGGAAGTCGAGGATGTACGGGTCGCGCATGACCAGGGCCGGCGACATGCGCTGCGCATCGCGCAGGGTCGCCAACTCCTGCGCTATGGTTTCTTCCGGCTTTTGGGAAAGCGCCGTGCGCTCGTACAGCATCGAGTCGATACGCTCGCGCAGCGTCCGCACGCTCCAGCGTTGGGTGCTGGCCATCTGTGCGTAGTAGTCCCGCTGGAGCGGGTCTTTCAGCGGCATCAGGGCGATGAAGTGCGTCCAGCTCAATTCTCGTATCAGTGATACGAGAATTCGCTCGTCGGGGAAGGTGGCGGCGAACTGCACCATGCGGCGCAAGTTCTGCTCTGCAAAGCTGCTGCCGTACTCCTCCACCAACTGCGCAGCCAAGGTGGGCAGAACTTCCTTGCCGTAGGCGCCCCGGCGCCTGTCCAAGACCTGCGTGTGGATGCGTTGGCCGATGCGCCAGTAGAGCATCGTAAGCTCGCTATTCACCGTCGAGGCGGCGCGCTTGCGCGCCGCTTCGATCAGTGCCCGGATGTCGCCCAGCAGCGCCGCGGGCGCTGCGAGCGATGCTGCTGATGGCCGGCGCCCGTTCATGCCACCGCCTCCGCAAGCTGCCGCGCGCCCGTGATGGCTTGGCGGCGGCTGGCCACCAGCTCGGCCGCCTCGCGCACCGGCTTGTCCTCGGTGTGGACGTAGTGCATGAACATCGCCACGGTCTTGTGGCCCGTCAGCTTCATTCCCACTTTGGTCGGCACACCGGAATTGGCAATGTCGGTGGTCGAGCGATGACGGATGCCGTGCGTGCCTACGTGCGGCACGCTGGCGGCCTTGAGCGTCCGGCACCAGCCGCCATAGTGCTCGCCAAAGGTCAGGTGCTTGGCCGGGTCGTTCGGCGACGGCAGGACGTAAGGGCAGCCTTCCAGACGCGGCGCCGTCGAAAGCAGCCGATAGGCTTCCTCGCTCATGGGCTTGGAAATGCCGCCAACCTTGCTGTCGGGCCACACCACGCGCCGGTTCTCGAAGTCCAGCCAGCTCCATTCGAGCGGGCAGATTTCGGAGCGCCGCGCCGCAAACTCGAATTGCAGCCGGATCGCCAACGGGATGACGTAGTTCTCCAGCCCCTCCGCCTCCAGTTTCTCCAACTGGCGGAAGATCCGCACCATTTCCTCGTCCACGATGAGCCGGGTTTCCTTGCCCGGCGGGTACATCGGGACGTGGCGGCACGGATTCGTACCGTCCGGGCGGAAGCCCCAGACTTCGGCCAAGTTGAACATCTTGCGCAGCACGCCGAAGGTCTTGTTGGCCTCGGTCGGCTTGTAGGCCAGCTTTTCCATGAGCCCCGCAATGTCGGGCCGCTTCACGTCATGCACCTTCTTGCGGCCCAGCAGCGGGATGATGTTGCGGTCGATGACGCCCTGGTAGCCGTCCTGCGTGCTGACCTTGTTGCGCTTCTTGGAGTAGTCCTCCATGAACTTTTTGCACAACTCGGCCATCGTGGGCGCCTTGCGCGCCTCGGCCTTGGCACCGCCGGGATCACCACCCCGGCGAACCTCGGCCAGCCAGTCCTGCGCTTTGACCCGCGCCTGTTCGACGGTTAGCTCCCCGTAGAGTCCCAGCGAGGGCTTGCGGGGCTGGCCAGAGTTCGTGCGGTACTGGAGCATGAACACCCGGCGTCCCGTCGGGGTAATCTTGCAAAGGAAGCCGGGCACGACGGTATCCCGTAGTTCGATGTCCTTCGCCTGGGGTTGCGCCGACTCTACGGCGGTCTTGGTGAGCTTGATCTTTGCCATGATGACTCCTTGGAACGACCCGGATTCCAGGAGCCAGATAGGAGCGGCGCGAGGGAGAACCGGGTCAAGTTTCAGAAAGCACCGGCATATGATGGACGCGCGTAAGCTATTGATAAACCTGTTGTATCGGGCTACGTCGCAGTCCAGCGAACTACCGGGCTGGAGTCATCGTGAAACAAAAAAAGGGGGCCCGCCAGTTCAGCAACGAGCCGGAGTTATACGTCAAATAGTTGCAAAAAAAATTAGATTCCCGGAACAAATCCACATAAGATTGGGATACTGTACTTTTGCTGAAAATAACTTAAGGTTGACCATGTCCGAAACTAAACAGGCGTATTTGATGAAATTTCGTAAGTGCTCTTCATTTGACACACTGGAAAAAGTATTTGAACGACTCTGTGAAAAGAATGTTGGTATAGTTTCACTAGAAATTTCCGGGGCATATGACCATCGAAAAGCTGAACTGACAATGAAAAAACTCTACGATAAAGTCCCCGCCAGTGTATGGACCCTGGTTCGTCAGTAAAATGAAAATCCCGGGAACCATTATACAGCCGACGTTTAACAAAAAGAGGTTTATGAAATCGTCTGTTGAACATATAAATTTATTAAATTATTTATTACCACCTCTGGGAATTAGTTTAATCAGAAAAGTAATAACTTCACTTAAAATGCTTTACTTGCTCTGTTGTGGTAAAACGCATGGGAATTAAACCTTTATTAATTTTAACTCTTCCATTCATCTCCTTTTATTTAAACGCGGCGAGCCTAAACGAGTTCAGTCAAAAACTGGATGAAGGTTACCGTTACGCCTGTAACGCAACTCAGACGGGCAACGCAGAGGTTGCCTCTCTGGCGCTTGAGAACTACAGGGCAAATTTCACTACCTCAGACCCAAAAGTTGGTTTCAGCCAGATAATGAATGATGAAATAAACAAGGTTGTCTCGAATTTTTTCAGAATGGGCATGATCCAGGGGAACACCAGTACTGCGGCCTGCGAGACGCCTTCGGAGTTGCTGAGTCAGACCGCTTTGGCGGTATATTCCCGACAGGAAAAGGCGGCGTTGGCATCGAGCCTTGATGCTGTCCGCTTCACTGAATATGCGGCGCAGGCCTACCCGATTTTTGATTCAATCCGGAGTACAAGCATCAGTGAGGATGAAGTAATTAATCAGATTAATAAAATTGGGAATAATGCAATTATAAATGACAAGAATGCTATTGACGCCAGCAATGCGACAAGTGCGATGAAAAACGTAGTGACTGTACTTTTTTCTGCCCGGAGTGACCCGGAACTTATGCAATTTATGATGGGTTATATTGATCAACACAAACTGCATTGAATGTAGGGTCCAGTATTTATATTAAATCAGCTTTCGTCCTGAAAGTGAGCCCACTGTTGGAATGCTCACTAATTCCGGTTCCGTCCGTATTAATAAGTCTCACTGCTGGTGGAGGGACGGGCAACCGGAAAAGTAGCTTTTTACCAGCATAGAATTGCCATCGCTTTATCCATTTGCCCCTGCCACAGTAATAAAAGCAACTTAAAAACTCATGAAAAAAGACCTCTTATCGAAATGTCATACTGCTTTCGTCCGATATAGTGAATGTCTGTATGCTGCGGGGGAAATAACATGCGAAAGAGCTATACCTATGGGATTCCTTTCGGACTCCATCGCGAAACTGGACGGTATCTGGACATCACGGAAGTAAGCAGAGGGAGTGCATGCAACTGTATCTGCCCCGGGTGTCGTACGGATTTGATCGCCAGGCAGGGTGAGGTCAAACTCTGGCACTATAGCCACACCACGGACCTCTTCGGTGATTGTGACGGCTTGATGGAGGCGATTCGGGGAAAAATTATTGAAGTTGTCCGGGAAAGACATCTTCTCGGTTTCCCGCATCTTCTGGCCGGTTATGAAGGCGGGAAGGTGCCACTTGATGAGGTAAGCGGCAGCGGAAGCATGTTCGGCGCCACGGCAGATCTGTTTGTGAAGGTTAACGACCTCTGTGTCGCCGTGTTTCTTGATACCGATCGCAGCGTGGCCGGGAAGCTGACGTTCGACCATCTCCATCCCTCGGAAATGGTAGCAGCATTACGTATCGATCTGCCGGATATAGAATACGAAATCAGTCAGGTACAACTTGGCAGGCGAGATGGAACCTACAGCGAACGTATCGAGAAAATTATCATTGATGAGACGGAGTCACGAGAGTGGTTGTATCATCCCATGATGCAGGAACTGGGGACTGAACCCCTGAAGGTTTATCAGGGCCGTGAGCCTGCGGAAGCAGGACCACTTCTCCAGCGTCTTTCCGACTGCTACATGAAGCTGCCGGACATCTTACCCCAGAGCATGAATACGCTGATAAGAATGCAGCAGGACACCATCGTTTGTTTGTGTCGGCTCACCGTCAGAGCATCCAATATAGCCCAGACTGATGAATTTCCGCTGTTTATACGTTACTTCCGTCTGCATTGTCTCGACACCAGTGAGCATGTGAATTACGAGAAATTGCTGAACTGGCAGGACATGATCACAAAATCACAGGAAGGGCAGTCGCTAACGATGGAGGAACGGGATTATCTCCAGGAAATCGCCCGTATTGGCCTCTACAACCACCGACTTAAAAGTGTCTGCCTGACGGCCTGCGAAGACAGTAAGGTGGCAACAACTGAAGGACCAACAAATTTCTCATTGCTCTGAAGGGGGCTGGTGAGTTACGGGCCTGGCGGGCATGGAAACGTAAACAAAATCTACTTGCTCGCCTTAAGCAGTAATGGGTTGTTCATTTCTTACATGGTCTCAGAGTACCTATCATGATCAGTCCGGTAATATAAACTGGCACAGCCATCATAACAGCCCAACGCTAATGGACATACATTAGCGTTGGGCTGTTATGGCCGAAAGACTGGATCAGGAGTTCCGGATTTTTGCGCGGTAGGTGTGTTTGATCCTTTCAATCGTGGCAAGAGATGCATTCCAGTAGCGTTCAGCGTCGGGGCGATATTGGTCATCGAAGATGCAAAGATTCAATAATAGTGTAATTAGCGTCTCCTGGCGGCAAAGTCAGTCGGCCGGAACTGGTAAACTGTATTCCACCTCACCCGGGCTGGCGGGCGACTGACGTCTTGCCGGTTCATAGCCGGTGGTCGCGTCTGACAATGCGGTGTCCTGCCGGTAGTGACGCTGGCAGGGAGGTTTGCCAAATATACCCTACAGGGACTTCAGGAATGAATACGTTCGAACAGTTTAAAGCACAGGTCACCCAACATGCCTGTGGACTCGGTCCGGAACAACTGGCCGGGTACTGGGGGCGGTCCACCAGCGGCGAATGTGTTTCGCCATCGTATGAAGTGTTCAGGGGTTATCCGACCCGCCATCCGCTGGCGGAGTTTGTGGAGATGGCTGCATCCCGCAACGGCATCAGGCCGGATGACTACCTGGGTGATTTACTCCGGGGGCCGCATGAGGTTGTCGGCTCCCTGACGGATGACAGCACGTCACCCGCCGCCAGCCTGCCTGTCTATTTCTTCCCGGGTGCCGGGATTTACGCTGCGGCGGTCAGTGATACCGAGGTGCTCGATGTCTGGATGAGCTGGCCTTGCTACCCGGAAAACTGGTGAACATCCGAAACCGGGTTAACCGGCCGGGGATGATTTCCACGACAGTTGGTGCGGACGTGATAACACAATTGCATGTCCTCATCCCTCAAGCCCCCTGCCAGGCCCCAACGTGCTGTCAGGCTTCGCCTGATTCCCGATCTGCGCCGGTACTTCAGCCGATAACTTTTTGTTTTCTTTTTATTTTCTCCCCATTTCCTCAAAGTTCGCGGGCGGCGTGGACAGGGCACCATTGCCGCATGTGGGGTCTTAATAAGGGCAGGGTGGTCAGGTTTGCTCGATGCCGGGGGTAGGCCCTACCCTTTATGGGATGAGGACATGCAATTCACTAAATTAATCGACAGCACCGGTGGTGACTTATCTGTAACGGGTCAGTTTTGATACGGGGAATGTTTCAGGGTTAAGATCTGGAATCATAAAAATATACGCTCCCGTTCAGGACATACGACTTGAAATGGATAATGCCATTAAAGGAATTCCAGCCTTTCGTCGATAACAGTTTCTGACCATCGCCATAACCATGTCATGGAGGAGACTAACCGTGTTTCAGAGGTGAGCTGGTGCCTGGCAAAACATACAAACTCAAATATCAGGAAGCGAGTTTAGTTGTTTATAACATGCAGCCGTGTAACTGATTAGGTACCGGCAAAAGGAGGAAATAATGTTTGAAAACTACGTTTGTAAAATCTATGTAAGCAATGATCCTCATTTTAGTAGCCATCTCGAAGCAACTGCGTTTGGTTTCGATAATGGTCAGCAGCAAAAGATTCTCACCGCAGCCCATGTTGTTACCAATGCTCTTGGAAAAATTTATCCCGTCAGCAATACACTTAAACTTTACGTCAAATTTCTTAACCATCAAGGACTGGTGAACGAAGAGCCTGTTCTAGTCGATTTCATTCTCAATGAGGCTAATGACAGGGCAGACTTTAAAGACGGCATTCCGTTTGTTGACAGTGCAGAAATCGTATTACCAGCTGGAATACAACAGCCTGTAAGTAGTTACTTTAAGGTCCTGGCTCCCGCAGCTGGCATGGGTACATTGGGTGTCGGATATCCAATGAATGAGACAACAATTTCGACATTCCCTGGTGAAGTTTCAGGCATTTGGCCTTTAAATTGCTCAAATCATTCTCCCCAACATCTCACAACTCGCTTTGTAATAGCACATTTCAACACCGATGGTTGCTCTGGTGGACCCTATGTCGTCTCCGAGAATGACGAGCATTTTGTCATTGGAAGTCTGGTTGGAATAATGTCTGGAACCTGCCCAGATTCAAATCCACACATGTCTGTTCAGTCCGCTACTGATTTTTAGCAAAGTCAGTTCCAAAATGACGCTGGCACGATAGTTATTTTGGGTCTGCCCGATATGGCGTCTGCCCTTACTAACAGCAACAGCATTGAAACTGACAAACATGAACTCGAAAGTGCCACAATAGTAAGTCATGATTTCTTCATCACTTTTATGGTGCTCTTTTTCACCTATCACACAGCAAGTTATGAATACGAGGCCTGTAATGGACGCTACCGAAACTGAAGAGCTCGAAAAAATTCGCAAGAAGGCAATGGATGAAGTTACAAGTGCTCTTCAGGCGCTTGAAAATAAGTTCCCGGGTATTACTGAGGGCGCAGCAGCTTTGGCGGGGTCAGGCGTAGGCGCAGCGGCTTCCTTCGGTGCTCTCTATACGCTTGGTACAACGGGAGTGTCAGCAGCAGGCATAACCTCCGGGCTCGCTACAGCAGGGTCTATCGTCGGTGGCGGTATGGTTGCAGGCATTGCGGTATTGGCCGCACCTGTAGCTGTGTTAGGGATTGGCGGGTACGCGATAGTGAAACACAAAAAAAATGCGAAACTGACAGCCGCCCTTAGTCAGGCCATCCAAAAGCTCTACGAAGTTCAGGAAAGGTTGATGTCGAATGCGGAATATTTTAAGGCAGAAATTGCTGGCATCAAGGCAACAATCGACATGCTTACTAAGAAAGCTCCAAAAGGTAGCCTGGTCGCGGTGAGGTAAACACATGAGTCAGTCTCCTTATGATGATGAGTTCAGGGCCATCCGTTATATTCAGCTCCGTGGTCAGGATATCGCGAACGCTCACGAGACAATTAACAGTGATATAGAGAGCCTTAAGGCACAGTTGACCGGGCTAATCAGCGGCACTGAACTTGATGAAGCGGAGCATCTGGCGCTTAAAGAACATCATCTGCGAGAAATGACCCCTTCAGATACTGCCATGCATTCTACTGGTCTCAAGACTATATATAGCGAGGCTAACCAGCGTGTATGCGGTGATATTGGACTGGCCACAATACTCTCCACGGATGACTTGGCTGTTGTAGATGCCCGGATCCAGAATCATATTAAAGAATTTAATGATCGCTACGCACTCGACGCCTGGGATTATGCTATTGCCTGCGGATGCGGGCTCATAGCATCCATGCTGGATTTACTTTGCGTCAGAGCCCCGCCAAAACCTACGGTGAGCTTTACGGCAGAAGTGGATGGTATTTTCAATAAACAGGTGCAGAAAGCCTTCAATGCCATTTTGCCGGAGGACCTGAGTACAAAACTCTCAGATTTGTTCCCTATAGGGGCACCAGACAGTTCGATCAGCAGCGATTTAGTGGGTGCGGCCGGTGGCGTTTTGTCTCCCACAAATCACCGCTTAAGAGCTTTGTCACACGATCCCGTACTGGGCATTATTTTCGGTATAAAGGATATGCTGAACGGGACCTGTACGGTGGTTCAGAATGGACAGATCGTGGTTTATCCTTCCAGTAAAGGCGTTACAGACGAAACCAATATTTTCAGGCTCATCGCCAGAATGTTTGGACACCTGGCATCGGATGTTAATGCCCCCTCAGCAAAAGGAAACCGTGGCATGGGGTTACCGGCTCCTTTTATGGGGCTACTTCGTATGCTTGAGGGGATCCCTGTGGGGAGTTCTAACTTCGGCAAACAAATAGAGTACATGTATGTCAACGGGTATGACTTTCGTCAGTTTATCGTGACAAGTATTCCGATGAGCATAATGGAAGTTTTGATGCGGGTTTTCTATGTGGCGAAACAGGTATCGCTGGGAAAAGGAGCTTTTGGGGAGACCTTACTGGATACCATGCCGTTGCGGCTAAATCCACGCTTCCGGATGATGCTTGCCCTGGGTTATGGAACTTCCAGTGCTGTTAACGCAGGTAAAATGTATATCACCGGCAATATTCTCAATGCGAATTACGCCTCCTGGATGGGGTTGGCCTGGAATGGTTTTCACTCACTCAAGTGGTCCCTTTATCAGCGACACTTAAAGCTTTGGGCCGGTATTGAAAAGGCAGAACTGGAACGGCTTCAGAACAATATAGACAGCATCGAGGCATTGACCATCAGAGCAGGAAACTTGCCAGTCAAGTAACATTCACCGGAGCACCTCCGGAACCCCATAGCCCACCAGCTGCTAAAAATGTCTGCCTTTGCTTTTAATACTCTCTCTGCCTCCTCCCCGAGGCAGAGAGTAGCTCGTAGTTATTTATACAGCTCACAACAGGGCCATAAGATACTCCGCTTCTCGTTTACCGATGATCCTGATCTGTCAGCTCTCTTACCGGATGCTGTACGAGCGTAACGGCTTATTATTGATAGTTCTCTCATATCAAACCTCATAAAGATTTATGCTGCCACTTAGTAACAGCCTAAAGGTTGTACTCTCTATTTAACAGCTTTTAGGCTGTTAATTTGATATTACAGCTTTTAGGGTGTATGTTTAGAAAACAGCGTACAAGGTGTATCAGAGGAACTACTGAGGCCAGCTTATGATCAATAATGATTACCCGTTAAACACGCTCAACCAGTTGCGTCCCTTGCTCATTGGTTTTCGCAAGGCGAATGGCCTGACGCAAAAAGACCTGTCCGAAAGGTTAGGGGTCACTCAACAGACATACTCACGTCTGGAAGCCAACCCTGCCAGTGCGAGCATTGAACGGCTATTCAAGGTGTTTTCTATCCTGGGCGTAAAAATCAGCTTCTCCTCGACAACCGCCTCTTCAGAGGGGAAGCAGACGGAAGAAATGCTTAAATCAAACTCACCTGCACGACAGGAGAAATGGTAACGATATGAGCCGGAAACAGCAGCGTCTGGCAATCTGGATGAACGGAATCAAAGTCGGATACTGGGAAAAAAGTAAAGGGGTAGACAGCTTACAATACCTTCCTGACTGGAGTGCAGACGAACAGGGAAGGCCGCTGTCATTGTCCCTTCCTTTTACTCCCGGGAACCAGGTCTGGCGTGGAAATGTGGTACGTGACTATTTTGATAATTTACTCCCGGACAGCGAAGGCATACGCAGACGTCTGGCAATGCGTTACAAGGCCGATAGCCTGGAGCCTTTTGATCTTCTGACGGAGCTGGGAAAAGACTGCGTGGGCGCGATACAGCTGCTTCATGACGGAGATGAACCCACAGATTTATATTCCGTGAAGTATCACCCGCTTACTGAATCAGAAATTGCGGCAACTTTGCGTAATACCACGGAGACATTGCTACCGGGCAGGCCAGAAGATAACGACGACTTACGTTTATCTATTGCCGGTGCTCAGGAGAAAACAGCCCTACTGTGGCATGAAGATCGGTGGTGTATGCCGGAGGGTAATACACCAACGACGCATATATTCAAGCTACCGCTCGGACTTGTGGGGAACATGAAAGCCGACATGCGCTCGTCGGTTGAAAATGAATGGCTCTGCTCGGTACTTCTCGAACAGTACGGGCTCCCCGTGGCAAGAACGCAGATTGCTCACTTTGAAGATCAGAAAGCGCTGGTGGTAGAACGTTTTGACCGAAAATGGTCAGGAAACGGACAATGGATCATTCGTTTACCCCAGGAGGATATGTGTCAGGCCCTGGGCATTTCGCCATTACGAAAATATCAGGCGGACGGCGGGCCAGGTATATCGGAAATTATGGAAGTTCTGAGTAATTCAGACCGTGCTGAGCGTGACAAAGCGCAGTTTTTTATGACGCAGATAGTTTTCTGGATGATGGCCGCAACAGATGGCCACGCTAAAAATTTCAGTATTTCTATTGGGCCACAGGGACGTTATCACCTTACACCACTCTATGATGTGTTGTCGGCATGGCCGGTGATCGGTCATGGGAACAATCAGATATCCTGGCAGAAGTGCAAACTGGCGATGGCCGTACGTGGCAGTAGCAACTATTACCAGATATATCGAATACAACGACGCCACTGGATCAGGCATGGTGAGATAACCGGCCTGAGTAAACAGCAGACAGAGGCGATGATAGAGGAAATCATCGCCAGAACCCCGGGTGTCATTGAACGTGTTAGCGGGCTTCTTCCGGACCAGTTCCCCCAGCAGCTTGCGGAAAGTATTTTTGATGGAATGAGGCAGCAATGCAGGCGCCTGGCTGAGAAATGACAGCCGCAATTTATAGTGTGCATGTTTTCAGAATAGCTGATGTAAGCGTGAGGATTCAGTATGACTGAAGAACAAAAAAGAATAGAGCGGGCTATTGAGTTGGCTTGTCGTTACGGCGGAACCGATGAAATGCATCATCTGCAATGGGTCGTGGATCAGATGGTAAGAGAACTTGCTGGAGAACGTTATGCACAGATTGTAGCAGATGCCACCAGCGGAGAAGATGGGCCTGATACTTACAAATGGAGTGTTGGGATCGCGCCTTAGCATCTGTCAGTCTGGGGATGAAAACGTACTTAACATCCAGCGAATTCCCAGACTTCACATTAAGACTAGAGTAACGGCCGCAATCACGTGAGAGAAAAAAATGGCAATTTTAGCAATCATTGCAGTTATCGCCCTGGGTGGGTACGCCTGCGGGTTTATTAAAGCCCGTGAGCTGAGCGCTTTGCGTAAAGAAATGAAACTATACGTGGATCGCATGGAAGCGGCGGAGCTGGACTTACACGCAATCAGAAGTGTAGCGGAGCACCGGTTGCACGGTGCAGGTAAACAGTTTGCCGACCTTTACAGCCGTATCGACGGTGCAACTGTGACGCTGACACCCGAAGATCAGCTGTTACTGGCAACGATGCCATTTAATATTCAGGATGTAGAAGACATCGTAAACGAGCGCGGTCCAAAGACAATTAGCGGCCGTCCATTCTGGGAAGTTGAGCCAGGCCCGCATGACTATGAATATGGCCCGCAATATCCGTATTTCCCAGACCAGCGCTAGGAAGAGATCAAGATGAGAGAGCCAAGACCCCGCCATACCTTGCAGGTCATTCGAGTGCCTTCTCTGGAGGTTCAGGATCTGGGGCTGACCAGCTTTGATAGCTGGCTTGACGAGAACGGTTATGACAAAACGAATGCCAGAAATAACCGTACCATCTGGGCGAGAGAAGGCGGATGGCATCTGAAACGTTGCAGAAATCTGGAAACTGGCACGGACGATTTCTGGTTTATCGCTTTCGATGGTAAAGGCGGAAAGATATACCCGCTGAAAACCCAAAGAGACTACCGGGCTGCATATCGTAAGCTGGAAGCAGAAGGTTATGCACCTGCGGTCATCGAGCAAATGACCACAGGCGCAGCATATAACCTGGCCTATCCACGTTCCACCCTAAAACAAGCTGAGACGGCCACCAGCGAACCAAAGCGGAAACCTGACGTAGATATCCAGGGTGAGCACTGCGAGCGCGTAGTGACGCAACGTAGTGGCGTGGCACAGGGTAAATTTAAAGCTCTGCTCATCGAGAATTTCGCGGGCCGTTGTGCGGTAACCGGTTGGGTTAATGGCGGTGTCCTGGATGCGGCACACATTGAACATGGAACCCGGTACAATCCGTCTAATGGCATCCTGATGACTCCAACAATGCATGCTCTGTTTGATGCCGATCTTATGGGCATAGATCCGGCCACCCTGACCGTTCATTTTAAGCCAGGCATTGAGCTGGGCGAGCTGTTTGAAGGCCGTAAAATCACACCGCTGGTGTACGATCTGGACTTAGAGCGGCTGGCCGTACGCTGGGCAGGATACCAGGGCCTGGCTCATGAACAATGATGGGTTACAGCCGGGATGTGTGAAAACCCGTCAGTGAAACCTGCATGCGCCATACCTTTAAATTTAAACTCAAGAGCCAGGCTCAAGATAAAACCGAAATGAAAAGGTAAAATCCGGTGCACCAGATCTCTTAGGTTTAATACCTGAGCCGGTATACTGGCAGGCGCAGGCATGTGGGTATTATCCAGTCCATACATCTCCACACAGTGTTAACCGCAACATTTAAAGTTCAATAAGGACGGTTTCAATTTTATGTATAAAACAGCATTAGTGATGATTATCGGGATCCTCGGATGCAGTAAAGCATTTGCAGCCACTGAATTACAGCTCCAGCAAAAACGCGTTATGCAGTTCTGTGCCAACGCCAGTCTTCCATTGTTAGTTGCGGGTACAACGTACGCGAATACGTCTGACAACGGGCGACCAGAAAAAGAAAGATTGGCAATCCTGAAAAATTCAGTTGCAAGCTCGACAGCTTATAAAATGGCATCTCCCGGAGTTCAGATTGCCATGATGAGCGTGGTGGAAGATATTGCCGATCCGAAAGAATTAGCTCTACATCAAAAAGAAGTTAGACGTCTTGGGGCTAGTTATCTTTCCGACAGCGGTGTTTCATGGGCTTCAAAAACTGTTTCACCATTTACAGCCTGGTGTAACTTTAACCGTTTAGAAAGTTAAGGCTGGCAAGGCGGTTCCTGTTCAGGAAAGTTACTTTCCGTGCGGGGACCGTAAGATACAGATAAAGCTTAAGGCCTTTGAATTTCTGGAAAGCATTTGAAAATTTCATTGCGCTTGTCTGATATGAAACAGCCCCTGCATTTCTGCAAAGGCTGAAAGAGTGTGTACGGACTTTGGAAGGAGTGATGATATACGCCTGAGCCATCCCATCACCGCAGACAGGGTAATTAACCCTGACTAAAGCTTTCACCTATTCCGTCGCTCGCAAGCGGCTTTCGCACACTAACGAAGGTATGGCCTTTCGTCGGTGTTAAATTTTTCAAACTTTGCTTACTTTGTCAAGGAAGGTGACCGCAGTAGTAGGCACAACTACTTTAATCTGTATGAATAATAAGGTAGAACCGGCCAGTGAATGAATGCTTTCCCTGAAATCAGGCGGACAACCTTCAGGAATATTGATAGCAAGACTGAATCTCTCGCTGCGGCGATAAACATTTCGCCATAACCCTGAACGAGAGTGGTTCATCCATCATATACAGGAGCGTTACATGCGCAAATTTAAGTACATAATCTGTCACCAGTGCGAAGGCCACGGGACCATGGAAAACCCGGCCTTTGAAAATGGATTCACCCAATCAGAAATGGCTGAGTGGGAGCCAGAAATGCGTGAAAAGTATTTTGCCGGAGCATTTGATGTTCGCTGTGACGTTTGTGCCGGTGACGGTAAGCTCAGCGTACCAAACGTAGCGGCTATGTCTTTTTCAGAACGACGGGTTCTGGCAGCACGGCGGCGTGATGAGCGTCTTCAGGCTGCTGATGAACGGCTGTCCCGCCAGGAACGAGCAATGGGGTACTGAGGTGTTACAGCAAAGATGAAAATGACGAAGCCAAAACCGGTAAGCCGGATGAAAAGACCGTTTATTAGTGAGCTTGCAGAGCTGGGTTTATCGGGTGAAATTCTTTCAATTCGAACTGACGGCATGCAGGGGACGCTCATACCCGATCTTACCGCAGGGGTGAGTGAAGCAGGCCGTGTGAAAACCGGCAACTGGGTAATCTCTGACAAGAGAACCTTCGACCATGTCGTTCTGTGTGTTGAAAGACAAGATGAGAACCATGATGTGTACGTAGGTAAATTCATCCAGTTACATGTAGCCGCTAATAAGAGCCTTAAGATCGTCGAAATGGGCGATGTGAAACTGGTGGCCATAACCAGCTCGATTCCTACCACTTTTAATGGTGGGATAAAGAGATACAAAGGGGTTACGTATGTGTCACTTTCCCAAACAGCTCAAACCACTATCGACTTCCCGAAGCGTATCTACAAAGAGGGCCAGGAATGTACTTCTGTCACCAGTCCTGACCAAGGTCCTTTCGCCCGGGATGTTAGGTTGAATTGCTACGGGCGATGTGTTGTCACCGGCGTAAGGTCCCCCTGGCGTACTGAGGCCGCGCACTTAACGCCACGTCATGAAGAAGGCATTCCCGACGTAACGAACGGAATTTTACTTCGCCGTGATATCCATACACTGTTCGACAATGACCATTGCGCCATAAACCCTGACACTATGAAAATTTACTTCAGCCGGGAGGCCCGGGAGTTGGATGATGATCTCCTGAAATGGCATGGGAATGAGATAGAGACGACACGCATGCAGGTTCCGGTTAACATCGAAAACCTTCGGATACGATGGCAAAAATTTAAGGCTAAGGATCGTCAGCGTAAATGTAAGCGTGCAGTGAGAACCGTATTGACGAAGTGAAGCTGGTCAGGCAGGCAGAGTAACCCGCCACGGGAGCAGAGCACCCACCCGGTTCACAGGCCA
>NZ_JBLKCZ010000014.1:0-103212 GCF_047530595.1 Enterobacter sp. 01-M-02-SI-ECC | reverse complement strand
AGAATTAGCCTGAAATTAAAAGGTCTGAGTCCAATTGAATATCGAACCCAGACCTATGTGCCTCGTGTTTAACTGTCCAACTTTTTGGGGTCAGTACAACCCGAGGCTACTCCCTCAACTCCGAACAAGTTGAGAGTAGCCTCTTATTCTTTTTTTGACAAGGAGTAAAAGGCATGACGCCATTAAAAACTGCGTTAGGCATCGTCTTTATTATTTGCCTGACGATAGTGATCTTTACCTTTATTACTCGAGGTAAGTTATGCGAGTTTTCAATAAAGGGTGAACATCAGGAGGTGGCGGCTAAATTAGCCTGTAACGCAGGCTAACCTCTACGGGCGGAACCACTGTTCCGCCCGGCTTGCAGGATGCTGAGGTCTTAATGCACCCATTTTTTTCTTCTGTCGCCGCGATTATACTGCGCGGCGTGTACCCCGATGATAAGAACCTATGAAACATATTTTTCTGTTGTTGTTACTTTTTACATCGCTTGTCCGTGCCGACGAGATTGGCAGCCAGTACAAAGAACAGGCTGAAGCGGGTGACGCCCGTGCCCAGTATTATTTGGCCGATACATACTTTAGCTCCGGTGACAGCAAGCAGGCCGCGCTGTGGGCCGAGAAAGCCGCTAAAGGTGGCGACGTCGACGCCATGGGGCTGCTCTCGCAAATCCTCTTTACCCAGGGAAATTATGCGCAAGCTAAGGCACTGGCGCAGCAGGCAACCATCGCAGGCAGCAAACGCGGCGCGATCATGCTGGCGCGCGTGCTGATCAACACTCAGGCAGGTAAAACTGACTATCCTCAGGCCATCAAACTGCTGCAAACGGCGGCCGAAGATATCGACAACGACTCTGCGGTAGATGCGCAAATGCTGCTGGGGCTGATTTATGCCAACGGCGTTGAAGTGGCCCAGGACGACGTGCAGGCCGCCTCGTGGTTCAAGCGGAGCTCGGCACTTTCACGCACGGGCTACTCCGAGTACTGGGCAGGGATGTTGTTCAGGCAGGGTGAGAAAGGCTTTATCACGCCCAATAAACAGAAAGCGCTGTACTGGTTGAACCTGAGCTGCACTGAAGGCTTTGATACCGGATGCGAAGAGTTTGATGCGCTGAGCGGAGAGTAAAGTGCCGGGTGGCGGCTTCGCCTTACCCGGCCTACAAAATCCGTAGGCCCGGTAAGCGCAGCGCCACCGGGCTTAGGATGTTACTGGTCGGCCGTCTTATCAAAACGACCCAGCACCTCGCGTTCATACGCCAGCGCTTTTTTACGATCGAATTTGTGTTCCCACTTGGCGATAACCAGCACCGCCAGGGCATTCCCCACCACGTTCAGCGCGGTACGCGCCATGTCGAGGATACGGTCGACACCGGCGATAAACGCCAGACCTTCCAGCGGAATACCGACGCTGCCAAGCGTTGCAAGCAGCACCACGAAGGAGACGCCCGGAACGCCTGCAATACCTTTGGACGTCACCATCAGCGTCAGCACCAGTACGATCTCCTGCCACAGCGACAGGTCAATGCCGTACAGCTGCGCAATAAAGATAGCGGCGATGCTCTGGTACAGCGTCGAACCGTCCAGGTTAAAGGAGTAGCCGGTCGGTACCACGAAGCTGGTAATAGAGGCAGGCGCGCCGTAGGCCTCCATCTTCTCAATGATGCGCGGCAGCACGCTCTCAGAACTTGCCGTGGAGTACGCCAGAATCAGCTCATCTTTCAGGATGCGAATCAGGATCCAGATGCTCAGCCCGCACAGGCGCGCCACGACCCCCAGCACCACCAGCGCGAAGAACAGAATGGCGAAGTGAACCAGGAGCACCAGCTTCGCCAGCGGCCACAGGGAGGCAAAACCGAAGTTCGCCACGGTCACCGCGATAAGCGCAAACACCCCTACCGGCGCGTAACGCATCACCATGTGGGTCACTTTGAACATGGTTTCGGAGATAGAGCGAAACACGGTCACCAGCGGCTCACGGTGCGTCGCCGGCAGGGAAGAGAGCCCCAGACCAAACAGTACCGAGAAGAAGATGATGGGCAGCATCTCGCCCTTCGCCATCGACGCCACGATGTTGGTCGGCACCAGCGACAGGATAGTGCCCATCAGGCCATGCGCATGGCTCTGCACGTCAGCGGTCGTACTTTGGTATTTCGAAATATCCACCGTGGCCAGCTGCGACATATCGATCCCGGAACCCGGCTGGAACACGTTCGCCAGCGTGATACCGAGGATAATCGCAACCGTAGTGATCACTTCGAAATAGATAATGGTTTTCGCACCAATACGGCCTAACTGCTTCGCATCGCCGACGCCCGCAATACCGACCACCAGCGTCGAGATCACAATCGGTACCACAATCATCTTGATCAGATGAATAAAGATATCCCCTGCCGGAGAGAGCAGGTTCGCAATCAGCCATTCGCGGCTGTCGCTATGATAGTGGAGGTAACTGCCCAGCAAGATGCCCAGCACAAGGGCGATTAAGATCTGCCAGGCAAGGCTGACTTTAACGTTTTTCATAGAAACTGACTTCCTCAATGAAGCGCCTTATTCATTCAAACTGCATGAACAGGGAGACATACTGAAAGGGTATGAATTGTGTTGCGTTGGTTTATGGGATTTTTTAACGCGGCGTATGAGTATCATTTGCGCGACCTGTTGCGCAAGCCTTAAAGAACGACGCGTTTCACTCACAAAAGCGACGATGACGGGAGTATGTTCTAATTCTGATAAATAACCTTTTGTTATAAAAACGCTTTTTTAAACATAAATGTGAATAATCGTCAGCATCAATTATTTTCCTTCAAAGTTTCATTCGCTCATTTTTCATACTCTTCAAACAATGCGTGATCTGTAGCCCAAATAATAAACAAAGCTTGTAAAGCCCCTACAATTAACGTTTTTGCGACATATTATTAACATCTTACAAGGAGAAAAAAAGCCATGAGCCAAATACATAAACACGACATTCCCGCAAATATTGCGGACCGTTGCCTGATCACCCCGGAGCAGTATCACGAGAAATATCAGCAGTCTATCACCGCCCCGGACACCTTCTGGGGTGAGCAGGGCCATATCCTTGACTGGATCAAACCTTATCAGAAGGTGAAGAACACCTCCTTTGCGCCCGGCAATGTCTCCATTAAATGGTATGAAGATGGCACCCTTAACCTGGCGGCGAACTGCCTCGATCGTCACCTCGCCGAGCGCGGGAATGAGACAGCCATCATCTGGGAAGGCGATGACGCCTCGCAAAGCAAACATATTACGTACAAAGAGCTGCACCGCGACGTGTGCCGCTTCGCCAACGTCCTGCTGGAAAAAGGCATTAAAAAAGGCGATGTGGTCGCTATCTATATGCCGATGGTGCCGGAAGCGGCGGTGGCCATGCTGGCCTGCGCGCGTATCGGTGCGATCCACTCGGTGATTTTCGGCGGGTTCTCGCCAGAGGCGGTTGCGGGCCGTATTGTCGATTCCAGTTCAAAACTGGTGATCACCGCCGATGAAGGCGTGCGCGCCGGGCGCGGTATCCCACTGAAGAAAAACGTCGACGAAGCGCTGAAAAACCCGAACGTCAAAACGGTCAGTAACGTCATCGTCCTTAAGCGTACCGGCGGCAAAATCGACTGGAACGAGGGGCGCGACCTGTGGTGGAGCGACCTGATCGAGAACGCGAGCGACCAGCATCAACCGGAAGAGATGAACGCAGAAGATCCGCTGTTCATTCTTTATACCTCCGGCTCCACCGGTAAGCCGAAAGGCGTACTGCACACCACCGGCGGCTATCTGGTCTATGCGGCCACCACCTTCAAATACGTCTTCGACTACCATCCGGGCGACATCTACTGGTGTACCGCCGACGTGGGCTGGGTTACCGGACACAGCTACCTGCTGTACGGCCCGCTGGCCTGTGGCGCAACAACGCTGATGTTTGAGGGCGTACCAAACTGGCCGACCCCGGCGCGTATGTGTGAGGTGGTCGACAAACACCAGGTCAACATTCTCTACACTGCGCCAACGGCGATCCGCGCATTAATGGCGGAAGGCGATAAAGCCATCGAAGGCACTGACCGCTCTTCATTGCGCATCCTCGGTTCCGTGGGTGAGCCAATCAACCCGGAAGCCTGGGAGTGGTACTGGAAGAAAATCGGCAACGAGAAATGCCCGGTGATGGACACCTGGTGGCAGACCGAAACCGGCGGCTTCATGATCACCCCGATGCCGGGCGCCACGCAGCTGAAGGCCGGTTCCGCAACCCGTCCGTTCTTCGGCGTGCAGCCTGCGCTGGTGGATAACGAAGGCAACCCGCTGGAAGGCGCCACCGAAGGCAACCTGGTGATCACTGACTCCTGGCCTGGTCAGGCGCGTACCCTGTTCGGCGATCACGATCGCTTCGAGCAGACCTACTTCTCGACCTTTAAAAACATGTACTTCAGCGGCGACGGCGCGCGTCGTGACGAAGATGGCTATTACTGGATAACCGGGCGCGTGGACGACGTGCTGAACGTCTCCGGCCACCGTCTGGGCACCGCTGAGATTGAATCGGCGCTGGTGTCGCATCCGAAGATTGCCGAAGCGGCGGTTGTGGGCATTCCGCACAACATCAAAGGCCAGGCGATTTACGCCTATGTCACCCTGAACCACGGTGAAGAACCGTCGCCTGAGCTCTACGCTGAGGTACGCAACTGGGTGCGTAAAGAGATTGGCCCGCTGGCGACGCCGGACGTGCTGCACTGGACCGACTCGCTGCCGAAAACCCGTTCCGGCAAAATTATGCGTCGTATCTTGCGCAAAATCGCGGCTGGAGACACCAGCAACCTCGGCGATACCTCAACGCTCGCGGATCCTGGCGTGGTGGAAAAACTGCTCGAAGAGAAGCAGGCCATCGCGATGCCTTCCTAGTGTTTTCTCCCTCTCCCTGTGGGAGAGGGTCGGAGTGAGGGCATCAGACCGCACCTCACCCCCAAATTTGACCGCACCTTCCTCCCCTCACCCTAACCCTCTCCCCAAAGGGGAGAGGGGACTAAAAACAAACCTACCTTACCTTTGGAGACTCTGTGATGAATAACGATATTTGTCAGCAGATAGAGAATAGTGCGCACTACAGGGAGCTCGTCGATAAGCGGCAACGGTTTGCCTTCATCCTTTCCATCATCATGCTGATTATCTATGTCGGCTTTATTCTGCTGATCGCCTTTGCGCCGCACTGGCTGGGCACCCCGCTGCACGAGGGGACCAGCGTGACGCGCGGTATTCCCATTGGCATTGGCGTAATTGTGATTTCATTTGTGCTGACCGGCGTTTACGTCTGGCGCGCGAACGGTGAATTCGATCGACTTAATAAAGCGGTACTGCAAGAGGTAAAAGCATCATGAAGAGAATTCTGACGGCGCTCGCCGCCACGCTTCCCTTTGCCGCCCACGCGGCGGATGCGATTACCGGCGAGGTACAGCGCCAGCCAACCAACTGGCAGGCGATTGTGATGTTCCTGATTTTTGTGGTGCTGACGCTGTATATCACTTACTGGGCGTCGAAACGCGTGCGCTCCCGTAACGATTACTACACCGCAGGCGGCAACATTACCGGCTTCCAGAACGGGCTGGCGATCGCGGGTGACTTTATGTCCGCCGCCTCGTTCCTCGGGATCTCCGCGCTGGTCTACACCTCCGGCTATGACGGCCTGATCTACTCCCTCGGCTTCCTCGTCGGCTGGCCGATCATCCTGTTCCTGATTGCCGAACGCTTGCGCAACCTGGGCCGTTATACCTTCGCAGACGTGGCCTCGTATCGCCTGAAGCAGGGTCCGATTCGCACCCTCTCCGCCTGCGGTTCGCTGGTGGTGGTGGCGCTGTACCTGATTGCGCAGATGGTGGGCGCGGGTAAATTGATCGAACTGCTGTTCGGCCTGAACTACCACGTCGCGGTGGTGCTGGTTGGCGTGCTGATGGTGATGTACGTCCTGTTCGGCGGCATGCTGGCAACCACCTGGGTGCAGATCATCAAAGCGGTATTGCTGCTGTTCGGCGCCAGCTTTATGGCCTTTATGGTGATGAAGCACGTCGGGTTCAGCTTCAATAACCTGTTCACCGAAGCGATGGCGGTCCACCCGAAAGGGGAAGCGATCATGAGCCCGGGCGGGCTGGTGAAAGACCCGATATCCGCGCTCTCGCTCGGTCTCGGCCTGATGTTCGGTACTGCGGGCCTGCCGCATATCCTGATGCGTTTCTTCACCGTGAGCGATGCGCGTGAAGCGCGTAAGAGCGTCTTTTACGCCACCGGTTTCATGGGTTACTTCTATATCCTCACCTTTATCATCGGCTTTGGCGCGATCATGCTGGTGGGGGCGAACCCGGCGTTTAAAGACGCGGCGGGCGCGCTGATTGGCGGTAACAACATGGCGGCGGTGCACCTGGCGGACGCGGTGGGCGGTAACCTGTTCCTCGGCTTTATCTCCGCCGTGGCCTTCGCCACCATTCTTGCGGTGGTTGCAGGGCTGACGCTGGCAGGCGCGTCTGCGGTATCGCATGACCTCTACGCCAACGTCTTCCGCAAAGGCGCGAGCGAGCGCGACGAGCTGAAGGTCTCGAAAATCACCGTGCTGGTGCTGGGCGTCGTGGCGATTCTGTTAGGCATTCTGTTTGAGAAGCAGAACATCGCCTTTATGGTGGGGCTGGCCTTCTCGATTGCGGCAAGCTGCAACTTCCCGATCATCCTGCTCTCCATGTACTGGTCGAAGCTGACCACCCGTGGCGCGATGATTGGCGGCTGGCTGGGGCTGCTGACGGCGGTGATCCTGATGATTCTGGGCCCGACCATCTGGGTGCAGATCCTCGGTCACGCAAGCGCTATCTTCCCGTATGAATACCCGGCGCTGTTCTCGATCGCCGTGGCGTTTATCGGCATCTGGTTCTTCTCGGCCACCGACAATTCGCCGGAGGGTAACCTGGAGCGTGAGAAATTCCGCGCCCAGTTTATCCGCTCGCAAACCGGCCTGGGCGTCGAGCAGGGCCGCGCGCACTAAGCCTTTCTCCCCGGTCATTCTGGCCGGGGAGCTTAGAACATCACCCACGCCACCAGCGGCGCAATCAGCACCATTACCACGCCCGAAAGCATCATCACCAGGCTCGCGACAACGCCCTCCTGCTGCCCCAGCTCATACGAACGTGCCGTGCCCGCCCCATGCGATGCCGCGCCAAACCCCGCGCCTTTCGCCATCCCTTCCCGGATAGAAAGCCGCAGAAAGAGCATATCCCCGACGGCCATCCCAAAGACGCCCGTCACCACCACAAACAGCGCCACCAGATCCGGTTGCCCGCCGAGCGGTTTAGCAGCCGCCAGCGCAAACGGCGTGGTTACCGAACGCACTGCCAGGCTGCGCTGAATTTCATCGGGCAGCGTAAACAGCCGCGCCAGCCAGACGGAGCTACACACCGCCACCACCGTGGCGGTGATTACACCCGCGCTGAGCGACATCCAGTGGCGTTTGATAATGGCGAGGTTGTCGTAAACGGGGACGGCAAAAGCGATGGTCGCCGGGCCGAGCAGCCACAGCAGCCAGTGGGATTCGCCAATGTAGTTCTGCCAGGAGATGTGGCCGAAGACCAACATCAGCACCAGCAGGATCGGCGTGAAGACCAGCGGCATCAGCGGCAGGGCATGAAAGCGGCGATAGAGCCGCTTGTTGGCGAAGTAGATCGCCAGCGTCGCAATCAGGCACAAGACGCTGATCTGAAAGTTAGTCATGTTTGTGCCTGCTGATTTCAAAGCGATACACTTTATCCACCACCCAGGCGGTCGCCCCCAGCACCATCAGCGTACTCAGCGCGATAACCGCAAAGATTCGCCAGCCGTCCACCATCAGCAGCTGCGCATAGTTCACCACCGCCACCACCGCCGGAACAAAGAACAGCAGCATCTCCGCCAGCAGCCAGCGCGCCCCGGCGCGTACCCAGTTAAGGGGGATTACGCGGCACAGAATAAGCGTCAGCATCAGCAGCATCCCGACAAGATTGGCGGGCAGCGGCAGATGCAGCCAGCCGACAAGATATTCCGCGAAAACAAACAGTCCCGCGTAGAGCAGTACCTGCACCGGGACCTGGAATCGTTGCACAACGGCAGGCGTAACACGGCTTAACGCCACGGCCATGGGGGTTTTCCTCAAAAATGAGACGAGGCGCCAGTATAGAGAGCGCACGGTATGGACTGAAATGAATTAAAATCATCAAAGGTATAGTTTCGAGGAATAATCATGGACATAAGAACGCTGCGCTATTTTGTCGAAGTGGTTCGTCAGCAAAGTTTTACCCGCGCAGCGGAGAAGTTGTTTGTTACCCAGCCCACCATCAGCAAGATGCTGAAAAACCTCGAAGATGAACTGAACTGTACCCTGCTGATCCGCGACGGGCGCAAGCTGCTGCTGACCGACACCGGACGCGTGGTGTTCGAACGCGGGCTGGCGATTCTGGCGGAGTTTCGCCAGCTGGAAGCAGAGCTGGGCGATATCAATCATCTGAAGAAAGGTGTCCTTCGCCTCGGCATTCCGCCAATGGTGGGGATGATGATGGCCGGGCCGATTAGCCTGTTTCGCCAGCGTTATCCCGGCGTTGAGCTGAAGATTTCGGAGTTTGGTGGGTTAACCGTCCAGCAGGCCGTCACCAACGGCGAGCTCGACGTGGCAATGACCGCCCTTCCCGTTGAGGAAGAGAGCGGTCTGGCGACGCTTCCGCTCTTTAGCCACCCGCTGTGCGTGCTGGTTCCCCGCTCCGGCGACTGGCTGAAGTTAGACTCGGTGAGACCTGAACTGCTCGGCGAGCACCCTCTGCTGATCTACAACGAAGACTTCGCTCTCAGCCGCCAGCTGATGACGCTGTTTAACCAGCATAACGTCAAGCCGCGCATAGCGGTGCGCAGCGGACAGTGGGATTTCCTGGCGGCAATGGTGCAGGCCGGCGTGGGGATTGCGATTCTGCCGCAGCCTATCTGCGAGCGGCTTGATAAAAACACGCTGCGCTGGATCCCGCTGGAGAGCGACCTGCACTGGCAGCTGGGGATGATCTGGCGTGAAGGGGTGTATTTATCGCAGAGCGCGCAGGCGTGGCTGCAGTGTTGTGAGGGGTTTTGGGTGCGGTCACCCTAACCCCTGGGCTCGATCGGTTCCCTCTCCCCTGTGGGGAGAGGGCTAGGGTGAGGGGCAAAAACAGCGCTACTGATTCTCTATCAGCAGCGCTTCCAGCAGGTCCAGATCGTGCAGCAGCTTTTGCAGCGTTTCGTTGCTGATCTGCCGCGTGGCGCGTAGATGGTACAGCTCGGCGCGCTCTGAGCGCAGCGCCGCCAGGCGGAACCGGCGCTCCAGGTTTTCCTCCTGCAGCGAGCTTTCCACATCGTTACGCCCGTCCGCGCGGCGGCGCAGGTTACCAATCACGCGGGAACTGACTTCCGTCAGCAGCTGATTGTCGATGTTCTCTTCCGCATCCGCGGCCAGACGCTCTTCCATCTTCTGAATCGCGACAATTGCCACTTCGGCGGTGGCTGCCCGGGCAATACGCTCCTCTTTATGCTGCTGGGTCGAATCACCGGCATCAATATGCTGGAGTAAAATCGGCAGCATAATCACGCCGACAAACAGGGAGAACAGAATCACGCCCGCCGCCAGGAAGACCAGCTCGTAGCGCGCCGGGAAGACATCGCCCGTGGGCAGCAGCAGCGGAATGGAGAGTACACCGGCAAGGGTGATCGCCCCGCGTACGCCCGCAAAAGAGGCGATCAGCAGTTCACGCGTTGTCCACGAACCAAACTCCATCGGCTTTTTCTTCAGGAAACGTACGCTGAAGTTTTTCATCGTCCACAGCCAGCCGAAACGCACCAGCATCAGCGCCATGTAGATCAGCACGATGTCGGTAAACAGCATCCAGACCTCAACGTTCGGATCGGCTTCGGCCGCCACCAGCGAGGATTCCATAATGCCCGGCAGCTGCAGGCCCAACAGCAGGAACACCATGCCGTTAAAGACAAATTCCAGCATGGCCCAGGTGCTGTTGGCACGCAGACGCATGGCCAGCGGCGCGCGGCGCATTACGCCGGAACGGGTGATGGTCATCCCCGCCGCAACCGCTGCCAGAATGCCCGACACGCCGATATGTTCGGCAATCAGATAAGAGGCAAACGGCAGCAGGAACAGCAGTACGATCTGCGTTGCGGGCTCATCGCCGCCCCAGCGGCTGAGGAAGCGCAATGAGCGGCCATACAGCCAGCTCACCACGAAGCCTGCGAGAATACCGCCAATCGCCACCTTGAAGAATTCCAGCGTCGCGCCGCCGACGGTAAACACCATCGTGCCCATCGCAACGGCCACGGCAAACTTCAGGGCAACCAGGCCGGAGGCGTCGTTCATCAGCGCCTCACCCTGTAAAATCCCCATGATTTTCTTCGGAATACGGCCTTCACCCACAATGCCGGACAGCGCCACGGCATCGGTTGGCGACAGCACGGCGGCCAGCGCAAAAGCCGGTATTAATGGAATACCCGGTACCGCCCAGTAGATCAGAAAACCAATCCCGACGACGGTGACCACCACCAGCGCCAGCGCCAGGCCGAAGATCTCGCGCCCGTGCTCAAGGAATTCGCGCGTGGGCGTTTTCCAGCCATCGGCAAACAGCAGCGGCGGGATAAACAGCACGAGGAACAGTTCGGGGTCAAATTCCACGTGCAGGCCAAACGTCGGCCACGCCAGCAGCGCGCCGATGGCAATTTGCATTAATGGCAGGGGGACCTGAAAGGGCAGTACGCGTGTAACCACCCCGGATAGCGAGACCACAAGGGTCATGATGAGTATTGTGAAGAAGATTTCCATGCGTTCCCTGTTTGCTGTGTTGCTTATTTACTCCGGAAGGCGTCGTGCCTTTTATTCTATCTTCCCCAGAGTAACGCAAAAGGCAACAGGATGAGTCCTGAAAATAAAAACGGGCGGCCTGAGCCACCCGTTTTCGCATCAATGGACAACTTAGATTGCCCAGCCGCCCGCGTAGAACGCTACCAGCGCAACGGCGATAATCACGGTGCCAACGTTCAGCTTGCGCCATTCACCGGAGACCAGACGACCAATCACCAGCGACGCGAAGCCAATCATAATGCCGGTCACGATGTTACAGGTCAGGACGATGAAGACCGCGGTGATCAGGCCAGACATGGCGTCCACGAAATCCGCAAAGTCGATTTTCGCCACGTTGCTCAGCATCAGCAGGCCAACGTACATCAGCGCTGGCGCGGTCGCATACGCCGGAACCAGATAGGAGAGCGGAGAGAGGAACAGGATCAGCATGAACAGCACGCCGACGGTGATCGCCGTCAGGCCGGTTTTACCGCCTGCCGCCGTACCCGCTGCGGACTCGATGTACACCGCCGCAGGCGCCGCGCCCACCAGACCAGAGAAGACGCTGCTCAGGGAGTCAGTGGTCAGCGCTTTGCCGCCGTCAATAATCTGACCGTCTTTATCCAGCAGGTTCGCCTGACCGGCCACCGCACGAATGGTACCGGTCGCGTCAAACACGGCGGTCATGACCAGCGCCAGCACGCTTGGCAGGATCACCGGGTTCAGCGCGCCAACGATATCCAGGCTGCCAATCAGGGAGTTGCCTTTGTCATCGCTCAGCGACGGCATGGCGAAGATACCGGAGAAGTGTACGGTTGGATCGAAAATCAGGCCGACGATGGATACACCGATAATGGTCAGCAGAATGCCGCCCGGGACTTTCAGTTTTTCCAGACCGATAATCACCGCCAGGCCGATCAGCGACATAATCACCGGGAAGCTGGCGAAGTGGCCCAGCGCCACCGGCAGACCGTCCAGCGGGTTCTTGATGACCAGACCGACGCCGTTGGCGGCGATCAGCAACAGGAACAGGCCGATACCGATGCCGGTACCGTGCGCCACGCCCTGCGGCAGGTTGCGCAAAATCCAGCTACGGATGCCGGTCGCCGAAATCACGGTAAACAGCACACCCATCAGGAACACGGCACCCAGCGCAACCGGTACGCTGATGTGCTGTCCCAGCACCAAGCTGAACGCGGTAAACGCGGTCAGAGAGATGGCGCAACCAATCGCCAGCGGCAGGTTCGCCCACAGGCCCATCACGATGGAGCCCACGCCGGCCACGAGGCAGGTCGCCACAAAGACGGCCGCTGGCGGGAAGCCTGCTTTGCCCAGCATGCCCGGCACAACGATGACGGAATAAACCATCGCCAGAAACGTTGTCAAACCGGCAACAATTTCCTGGCGCACGGTGCTGCCGCGGGCCGAAATTTTAAACATGGCGTCAAGTGAACCGCCAGTACGCGCAGATGGCGTAGACATAGAAAACATCCCCTGAGAGTTTTTTAGGAAGTTTGTAAGCGAGGTGGAGACGCCACTGCCAGCTGAACGTCAAATCCTTGTGTTGCGTTTGTGACGAAAGGGCGTCACAAAAAAAGCAAACGTTTAGCTCCGCGCTTACAAACGGGTGGTCAAATTAAGGCAAACGATTATCTAGCGTAATCCCCGCCCTTTTCAACTGAACTTTCTCGTTTTTCTCTAAAATTCACTTATGACGCTGAAGAAATAAACAGAGGATGCGCAAACGTTATCGTCTATGCGCAATTTGTTTACATTTCAGTCCTCACCGGGAATAGATAACGGTCCACCTTGTTCCAGGGTTCTTTGCCAGCCTGGGGTGTTCTCAACTTTTGCCTTCCATGCCTGAATATGCGGCAGATTAGCGATACCGCCGCGCGCCAGCAGCGCAAAGATCGGAAAGCTCATCTGGATATCGGCCATGCTGAGCGAATCCCCGGCAAACCAGCTGTTTTCGGCAAGATGTGACTCAATAAAGCGCGCATGGGTCTCCAGCTGACGGTTGAGATACGCTTTCTGCACCCCCTGCCCCAGCGCTTTGCCCAGGGTTCTGATACCAAACGGCACCGGCGGCTTGCCGAGGCTGTTGAAGACCAGCTTCATTAACAGCAGCGGCATCAGCGATCCTTCGGCGTAATGCAGCCAGAAGCGGTATTGCACCTTATGCGCGGGATCCAAAGGCTTAAGCCGAGACTCGGCATCGTACGTTTCCTGCAGATATTCCAGAATTGCGCCAGACTCCGCAAGAATCAGTCCGTTATCTTCGATGACCGGCGATTTGCCCAACGGATGCACCTTTTTAAGAGCCTCCGGCGCCAGCATGTTCTTTTCGCGCTGGTAGTGGACGATCTCATAAGGCAGGCCGAGTTCTTCCAGCGCCCAGATCGCGCGGTGCGAGCGCGACTGGTTAAGGTGGTGTACCGTGAGCATGGCTTTCTCCTGTTATTCATACTTTTTAACTATAGAAAATTGAACAACACCGCGAAAAAAATTCGTCTAAAAAACGGTCGGTGAGGCTGGCGAAAAAACGGGTCTTGCATAGAATTAAAGTGTCAGCACAATCCGGAACCTCCCCAACCAGCTCGACACTGAGGGGTGCTGATGTCGGGGGAAACCCTCCCGTGAACCAGCGGGATAGAGTGAAAGGCAAAGACCGGGAAAAACTAAAGCGCCCTTATGTGGCGCTTTAGTTCTTTATTATGCTTTTTGCCGGCCGCACAAACTCAATCCTCTTCCAGCAGCCGCGCCCCCGTCCCCTGCTCGCCCAGCCTGTCGCCGGGGTTACGCAACGGACAATCGCTACGCGACAGGCAGCCGCAGCCGATACAACCGTCCAGCTCATCACGCAGGACGACCAGCGTATGAATACGCCGGTCCAGCTCTTCACGCCACTGGGACGACAGCTCTTTCCACTCTTTCGGGCTCAGCGTATGCCCTTCAGGCAGCACGCCAAACGCCTCGCCGATGGTGGCCAGGGGGATTCCGATTCGTTGCGCAATTTTGATAATCGCCACGTAGCGGAGCACGTCTCGGGTATAGCGGCGCTGGTTGCCGCCGTTGCGGATGCTTTTAATTAACCCTTTGCTTTCATAGAAGTGGAGCGCCGATACCGCAACGCCGCTTCGCTTTGCCACTTCGCCGGGGGTTAACAGCGCTTTAATTCGCGGCAATCTCTTTTCCATAAAACCTCTTTACCTCAAGTTAACTTGAGGAATTATACTCGCCCGCAGAGAAAACGACGAATTAACCGAGATAGTTGTATCTACAGAGGGGCAACCTTATGTCGCATCAGCAGATTATTCAGACGCTTATTGAATGGATTGATGAACATATCGACCAACCGTTGAACATTGATGTGGTCGCTAAAAAGTCGGGCTATTCGAAATGGTATTTACAGAGAATGTTCCGCACGGTCATGCATCAGACGCTGGGCGAGTACATTCGCCAGCGCAGACTGCTGCTGGCGGCACAGGCGCTACGCTCCACGCAGCGGCCCATTTTTGATATCGCGATGGACCTTGGCTATGTGTCGCAACAAACCTTTTCCCGCGTGTTTCGCCGCGAGTTTGACCGCACGCCGAGCGACTATCGCCACCAGTTGAATTAATCACCCTCAGTGCAAAGGCTGCTGCTGCCAGGTCATAAATTCCTGGGGCGGCATCGCTTTCGCGAAGTGCCATCCCTGACAAAACTGGACGCCGCGCTTCAACAGCCAGCTCACCTGCTCTGCCGTCTCTACCCCTTCCGCAATGGTTTTCAGCCGCAGGCTTTGCGCCATCTCGATAATATGCTCGGCGATCAGGTGGCTGGTACTGTTGGTCGTTAAGGTATCGATAAACGATTTATCGATTTTCAGAATATCCACGTTCAGCGAGTAGAGGTTGTGCAGGTTCGAGTAGCCGGTACCGAAATCATCGATCGCGACTTCATAACCCGCCTGACGGAAAGCCTGAATCACCGGCGTGGTTTTTGGCACATCGATAAAACCGCGTTCCGTCACTTCTATTTTGATTTGCTGCGCACGGACCGCGTAGTGGCGGGCCTTTTCGGAAATCATGGCGATCAGCCGCGAGGAGTGGAAGTCCGTGGCCGACAGGTTAATCGAAATATAGAGATGCGGATGCTCGGCCAGGAAATGACCCAGATCGTTGAACACCTCCTCAACGACATAGTCCGTAATCCGCTCGCTCATTCCCTCACTTTCCGCCAGCGGGATAAACTCAGCCGGGCTCATCACCTGCCCGTTAAAGCCAGGCCAGCGTAACAGCGCCTCCGCGCCCACACACTGGTTATTCTTAATATCAATAATCGGCTGATAGTGGACGCAAAGCTGTCGTTTGTTCAGCGCGCGGTGCAGTAAGCGCCCCGGCGAATTAAGCTCACGATGGGTACGGGACCATACCAGCAAAATAATAATGCTGCAGATCATGCCCAGCGGCAGCGTCAACGTCGCCTGGTGATAAAGCGTTTCATAAAAGCGTTTATTTGATGTCGAGACAATGGCCGCAATCGGTCTTTTGGGAGATGTTACGATCGTATAAAAGCGGTTATCTTTTTGAAATACCGATTCCTTATCCCGAATCATCGAATTTAATAAAGAAACATTGGCTTTCTGGCTGACGGAAAAGAAAGCATTGGTTACCGTGTCGTACACACCCCAGGAGAGAGAATGATCCGCGGACATGACTTCGCTGTATGAAAGCGGGTTGACGACAACCACATAATTTCCGCGCTGCATATATGTCATTTTATAGCCAGTATAAAATGGGGTGTCGCGATAATAATAGATAGCGACGTCAGGTTTACGCGTGTAATTAGCGACAGGAATGGCGTAGGGGTGATCCGGTGTAAAAACGGTCGAACAAAGAAAATTCTGACCTTCAGCGTAAATTAAATCGGCGACAAACAGGCGGCCACGAACAACGTTCAGCATATATTGACGGTGTCCCGGCGTGCAAAGCTCGCCCTGATATTTTACCGCCTCGTCCCTGGCCAGCTCAACCTGTTGAATAACCAGCTCTGTTTTGTCTAAAGCCAGTTCAGCAAATGTGCGTAGCTGGGCGCTTGTTTCAGAAACGGCTCGTAGCTGGGCAAACCATAGCGCAAGCATCACCGGCAGCATAACTACCATGATGATCCCTACCACCCTGAGCATTTTGCGCCGCGCGCTACGATTCATTTCCCGCCCTATATCCCTGCATGTTGTACGCCTGTAGTAATGAAGGCCGGATGCTTTGTTAAACAGGTGATTACGTTGCATGAATCATGCGAAGTTAGCAACTGACTTTTAGTATTAAAAATCTTAAATTTCGTTATGCCGATAATATTTTCCCGTAAGTTAAACTGTAAGTATTCGTTCCGTTTCAATTAAGGAAAATAATTATCCAGCCCGTTAGGGCTGACGGGAAGATAACACAACAGACGATCGTTGATTAAGCCAAACGTCTGACAGCATGAAAAAAGTACAACTTCATCGGGACGTTTTATACTATTTGCTCGGAGGCATTGTGTTCGTTGATTTATAAATAGTCAGCCTTCACCACAATATTTTCAGGATTGGGTGAGAATAACGTCCCTCTTATAAAAACCGAATTTGCGGTATCACCACCTGCCCGATGTGCGTTTCCGGCACGCTGTGTGCCCACCTCCTCGTGCGCCGAAGGCCGAACCAACCCGCGCAATCGCCTTTTCTGAAGAATAAAATCCTCTTTTTTGATCGCTCAGACACTGGCGAATAAATCAACAAATGTGATATAGTTCACACATATTTTGTAACGAGAAACACCGTTTCATTCAGTTCGTCTGTTTTGTAGAGGATGGGTTTTATGGCAACCATTACTACCAGCATGGTTCTCCTGCGCTGGCCTTTGTTGAGTGCGGTACTGATGTTTTTAGCCAGCACGCTGAATATTCAGTTTCGTAAATCTGACTATGCGGGTCTTGCTGTCATCAGCACCCTGCTGGGGCTGGGTGCAGCCTGCTGGTTTGCAACGGGTCTGCTTGGCATCACCCTGCTGGATATCGCCGCCGTCTGGGAAAATATTAAAGTGGTGATGGTTGAGGCGATGAGCCACACGCCGCCAGACTGGCCGATGGTGATTACCTGATCCCTGACGGAATAAAAAAACCCAGACGATAGTCTGGGTTTTTTGTTTTCAGCACGCGGAAATCAGAACGGAATGTCGTCGTCGAAATCCATTGGCGGTTCGTTAGACGGCGCCGGAGCAGACTGCTGCTGCGGACGAGACTGCGCGCCGCCGCTGAACTGGTTGCCGCCCTGCGGCTGCTGAGGCTGACCCCAACCGCCCTGCTGCTGGCTCTGACCGCCGCCAGCCGGTGCGCCACCGCCCTGACGGCCACCCAGCATCTGCATGGTACCGCCCACGTTGACCACGACTTCCGTGGTGTACTTCTCAGCACCGGACTGATCGGTCCATTTGCGGGTACGCAGCTGGCCTTCGATATAGACCTGAGAACCTTTACGCAGATACTCACCGGCCACTTCGGCCAGTTTGCCAAACAGCACAACGCGGTGCCATTCGGTCTGCTCTTTCATCTCACCGGTCGCTTTATCACGCCAGGATTCGGAAGTAGCCAGCGTAATGTTGGCAACTGCGCCACCACTCGGCATGTAGCGTACTTCCGGGTCCTGGCCCAGATTACCGACGAGAATCACCTTGTTTACGCCTCTGCTGGCCATGTTCGTGTCTCCTGAATACGTTTCTTAATAGTGTAAACGCGCGAGTGTACCATTTCCATGCTGCACTTTGATAGTTGCGTAGCACGTTCCAGAGTTCTCTCGCAACTCCACATTGTTACACAGCCAATCAGAAAATGCATTCCAATACTGTATATTCAAACAGGTCAAATTGTGTCATAATTAGCCGTTTCTGACAGCCGTTTGTCCTTCAAACAAATCAGGCAATCCGTGTTCCAACCGGGAAAGGTGAATGGATAAGATCGAAGTTCGGGGCGCCCGCACCCACAATCTCAAGAATATCAACCTCATAATCCCTCGCGACAAACTCATTGTCGTGACCGGGCTTTCGGGGTCTGGCAAATCCTCACTGGCTTTCGACACTTTGTATGCCGAAGGACAGCGTCGTTACGTTGAATCGCTCTCTGCGTACGCGCGTCAGTTCCTGTCGCTGATGGAAAAACCGGATGTCGACCACATTGAAGGGTTGTCCCCTGCTATCTCTATTGAGCAGAAGTCCACCTCGCATAACCCGCGTTCAACGGTCGGTACCATTACCGAAATTCATGACTACCTGCGTCTGCTGTATGCCCGCGTGGGCGAGCCGCGCTGCCCGGACCACGACGTCCCGCTGGCGGCCCAGACCGTCAGCCAGATGGTGGATAACGTGCTGTCGCAGCCGGAAGGCAAACGCCTGATGCTGCTGGCGCCGATCATTAAAGAGCGAAAAGGCGAACACACCAAAACGCTGGAAAACCTGGCAAGCCAGGGCTATATCCGCGCCCGTATCGACGGCGAGGTGTGCGACCTGTCCGATCCGCCAAAGCTGGAGCTGCAGAAGAAGCACACCATCGAGGTGGTGATTGACCGCTTTAAGGTGCGCGACGATCTCGCCACGCGCCTGGCGGAATCCTTTGAAACGGCGCTGGAACTTTCTGGCGGCACGGCCGTGGTCTCCGACATGGACGACCCAAAAGCGGAAGAGCTGCTCTTCTCCGCCAACTTCGCCTGCCCGATTTGCGGCTACAGCATGCGCGAGCTGGAACCGCGCCTGTTCTCATTCAACAACCCGGCGGGCGCGTGCCCGACCTGTGACGGCCTGGGCGTCCAGCAGTATTTCGACCCGGACCGCGTGATTCAGAACCCGGAACTGTCGCTGGCGGGCGGCGCCATTCGCGGCTGGGACAAGCGTAACTTCTACTACTTCCAGATGCTGAAATCGCTGGCAGAGCACTATAAGTTCGACGTCGAAGCCCCGTGGGCGAGCCTGACCCCGAACGTGCACAAAGTGATCCTGTTCGGTTCCGGCAAAGAGAACATCGAGTTCAAGTATATGAACGATCGCGGCGATACCTCCGTGCGTCGCCACCCGTTCGAAGGGGTGCTGCACAACATGGAGCGCCGCTACAAAGAGACCGAATCCAGCGCGGTGCGCGAGGAGCTGGCAAAGTTCATCAGCAACCGCTCCTGCGCCACCTGTGAGGGCACGCGTCTGCGTCGCGAAGCGCGCCACGTGTTTGTGGAAAACACCGCGCTGCCGACCATCTCAGACATGAGCATCGGCCATGCGATGGACTTCTTCAACAACCTGAAGCTCTCCGGCCAGCGCGCGAAAATTGCCGAAAAAGTGCTGAAAGAGATCGGCGATCGCCTGAAGTTCCTGGTGAACGTCGGCCTGAACTACCTGACGCTTTCCCGCTCGGCAGAAACGCTCTCCGGCGGTGAAGCCCAGCGTATCCGTCTGGCGAGCCAGATTGGTGCGGGTCTGGTAGGCGTGATGTACGTGCTGGATGAGCCGTCCATCGGCCTGCACCAGCGCGACAACGAGCGCCTGCTCGGGACGCTGGTTCACCTGCGCAACCTCGGCAACACGGTAATTGTGGTCGAGCACGATGAAGATGCGATCCGCGCGGCTGACCACGTCATCGACATTGGCCCAGGCGCTGGCGTGCACGGCGGTCAGGTAGTCGCGGAAGGGACGCTGAAGGACATTATGGCGGTACCCGAATCGCTGACCGGCCAGTTCATGAGCGGCAAGCGCAAGATTGAAGTGCCGAAACAGCGCGTAGCGGCAGATCCGGAAAAAGTGCTGAAGCTGACCGGCGCGCGCGGCAACAACCTGAAAGACGTCACCCTGACGCTGCCGGTTGGCCTGTTTACCTGTATCACCGGCGTGTCCGGTTCCGGTAAATCGACGCTGATCAACGATACGCTGTTCCCGATTGCGCAGACGGCGCTGAACGGCGCGACGCTGGCCGAGCCTGCACCGTACCGCGACATCCAGGGGCTGGAGCATTTCGATAAAGTTATCGACATTGACCAGAGCCCGATTGGCCGTACCCCGCGCTCTAACCCGGCAACCTATACCGGCGTCTTCACGCCCGTACGTGAACTGTTTGCCGGCGTGCCGGAAGCGCGCTCCCGCGGCTATACGCCAGGACGCTTCAGCTTTAACGTGCGTGGCGGCCGCTGCGAAGCGTGCCAGGGCGACGGCGTGATCAAGGTTGAGATGCACTTCCTGCCGGATATCTACGTGCCGTGCGATCAGTGCAAAGGCAAACGCTATAACCGCGAAACGCTGGAGATTAAGTACAAAGGCAAGACCATCCACGAAGTGCTGGACATGACCATCGAAGAGGCGCGCGAGTTCTTTGACGCCGTCCCTGCGCTGGCGCGTAAGCTGCAGACGTTGATGGACGTAGGCCTGACCTACATTCGTCTGGGGCAGTCGGCAACCACGCTGTCCGGCGGTGAAGCGCAGCGCGTGAAGCTGGCGCGTGAGCTGTCAAAACGCGGCACCGGTCAGACGCTCTACATTCTGGACGAGCCGACTACGGGCCTGCACTTTGCCGACATCCAGCAGCTGCTCGAGGTTCTGCATCAGCTGCGCGATCAGGGCAACACTATCGTGGTCATCGAACATAACCTGGACGTGATTAAAACCGCGGACTGGATTGTCGATCTCGGCCCGGAAGGCGGCAGCGGCGGCGGTGAAATTCTCGTCTCCGGTACGCCAGAGACCGTTGCAGAGTGCGAAGCCTCGCACACCGCGCGCTTCCTTAAACCGTTGCTGTAATTGTCACACGGAGAGTTGCTGTCGGGTGGTTTCCGGCAGCAGCTCAACCGCCTGCTGATAGGACGCATCCACCAGGTAGTAGATCTGCGAGCCTGGAATCGATCCATCCAGATAGACGGTGCTCCAGTGCGCCTTATTAAGGTGCTTGCTCGGCCTCACGTCATCATGCTGTTGACGTAGCAAATCCGCCAGTTCAGGGCTGGTTTTCAGCGACGCCGCCGGACGGCCTTCCACCTCTTTCACCATCGCAAACAGGACATCACCCACTTTAATCTGCGTGGCTTTCCAGTCGCTATGAACGCTCTGCTCCGCGCCGGGCTTGCTCATGCAGTACTGAAGTATCTCCGAAATTGTCATCTTTATTCCCCTTGTAGCGTGGCGATAATTTTACGCGAACCACCGTGAATGCGATGCTCTCCCAGCCAGATCCCCTGCCACGTTCCCAACAGCAACCGCCCGTTGTGAACCGGCAGCATCAACGATACGCCCAGCAGGGAGGATTTAATATGCGAAGGCATATCGTCCGCCCCCTCATAGTCATGCTCGTAAGGCGCGTTGTCCGGGACGCTCTTCAGAAAATGGTGCTCCATGTCGGACCGGACGGTGGGATCGCAATTTTCATTAAGCGTGAGAGAGGCGGACGTGTGCTGAAGCAGCAGATGCAGCAAACCCGTTTTCACCCGCGACAGGTCGCGGAGTTGCCCGATGACTTCATCCGTCACCAGGTGAAATCCGCGTGGTTTAGCGCTTAAGGTCAGGGTCTGTTGATACCACATGTGCTGCTCCGTGATGAAAGATGAATCTTTCTAAGTGTGCAGCAAGAAGACGAAAGGTAAAACCCGCAGCAGCGAGATTTGATTAAAAAAGAGTCAAACCCGCTGCCATGCACTTAATACTCCGAATTGACGATCACCTCTTCGCCAAACTTTCCGGCCATCGGAAGCGGTCGATAGGTCGAGTTAGAGGCGCGCAACACCCTGATCCCTCTGGCTCCCACGTCATGCGCGGCGGTGATGTCGTTATCCGAATCGCCGTAGAATACTTTGATATTTTTCTTTTCCAGCCACTGGGTTTTGGTGTTTTGCCCTTCTTTGTCACCGGCAAAAATGACCGGATTCATGCTGGTTGCCGGGATCTGGAAATCATCCTGCAGCGTTTTAGAGACGGTTTCGGTTTTGGTCTGACTGCGGCCGGTAACAAAGTAGATGCTGTCACCGCGCTTCACGTGCATGGCAATAAGCGCACGGGCAACCTCTTTCGGGATGCTGAATTCGTCCCAACCGTTATTCATTTTTTCCCAGAATTCCGGGTTCTTCAGATACGCTTCGCTGTCGGGTGAATACGTTTTCTTCCCGCGCCAGAAGCCGGGACTTGAGAACAGCACTGTATCGTCAATGTCAAAACCCACGGCCATTGGCGGGCGGCCGATCAGGCTGTTTTCGATTTGGGCCACGGAAACCCAGTGAATGGGTGCCTGCTCGGCGAGAATGGCGGCGGTGGTGCCGGTGTAAAGCGGCGTCGGGGCAGAAGCTCGCGCGACGACGGCGCTATTAAGCGAGAACAATAAGCAGGCGGCGCTGAGCGCCAGTGTGATCTTGCGCATATTTTCCCCTGAATATTCAGTTTGTTATCGTTTTAATTTGAGTAGATGATCAAAAAACTATCCGACCATAACCCCAGCGGGAGGTGAAGGGAAGGAGTTTTTGCTTATGAAGCTGAATAAAAAGAAGACGATCACAAAGCGCCGGGCAAGGTTTTTGTGCGGCCAGATGCCCTCACCCCGCCCCTCTCCTACAGGGAGAGGGGGAAGCGAATAGTAAGTACTTACATCACAGCAGCAAACGCCTGCGCCACGCGATGAACGTTGCTGGCATTCAGTCCCGCCACGCACATACGGCCGCTGGCGATCAGGTAAACGCCGAACTCTTCGCGCAGGCGATCGACCTGCGCCGCGCTCAGTCCGGTATAGCTGAACATCCCGCGCTGCTTGAGCAGATAGTCGAAGTTATGTCCCGGCACGGCCTCTTTCAGCACGTTAACCAGCTCCTGACGCATGGACAGGATGCGCTTACGCATCGCTTCCACTTCGGCAAGCCAGGACGCTTTCAGCTGTTCGTCGCCGAGAACCGTCGCCACCACCTGCGCACCAAAGTTTGGCGGGCTGGAGTAAATACGGCGCACCGTCGCCTTCAGCTGGCCGAGCACGCGACCCGCCGCTTCGGCGTCTTCACAGACCACGGACAGACCGCCAACGCGTTCACCGTACAGGGAGAAGATTTTAGAGAAGGAGTTACTTACCAGCGCTGGCAGACCTGCGCTGGCCACGGCGCGGATGGCGTAAGCATCTTCTTCCATGCCCGCGCCAAAGCCCTGGTAGGCAATGTCGAGGAACGGAATCAGGTCGCGGGCCTTCAGTACCTCAATCACCGCATCCCACTGGGCGTTGGTGAGATCCGCCCCGGTCGGGTTATGGCAGCATGGATGCAGCAGCACAATGCTGCGCGCCGGCAGGGTGTTCAGTTTTTCCAGCAGTGCTTCGACGCGCACGCCGTTCGTTTCGCTGTCGAACCACGGATAGGTCGCCACGCTGAAACCTGCGCCCTCGAAGATCGCAACGTGGTTTTCCCACGTCGGGTCACTGACCCACACGCCTGAATCCGGGAAGTATTTTTTCAGGAAGTCTGCACCCACTTTCAGCGCACCCGAGCCGCCCAGCGTCTGGATGGTCGCCACGCGTTTTTGCGCGAGCACCGCGTGATCGGCACCGAATAACAGCGGAGCGATGGTGTTGCGGTAGGCGTTTAACCCTTCCATCGGCAGATAAAGAGAAGCACCGTGTGGAACAGCATTCAGACGCGCTTCGGCTTCGGCAACGGCTTTTAACTGAGGAATGATGCCATCCTCGTTGTAATACAGACCGATGCTGAGGTTCACTTTGTCGCTGCGAGGATCTTCTTTGAAACGCTCCATTAAGGAGAGGATAGGGTCGCCGGCATAGGCGTCAACTTTCTGAAACACGCGATGGTTCTCCGGAATTCGATGAGGCAGGGATTTCAACAATAAACCGGAAGCAGGAGAAGGTCGAGAGCGATATCAGGCCAGCCCCTGGATATATCGGCAAATTTGATCGATTCGCGCAGAGAGTGGACCCTGCACTCGCAAAAAGGGGATATTTCGCTGTGACAGCTCCGCTTCATACCACGCTTGCTGCCGATGACGAAACGCCTCATTCTGGCGGGTACCATCCTGCACAAAGGGAAATTCATCCCCGCAGAGTACGACCAGAGAATAGTCGCGTTCGGCTAACTCAATTAATGCCTGCGGCGCGCTGCCAAACTGATCGAGCGTGTAAAACAAGGTCGTTAAAGGTGACGTATCGCACACCAGATAGGGCGCTATACAGGATAATTCTTCTCGACGCACTTGCTCTTGGGCTATATGCAGCAAATCCTCCAGTTCAAGTACACCATTCATTGCTTCCCAGTGTTCACGACCATATTCTGCAACGTACGGGGCGTTTAGCGTCTGCGCCAGTGCCTTTGCTAGCGTGCTTTTGCCCGTCGATTCTCCACCTAATAAGCAGATACGAAAAACAAAGCTTCGGTACACCTCTGAGGACATCATCTTACGATAACGATGAACATCAGAACGTATGCGCGTTCCCGAAGGGGCATCAGGTCCCAGTGGACGCTGGAGACGAACGTGCGCAACCGGTCGTCCGAAACGTTGGCTCAACACACTAGCAAACCCGTCTCCATAGTCTTCGGCAGTAAATACCGCCTCTGGCTGACTATGCAAAATGTCCTCACATAGCGTTGCAACATAGTGACGGTGAAGATCGTCATCAGCGTCATTCGTTGGAGGTGGCGCAAGGCCATATGAAGCCAACACTTGCGGCGAAAGCACGAGGTGGCGACATTGCGGGAAGCGCGTTGTTAACCAGTTAAGCCGCTTTTCAGGTTCGTAACCGCGTATTTCCGGCGACGAATAGCTGATGATACAGACCGTCTCGCACTGCTCAAGAGCCGCATTGATAAGCGCTTCATGCCCTGAATGCAAAGGTGCAAATTTGCCCACAACCAGGCCGCTGGCATAACGCTTCATTGCGCGCGGATCTCCTTACGCCACTGATACAGTCCATGCCATGCATTAAACCAAAATAGCAAATATAACCCGGCGGTCAGATGCAGGTCCCTCATCGCATACAGCGGTACCGCCAGCGTGTTAACGGCAATCCAGACGTACCAGTTTTCCAGACGTCGTCCCATCAGCATAAACTGAGCAAGAACGCTGAATGTCAAAATGATGGAATCCAGCCAGGGAGCCCAGGCATTCGTATAGAGATGCAATATCAGTCCATACACCGCCGCCACGCTCACGGCACAGGCCAGGAGCATCAAGAAATGCCCCGGTTTGGTACGACGAACAGGCAATACCTCTCCATGGTTGCCTTTAAGCCAGTGCAACCAGCCGGTTATGCTCGTAACAATGAAGAAGAATTGAAGCGTAACGTCAGCATAAAGCTGCACAGAATAAAAGACCCAGGCATAAAGCCCGCTGCCTATGATGCCAATCCACCACGTATGGATGTTATTTCTGGCGGCCAGCCAGACGGAGAGCGCATAGGCCAGACAAGCCGCGATTTCTGAAGGGGACATTATCCTTCCCTGGAATGAAATGTTAGTCGATGTACTTCATCGCCACCCTTGACGTCAGGCGCGTGATGAGTTCGTAAGCACTCACTTTCGTAATTTCAGCAATGCGTTCGACGGGCAGCCCCTCGCCCCACATCACGACATCGTCGCCGGGCTTATCCTGGGCTTCAGGCCCCAGATCGACACAAATCATGTCCATCGCCACGCGGCCAACAATCTTCACCTCGCGACCGTTGACCAGAACCGGCGTACCCGACGGTGCGGCGCGCGGATAGCCGTCACCATAACCCATCGCCACCACGCCGAGACGGGTATCACGCTCGCTGGTCCAGGTACCGCCGTAGCCCACAGGCTCACCCGCTTTATGGTCACGCACGGCAATCAGGTTAGAGACCAGCGACATGACCGGCTGGAAGCCAAAGTCCGGCCCCCAGGGTTTGTTCTCCAGCGGCGACACGCCGTAGAGAATAATGCCTGGTCGCGCCCAGTCGAAATGCGACTGCGGCCACAGCAGAATCCCGCCGGATGCCGCAATCGAGCGCATCCCCGGCTTGCCTTCGCAGAAGGTGTTAAAGATATCCAGCTGCCGCTCGGTCGCACCGCACTCGGGCTCATCGGCACGGGCGAAGTGGCTGACGATATTCACCGGCTGACGCACGTTTTTGCACCGGCATAAACGCTGATAAAACGCTTCCGCGCTTTCCGGACGCACGCCAAGACGGTGCATGCCCGTATCGAGCTTCATCCAGACGGTCACCGGCTCGCTCAGTTCGGCGGTTTCGAGTGCGGTTAGCTGTTCTTCGTTATGTACCGCCGTGTGCAGATGCTGGTCAGCAATGGTCGGCAGATCGCTGGCTTCGAAAAAGCCTTCGAGGAGCAGTATGGGTTGAGTAATACCGCCCGCGCGCAGGCGGAGGGCTTCTTCAAGACGGGCGACGCCAAAGGCGTCGGCATCGGGGAGCGTTCGCGCGGTCTCAAGAAGACCGTGTCCGTAAGCGTTCGCTTTCACGACTGCAACGAGCTTGCTGGCAGGCGCCAGTTCACGCAGACGTTGCAGGTTGTGTCGCAGAGCGCGGCGGTTAATAACAACAGTTGCCGCTTGCATTTGAATTCCTTAGAAATTACTCATCATCATATTGAGGACCGGCATAGTTGTCGAAACGCGACCACTGTCCGTTAAAGGTCAGACGCACCGTCCCGATTGGGCCGTTACGTTGTTTACCAATAATAATTTCGGCGATCCCTTTCAGGTCGCTGTTCTCGTGATAAACCTCATCACGGTAGATAAACATAATTAAGTCGGCATCCTGCTCGATGGAGCCGGACTCACGCAGGTCAGAGTTGACCGGGCGCTTGTCGGCACGTTGTTCCAGAGAGCGGTTCAGCTGCGACAGCGCGACTACCGGTACGTGCAGCTCTTTGGCTAACGCCTTGAGCGAGCGGGAAATCTCCGCAATTTCAAGCGTACGGTTGTCGGAAAGCGACGGGACGCGCATCAGCTGAAGGTAGTCGATCATGATGAGGCCGATGCCACCGTGTTCACGGGCGATACGGCGCGCGCGGGAGCGCACTTCCGTCGGCGTCAGGCCGGACGAGTCATCGATATAGATGTTACGTTTTTCCAGCAGAATGCCCATGGTGCCGGAGATGCGCGCCCAGTCTTCATCATCAAGCTGGCCGGTACGAATGCGGGTCTGATCTACGCGCGACAGCGACGCCAGAGAACGCATCATAATCTGCTCGGAGGGCATCTCAAGGCTGAAGATCAGCACTGGCTTATCCTGCAACATCGCCGCGTTTTCGACGAGGTTCATCGCAAAGGTAGTTTTACCCATCGACGGACGCGCGGCGACGATAATCAAATCCGACGGCTGCAGGCCGGCGGTTTTCTTGTTCAAATCGTCATAGCCGGTGTTTACCCCGGTCACACCGTCGTGCGGCTGCTGGAACAGCTGTTCAATACGGGCAACGGTGGCGTCGAGGACATCGGCGATGTTTTTTGGGCCTTCGTCTTTATTGGCGCGGCTTTCGGCGATTTTAAAGACGCGGGATTCAGCCAGGTCGAGCAGGTCTTCGCTGGTGCGCCCCTGCGGATCAAAACCGGCCTCGGCGATCTCATTCGCCACCGAGATCATCTCGCGGACGACGGCACGTTCGCGCACGATATCGGCATAAGCGCTGATGTTCGCCGCACTAGGCGTGTTTTTTGACAGTTCCGCCAGATAGGCAAACCCGCCGCAGCTGTCGAGCTGACCAAGACGCTCCAGTGATTCCGCGAGCGTGATCAGGTCGATCGGGCTGCCCGATTCCTGCAGACGCGCCATTTCAGTAAAGATGTGGCGGTGCGGGCGGGTGTAGAAATCTTCCGCCACGACGCGCTCGGCGACGTCGTCCCAGCGCTCGTTATCCAGCATTAAACCGCCCAACACCGACTGTTCCGCTTCAATCGAGTGCGGCGGGACCTTTAACCCTGCGACCTGGAAATCACGCTCGCGAGGTTCAGTCTGTTTGTTGAAGGGTTTGTTTCCTGCCATAGTGAATGGAGTTACCGAGATAAAGAGTGGGTCGAAAGATTACCATATTTTTCTTACGGAGGGAGCATGGCAACGCGCATTGAATTCCAGAAACACGGTGGGCCAGACGTACTGAAAGCGGTGGAGTTCACCCCCACCGCGCCTGGCGAAAACGAAGTGCAGGTTGAAAACAAAGCCATCGGCATTAACTACATCGACACCTATATTCGCGGCGGTCTCTACCCGCCGCCGTCAATGCCGAGCGGCCTGGGCACCGAGGCAGCCGGTGTCGTCGTTAAAGTGGGCAGCGCGGTTAAGCATATTAAAGAGGGCGATCGCGTGGTATACGCGCAGTCTGCGCTGGGCGCTTACAGCTCCGTCCACAACGTTCCGGCGGATAAAGCCGCCCTGCTGCCTAACGCCATCTCCTTTGAGCAGGCGGCGGCCTCGTTCCTGAAAGGCCTGACGGTTTACTACCTGCTGCGCAAAACCTATGAAATTAAACCCGACGAGCAGTTCCTGTTCCATGCCGCAGCGGGTGGCGTCGGGCTCATCGCCTGTCAGTGGGCAAAGGCACTGGGCGCGAAGCTTATCGGCACCGTCGGAAATGCACAAAAAGCGCAGCGCGCGCTGCAGGCGGGCGCCTGGCAGGTGATTAACTACCGTGAAGAGAGCATTGTTGAGCGGCTGAAGGAGATCACCAGCGGCAAAAAAGTGCGCGTGGTGTATGACTCGGTGGGGAAAGACACGTGGGAAGCGTCGCTGGACTGTCTGCAGCGCCGTGGTCTGATGGTCAGCTTCGGCAATGCGTCAGGCGCGGTAACCGGCGTTAACCTCGGCATACTGAACCAGAAAGGTTCGCTGTATGTGACTCGCCCTTCCCTGCAAGGATACATCACCAACCGGGAAGAACTTGAGGAAGCCAGCAACGAGCTGTTCTCGCTGATCGCCAGCGGCGTCATCAAAGTGGAGGTGTCAGATGCGCAAAAATTCGCGCTGACCGATGCGCAGCGCGCGCATGAGGTGCTGGAGAGCCGGGCGACGCAGGGGTCGAGCTTGTTAATTCCCTGAGTCCCAAAAAGAAATTGGGCTTCCCGTGGGAAGCCCTTTCTTTTTTTAGTTCGGCTGTATGTAGGGTACAGCTCGATGAATTCTTTAACGGCAGTCATAGTGACAGATTCGATAACTAAATCCTATTCTGTTCTAAGCCATGCCGCCGGAAAAGTTACAAGTATGTGACGAACCCCTCAATACCTTAGTAACGGAAGCGGTTATTGCGCTGATAACTGGGCACTTTTGGCGCTTTAATCGCCCGAATCACCCACACGACCGCAATGGCCAGCAGTAGCCACGGCAACAGTTTGATCGTCAGCGCAAACAGTCCGCCAATAAACATGACCACCGTCGCCACCACGATAGCCGCCAGAATGCCGAGCAGCGAAACGCCTGTCGCTAACAGCATGACAAAAAAGCCAATCACAAAAAGTAGTTCCAGCATGGTGCTCTCTCACGAGTTCCTGAGTAATGCATTCAGCATTACAAGAATCATGCCAGTATTAAACTGTTGTTATTAAAGCAAAACGCCCCGCGAACGTTCGCAGGGCGTGGTGAATTTGACGAACTTTTAGCGAAAGTTATCGCTTGTCTGCCACCAGTCGCAGCGCATGTTCCAGCACCTCAATATCGGCACCGGCTTTATGCGCATTCTCGCTCAGGTAGCGGCGCCACTGACGCGCGCCCGGAATCCCCTGGAACAGACCAAGCATATGGCGGGTGATATGGCCGAGATAGGTACCATTGCTCAACTCGCGCTCAATGTAAGGGTACATCGCACGCACGACCGCAACCGGATCGGTGTCCGCGCCTTCGATACCAAAGATTTCGCGATCGACCGTCGCCAGAATGCCCGGGTTCTGATACGCCTCGCGCCCGACCATCACGCCATCCATATGCGCCAGATGCGCTTTGGCCTCTTCCAGCGACTTGATGCCACCGTTGATGGACATCGTCAGGTGCGGGAAGTCACGCTTCAGTTGATACACGCGCGGATAGTCCAGCGGCGGGATCTCACGGTTCTCTTTCGGGCTGAGGCCGGAGAGCCAGGCTTTTCGCGCGTGAATGATGAACATCTCGCACTCGCCTTTCCCGGATACCGTGTTGATGAAGTCGCACAGGAATTCGTAGCTGTCCTGATCGTCAATGCCGATACGGGTTTTGACCGTGACCGGAATGGAGACCACATCGCGCATCGCCTTGATACAGTCCGCTACCAGCTGTGCATTCCCCATCAGACAGGCGCCAAACATGCCGTTCTGCACGCGGTCGGACGGGCAGCCAACGTTCAGGTTGATCTCGTCGTAGCCGCGTTCTTCCGCCAGCTTCGCGCACTGCGCCAGCGCGACCGGATCGCTGCCGCCCAGCTGCAGGGCAACCGGATGCTCTTCTTCGCTATAGGCCAGATAGTCGCCCTTCCCGTGAATGATTGCGCCCGTGGTCACCATTTCGGTGTACAGCAGCGTATGGCGGGAGAGCTGGCGCAGGAAATAGCGGCAGTGTCTGTCCGTCCAGTCGAGCATCGGCGCAATGGAGAAACGGTGTGCAGTGAAAGCGGTCTGTAATTCTGACGACATGGCGAAGTTTTAAGCATCTGGTGGAAAAGGGGCGCTACTATAGCACAAAGAAAAGCCGGAGGCGCAGCGCCTCCGGTGGACTTTAGAACGTCATGCTCAGCTGAGCCCCGGCACCCCAGGTTTCGTCCTCGCCGTACAGACCCATCAGGTCAACATGTACGGTACTGAACGGCGCGAAACCGACACCGCCGGTAAAGACATTGCTGTCGTTACCCTTCACGTCCGCGCGATAACCCGCACGCACCGCCAGCCAGCTGAGCGGCGTAACCTCGGCACCGACCCCCACGTACTGCGACGTATCTTCGCTCTTGAAGCCTTTGGTTTCCGTCAGATCGCCATCGGCGGTCAGCGTCACCAGGTCGTTGTGCCAGGCGGCACCGGCGGTCACCAGCGGACGGATCTGGTAGGTGTCTTTATAGCTCACCACTTCTCCCGTCCGGCCGTTGCGGATACGGATATCTTTGGTGTCGATATCGCGCGACATCAGGTTTTGGCCGCTCACGCCAACGGTCCAGTGTTCGCCGAAATCAGCCGCAATACCGGCATCGACGTTGAAGCCCGTGTCGTCCGTGCGGTAGCGGCTGTCGTTCCACTTGTTACTGTCGTAATCGTAGATTGACGTGGTGTAGTTATAGACCCAGGTTTTTTGCAGTTTTGGCGTCACGCCCACGGAAACCGGGACGCCGCCGAGGTCAAACTGACGGGCAACGGCAACACCATAGTCGGACACAATCGCTGCCCGGCCAGACGCCGTTGAGTTGAGATTTTTAGTGATCTGATCCGTACCGTTCAGCGCAGCGTCCAGGGCAACACCGGCAGCCACCACATTGCTTCGTTGAATACCGCGCAGATAATCAATATCTTGCTGATCGATAGACGAACTCACCCGGCCATGGGCGTACCCTTTCGCCATAAAGGCCACGGAAAGCACATCGTTAGGAATACTCACGGCAAGCCCTGCGCCTGCCGTCGCGCGTGCGGTTTTGCCCTTGAGATAGTCCAGCTCATCGGCCAGATCTTTGGCCGCGCCCTGGAATTGATTAATGGAACCTAACGGATTGGTGATGACCTGAATTGGCGTAAGGTTATCAACCACATCCTTATAGTGATTAATTTTGTCGTTGATGGTATCAATCTCATCCTGAAGATTGTCCTCATCCGTCACCTGAACGCCAACGGCCGGCAAAATGACCGTCACATCATCGTCCGGTTTTGCCTTTGCCAGCAACGCGGGGTTGATTAACGCCCCGCTACCATAGCTCCCGGAGGCAACGCCAGTGCCACCCATTGCGTCACTCCGTGATTCTGTCCAGGTATTGGCTGCTCCCGCCTGATTTGCCATAAACAAGGAAACAGCGATACTCACCACCGAAAATTTAAAATATTTTTTCACAGTATGCCCGTTATAGTCTGTTATGAAATAACCCCTGTCTGTTATCACCCAAACAGGAACGAACTATTGCTGTGAATAAGTAGTAAAAGACCCGCTATTTCTATCCCTAAGTAAAACTTCCTTACGGCCTGTTATATTTTGTGACGGCCCTCAATATTTATAGAAGAGGAAATTATTTTTTCCCAGGTTTTCCATCATGCGGTCCAAAAAACTGGGGCGGGTGGTCTACCCAGCGATCCTCACGGGTAGCGGCATACACCGGGTTGAGCGGATAGTAGATGCGATTGTGTTTCTTGTTGGCCTCGCCAACGACCAGTAACCGCACCTCTTCGTCCGTGTTGTTGATAAAGGTATGGCAAATACCCGTTCCGGCAGGAAACCCCACGCTGTCGCCCGGTTCAAGTTTCCATAAATAGCCATTAATCCACGCTTCTGGATGACCTTCGAGCACATAAACGAACTCTTCTTCATCGCTTTCCGCATGCGGATAGGACGTCCTGCGCCCGGGCGGTAAACGCTCATGATGGATACCAATGCGCCCGAGCCCAAGCTTGCGAGCCAACGGGGCGCCGATAGAAAAACGCTCATCGCTATCTGGGTAGGTCGAATCATCCGCGCCTTCAACGTCGCGCCAGTGCCGAATACAGTCAGGTTTTTTCATTGTTTATTTCCCGGTTTGTAATGGGTCAGGTATAGCACAGACTGGCGGATCTCGGCGTTTTTACCAGAACATGATAAAGTGGGGGTTTCCGTCCTATAACATCCGGGGTGCTAAATGGATAAGTCCACAAAAGAGCTGTTAGCGCAGGCCGAAAAGCTGTGTGCGCAACGCAATGTGCGCCTGACTCCGCAGCGCCTTGAAGTCTTACGTCTGATGAGCCTGCAGCAGGGTGCTATCAGCGCCTACGATCTGCTCGACCTGCTCCGCGAAAGCGAACCGCAGGCGAAACCACCGACCGTGTATCGTGCCCTGGATTTCCTGCTGGAACAAGGATTCGTGCATAAAGTTGAGTCCACAAACAGCTATGTGTTGTGCCATCTGTTCGATCAGCCTACCCACACATCGGCGATGTTTATCTGTGACCGATGCGGCGTGGTGAAAGAAGAGGCTGCGGAAGGTGTGGAAGATATTATGCATACGCTGGCAGCAAAAATGGGTTTTGCCCTGCGTCATAACGTGATTGAAGCGCACGGACTGTGCTCTGCCTGCGTGGAAGTGGAAGCCTGTCGTCATCAGGACGCGTGTCAGCACGACCACTCTATTCTTGTGAAGAAAAAACCGCGTTAACGGCAAAAGAAAAGGCGGCTCATGGCCGCCCTCAGGGTGTACTTCCTTGTACTTGCGGGTAAAGCCCGGTTACCAGCGGTAGTCGTTGCGTTTTTCCCAGTCGCCCACTTCTTTTTCCGCCTGGTCTTTCGCGTAGCCGTAACGTTCCTGAATTTTACCGACAAGCTGATCGCGTTTACCTTCAATGACGGTCATATCGTCATCAGTCAGCTTACCCCACTGTTCTTTGGCTTTACCTTTGAACTGCTTCCAGTTGCCGCCGATTTCGTCTTTATTCATCATCGTGTCCTCTTAGTTAAGCGTCGGGTCGTAACGTCCGTTACGTTCTTTTCTGCTGGACGTGATAATTATTGTAGTTAAGGATTCGGCAGTTGATTTCATATTCGGAATCTTTAACCATCACGATATATCGTGACGTGAAGGGAACCAGGTATCGTTTTGCCAGTGGCGGTGCCAGATAAAAGCCAGCGATATCCCTCTCAGCGAGAGGAAAACGGCCAGGGCCAGCCACAAACCGTGATTACCCAGCCAGGGAAGCGTCAGCAGCGTCAGGCCAAACCCGGCCGCCGCGACCGCCATGCTGTTACGCATTTCCGCTCCGCGCGTCGCACCAATAAACATGCCGTCCAGCAGATAACACCAGACGCCGATCACCGGTAAGATGACTTGCCAGATGAGATAGTGACTCGCCAGCTCGCGCAGCGCAGGGATAGACGTAAGCAACGCGACGATTTGCTCACCAAGGCAGGCATAAACCAGGCCGAACGCCAGCGCCACCAGCCCAGACTGGCGGCAGGCTGCCCGCCAGACGTCCCGCAGCTGCCCGCTTTCGCGCGCGCCGTAAGCCTGCCCGGAATGCGCTTCTACCGCATAGGCAAAACCGTCCAGCGCGTAGGCGGTAAAGGTCAGTAGCGTCATCAATACCGCGTTGACCGCAACGATTTCTGGCCCCAGTCGCGCCCCGAAAACCGTCAGCGCGCCGAAGCAGAGCTGAAGCAGCAGCGAGCGCAGCATGATGTCACGATTAAGCGCCAGCAGCCTACGGATATTGCCGCGCCATGCGGTTTTGAGCAGCGCCAGGGAGATGCCGCGCATCGCCAGCACGCGCCAGACCATCCACAGACCAATAATAAAGGTTCCGTATTCGGCAATCGCCGTTGCCAGCGCCGCGCCCCGCACGTTCATATGCAGGCCCATTACCAGCCAGACATCCAGCACAATGTTGAGAAGGTTGCCTACCACCAGCAAAATCACTGGTGCACGGGCGTACTGAACGCCCAGGAGCCACCCCAGCAGAACCAGGTTTGCCAGCGAGGCGGGCGCGCTGAGCCAGCGGATTTCAAGGAAACGTCGCGCCTGAGCCAGTACCGCCTCGCTGCCGCCAACAATATGAAGCGCAAGATCGATCAGGGGTGCCCGCAATAAAACGATGAACGCCCCTGCACCGAGCGCAAGGATCAGCGGCTGGACCAGCGCGCGCGCCAGACGCAGCGGATCTTTTGCACCATAAGCCTGGGCCGTGAGCCCGGTGGTGCTCATGCGCAAAAAGAGCAGCAGCATAAACAGGAAGCTGGTTGCCGTCGCGCCAATCGCCACGCCGCCAAGATAAACAGGCGAATCAAGGTGGCCAATAACGGCAGTATCGACCAGACCCAGCAAGGGAACGGTAATATTGGAGAAAATCATCGGCAGAGCAAGACGCCACAATGCCTTATCGGATGCCGTCAGCAGTGACATGAAAAATACCGGGAGTCGAGAATGAAGCAGGCTACAGCGGCGCCATAGCCTGTCAGGAAGAGGTTACAGCCATTCGCCGTTGCGAATGACCCCAACCGCCAGTCCTTCGATAGAGAAGTTGTGTTCGCGGAGATCGACCACAATCGGGGAGAACTCGTTGTTTTCAGGCAGTAGCTGAACGGTGTTACCCTGTTTTTTCAGACGCTTGACGGTGACTTCATCATCAATGCGCGCGACAACCACCTGGCCGTTACGCACATCCTGCGTTTTGTGCACCGCAAGCAGATCGCCGTCAAGAATACCGATGTCTTTCATCGACATACCGCTGACGCGCAGCAGGAAATCAGCGCTCGGTTTGAACATGCCAGGATCGACCTGGTAGTGGCCCTCAATATGCTGCTGTGCCAGTAAAGGCTCACCGGCAGCAACACGGCCTATCAGCGGAATGCCCGTCTCTTCTTCCACCAGCAGGCGGATACCGCGTGACGCGCCTGAAACAATCTCAATCACGCCTTTACGCGCCAGCGCTTTCAGGTGCTCTTCAGCAGCATTCGGAGAACGGAAGCCCAGACGCTGCGCGATTTCCGCACGCGTGGGTGGCATACCCGTCTGGCCGATATGATCCCGGATGAGATCAAACACCTCTTGCTGCCTGGTCGTTAACGCTTTCATTCCGCCCCCTGGGTGTATATACAGTTATGCTGTGAGTATATACAGTCAAAGGCGATTTTGGAACCAAAAACTGCACAAAAAACCAGGGACTTAATTATTCCTCGAGGCTCATCGGAAATGTGACCAAAGCAGCGTGACCCAGGTGATAACGGCAGTGATAATCGCCAGCAGCACGGCAGCAGATCCCATGTCTTTTGCGCGACCAGAAAGCTCGTGGAAATCTGAACCAATGCGATCAACAACGGCCTCAATAGCGCTATTAAGAATTTCCACTATCATCACCAGAAGTACGGAACCGATTAGAAGTACGCGGGTAATAGCATCAACATCAAGGAAACAGGCGATAATCACCGCGATGATTGCGGCGACGCCCTCCTGGCGAAAGGCAGCTTCGTTGATCCACGCGGCACGGAAACCTTTCCATGAATAGCCGGCGGCTTTGATGATACGCGTTAACCCAGTGGTATTATTGGCCATTAAAAGAACCTTTTATGAAAAAAAGCGTCAGTAACAGGAACTGTAGCGCGTTTCGCTACAGCCTGAAGTATGACGGGTAACAACAGAAATTTTGCGCGCTTTCTGTTATCCTTGCGCCGCAATTGCATTATTAACCAGAGGCTTTACATCGTTTATGTCCGGCTGGCCACGAATTTACTACAAATTACTTAATTTACCATTAAGCATCCTGGTAAAAAGCAAGTCTATCCCAGCAGAACCCGCGCTGGAATTGGGGCTCGATACGTCGCGTCCTATTATGTACGTTTTGCCTTATAACTCGAAGGCAGACTTACTGACGCTTCGCGCCCAGTGTCTGGCGCATGACTTACCTGACCCGCTTGAACCGCTTGAAGTTGACGGCACTTTACTGCCGCGCTACGTGTTCATTCACGGTGGACCGCGCGTGTTTACCTACTACACGCCAAAAGAAGAGTCCATCAAGCTGTTCCACGACTATCTCGACCTGCACCGCAGCAACCCCGATCTGGATGTGCAGATGGTGCCGGTATCGGTGATGTTTGGTCGTCGTCCGGGCCGTGAAAAAGGCGAAGAGAACCCGCCGCTGCGCATGCTTAACGGCATCCAGAAGTTTTTCGCGGTCTCCTGGCTGGGACGCGACAGCTTTGTGCGTTTTTCCCCTTCCGTTTCGCTGCGTCGAATGGCGGACGAGCATGGAACCGACAAGATCATCGCGCAGAAACTGGCGCGCGTGGCGCGTATGCACTTCGCCCGCCAGCGCCTGGCTGCCGTAGGGCCGCGTCTTCCGGCGCGTCAGGATCTGTTCAACAAGCTGCTGGCCTCCAAAGCGATTGCTCGCGCCGTTGAAGACGAAGCGCGCAGCAAGAAAATATCGCATGAGAAAGCCCAGCAGAACGCCATTGCGCTGATGGAAGAGATTGCAGCGAACTTCTCTTACGAGATGATTCGCCTGTCCGATCGTATTCTCGGCTTTACCTGGAACCGCCTGTATCAGGGTATCAACGTTCATAACGCCGAGCGCGTACGCCAGCTGGCGCATGATGGCCATGAGATTGTCTATGTTCCCTGCCACCGCAGCCACATGGACTACCTGCTTCTTTCCTACGTGCTCTATCACCAGGGGCTGGTACCGCCGCATATTGCTGCCGGTATCAACCTGAATTTCTGGCCAGCAGGTCCGATTTTCCGCCGCCTGGGCGCGTTCTTTATCCGTCGTACCTTCAAGGGCAACAAGCTCTACTCCACCGTGTTCCGCGAATATCTGGGCGAGCTGTTCAGCCGCGGCTATTCCGTTGAGTACTTCGTGGAGGGCGGTCGTTCCCGTACCGGACGTCTGCTTGATCCGAAGACCGGCACGCTGTCGATGACTATTCAGGCGATGCTGCGCGGAGGAACCCGTCCAATCACGCTGGTGCCAATCTACATTGGCTATGAGCACGTAATGGAAGTGGGCACGTACGCGAAAGAGCTGCGCGGTGCGACCAAAGAGAAAGAAAGCCTGCCGCAGATGCTGCGCGGCTTGAGCAAGCTACGTAATCTCGGTCAGGGCTACGTGAACTTCGGCGAGCCGATGCCGCTGATGACGTATCTGAACCATCACGTTCCCGAGTGGCGTGAATCCATCGATCCAATCGAAGCGATTCGTCCGGCCTGGCTGACGCCAACGGTTAACGGCATCGCGTCCGAGCTGATGGTGCGCATTAACAACGCCGGTGCGGCTAACGCCATGAACCTGTGCTGTACGGCGCTTCTGGCTTCGCGTCAGCGCTCGCTGACCCGCGAACAGCTCACGGAGCAGCTGGATTGCTATCTGGACATGATGCGCAACGTGCCGTATTCCGTTGATTCAACCGTGCCTTCTGCTACCGCCAGTGAGCTTATCGATCACGCGTTGCAGATGAACAAGTTTGAAGTCGAAAAGGACACGATCGGTGACATCATCATTCTGCCGCGCGAGCAGGCAGTGCTGATGACCTACTACCGCAACAACATCACCCATATGCTGATGCTGCCGTCGCTCATGGCGGCTATCATCACCCAGCACCGCAGTATTTCGCGTCAGGAGCTATTGCGTCACGTTGAGACGCTCTATCCGATGCTGAAAGCGGAACTGTTCCTGCGCTGGAGTAAGGATGAGCTGGCGGGGGGACTGGACAAACTGACGGAAGAGCTGCGTCGTCAGGGGCTGATCGCCGTTTCAAACGACGAACTCCACATCAATCCGTCGCGTTCCCGTACCCTGCAACTGCTGGCGGCCGGCGCGCGCGAAACGCTGCAGCGCTACGCCATTACGTTCTGGCTGCTGAGTGCGAACCCGTCTATCAACCGCGGTACGCTGGAGAAAGAGAGCCGGACGCTGGCACAGCGCCTGTCCGTTCTGCACGGCATTAACGCCCCGGAGTTCTTCGACAAAGCGGTCTTCAGCTCTCTGGTCCTGACTCTGCGTGACGAAGGCTACATCAGCGATACGGGCGATGCCGAGCCGGAAGAGACGCTGAAGGTGTACCAGATGCTGGCCGAACTCATTACGTCGGATGTGCGTTTGACGATCGAGAGCGCGACGCAGGGCGAGTGATGTAAAAAAGCCGGATGGGGTTTCACCTGACCCGGCCTGGCGTTCTGCATAATATAAAGGCCCGGTAAGCGTTAACGCTACCGGGCCTTATTTTTGAGCCTTGTTAAATCACCGCGTTCAGCTCAGCAATGTGAAAGCAATCATCCCGACAATCGCACCCGTCGTGCCGAGGATGGTTTCCATCAGCGTCCAGGTTTTCAGGGTTTGCGCTTCGGTAGCGCCGGTAAATTTCCCGAACAGCCAGAAGCCCGCGTCGTTAACGTGAGAGACCACAATCGAACCGCCCGCGATACAGATAGACAGCGCGGCCATCTGCGCACCCGAGTAGTTCAGCTGTTCAATCACCGGCATCACCAGACCCACGGCGGTTAAGCACGCCACGGTTGCGGAACCCTGAATGATACGCACCGCCGCGGCCAGCACAAAGCAAGTTACCGCAATCGGCAGGCCCATCCCGGTCAGCGCTTCGCCCAGAGCCGGACCCACGCCAGAATCCACCAACACCTGCTTGAACACGCCGCCGGCGCCGATCACCAGCAGGATAATACCCGCCGGCTGCAGCGCGGCACCGCAGATCTCCATCACCCGGTCTTTCGGCATTCCCTGACGCATCGCCAGGCCGTAAATCGCCACCAGACAGGCAACCAGGATCGCCGTGAACGGGTGACCGATGAACTCGAACCATTCATAGGCGCTGGAACCCACCGGCACAAAGCGCGCGGCGATGGTTTTCAGACCCACGAGAACCAGCGGCAGCAGGATCAGCGACAGGCTGAAGCCGAAGGACGGCATTTTGCCCTCGCCCAGGTGCGGCTCGGTGATGTCGTCCGGAATATGCAGCTCAACGTAACGGCTGATGAAGTTGCCCCACAGCGGACCGGCAATAATCATCCCCGGAATTGCCGCGCACAGGCCAATCAGGATCATCCAGCCAAAGTCGGCGTGCATCTGGGACGCCAGCAGCATCGGCGCAGGCCCAGGCAGCAGAAACGCTGCAGCCGCCGCCACGCCTGCAAAAAGCGGAATAACCAGCTTCACGAGGTTAGTGCCGGTATGGCGCGCCATGGAGAACGCGACGCTTATCAGCAGCACAACGGCCACTTCGAAGAACAGCGGCAGCGCGCAAATCAGGCCAGCCAGACCAATCGCGTAGTGCGCGCGGCTGTGGCCGAAGGATTTCAGCATCTTGACGGCAATCTGGTCGACCGCGCCCGTCTCGTGCAAAATCTTGCCAAACATCGCGCCAAGGGCGACCACAATCGCCAGGAAGCCCAGCGTGCCTCCCATCCCTTTTTCCATCGTCGCGGCGATCTTGTCGAGCGGCATACCGGAAAAGAGACCTGCACCTATAGAAACCACCATCAAAGCGACAAAAGCGTGCATACGCGCCTTCATCACTAAAAACAGCAGCAGCAACACGGAACCCACTGCTGTCAAAACTAGCGTTAATGTACTCAAAACTTACTGCCTTTTATTAATGACCTCGATGGTGCTGGCAACAACACCCTCCAGTGACTGATCGATATCAACCACTAAGACGTCTTTCTCGTCTTCACCCGGCTCCTGCAGCGCTTCGAACTGCGTCACCAGCATCTGGGTTTTGAAGAAGTGACCTTTACGCGCCTTCAGGCGGCTTTCAATCACCTCGAAATCCCCTTTCAGGTAGATGAAAGAGAGGTTCGGGTTGCCGTCGCGCAGCAGGTCGCGGTAGGTTTTTTTCAGCGCAGAGCAAACAATCAGGGAGACTTTGTTGGTACGCTGCATAGCGAACGCGGCGTCATTCAGCGCCTGCAACCACGGTTTGCGGTCGTCGTCGTTCAGCGGCTCGCCGGAGGCCATTTTCATGATGTTGCTGCGCGGATGGAGGAAGTCGCCATCAAGAAACGCAGCCTGGAGTTGATGCGCCACTTCGCTGGCTACGGCTGATTTCCCGCTACCGGAAACGCCCATCAGGACGTAGACGTGGTGATCGTGATTAGTCGTGCTCAAAGGGTGTCCCTCAGTCAATTGTTACGGGTAACAGTTATCGGTAACATTGTCCTGCCGGGGCAAAAGAGAAGCAATATCCAAACGTGCGCGAAGTGAATAAGTGTGAGCTACTTCAAATTTGTCAGTTCAAATAGATCCACCCGGTGACAAGGTGAAACCTAAATCTAACATTTTTGGGGTAACCGTCTCGCCACGAATGCGCGCCAGCAGGCGTTCTGCGCCAATGCGGCCCATACGTTCACGCGGGGTCAGGACGCTCGCCAGACGCGGCTCCATCACCTGGCCGATGTCGTGGCCGTGGAAACCGGCAATTGCCATATCATCCGGGATCTTGAGCCCCAGACGCTGGCACTCAAACGCCGCGCCAACCGCAAGGTCATCGTTGGTGCAGAAAATACCGTCCAGTTGCGGATACTCGCGTCGTGCCTGACGCATCAGTTCAATACCCGACGTATAGGAAGAGGACTGCTCCACCATCACGCTGTAGGGGGTTAAGTTCGCGTCGAGCATCGCCTGCTCGTATCCCTTCTGTTTGATGATAGTACGTTCATCAAGACGCGCCCCCAGATAGGCAATATGACGATGCCCACGGGCGATGATGGCCGCCGTCATCTGGCGCGCCGCTTCGAAGTTATCGAACCCCACGGCGATATCGAGGCACGGCGACTGGCTGTCCATCAGCTCCACCACCGGGATACCGGCCACTTCGATCATTTTGAGCGTGCGGGCAGTGTGGGTACGTTCCGTTAAAATCAGGCCGTCGATGTTCCAGGAAAGCATCGATTCAAGACGTTCTTCTTCCAGCTCCGGCTTGTACCCGTAGTGGGCGAGCATGGTCTGATAGCCAAAAGCATCGGTGACGCTTTCAATGCCGCGCAAAACTTCGGCGAAAACCTGGTTGGTCAGGGAAGGAAGCAGAACGCCCACCGCACGGCTGGTCGCATTGGAGAGAATATCGGGCGCGCGGTTGGGGATATAACCCAGTTCATCAAGGGCAGCGGCAATCTTGCCACGTAACGCCACGGAAACCTGCTCCGGGTTACGTAAAAAACGGCTGACCGTCATTTTGGTCACACCGACGCGATCGGCGACATCCTGAAGTACGGGGCGTTTCTTTTTCATCGTCCTGAGAAATCTTGAAGTGAAAGATTTGCTCAGTTTATCACGGACAAAGCCCATCCTTCCCCTGTCAAAGGGAAGGATGGACATTTATTTATGATTTATTACACCGGCGGCAGGTCAAACAGCAGAATTTCACTTTCGCTGTCGGCATGCACGGAGAGCGCCTGCTCATCCCAGACAGCCAGGCCATCGGCGGTTGTCGCTTTGGTGCCGTTGATGGACACTTCACCTTTCACCACCTGGATCCAGACGCGGCGGTTGGCGGCAATCTGGTGCACAGACTCTTCGTCTTTCGCCAGCGCCCAGCGGTACAGCTCCATATCCTGATGCACCTTCAGGGAACCTTCACGCGCATCCGGGGACAGCACCAGCTGTTTGCCCTGTTTCGCGTCGAAGCGGCGCTGCTCGTAGCGCGGCGTGATGCCGGTCTCTTCTGGAATGATCCAGATTTGATACAGGTGCAGTTTTTCCGTTTTGCTCGGGTTGTACTCGGAGTGACGCACCCCGGTACCCGCGCTCATAATCTGGAACTCGCCCGCCGGAACCTGCTCTTTGTTGCCCATGCTGTCCTGGTGCTCAACCGCCCCTTCCAGCACATAGGTCAGGATTTCCATGTCTTTGTGCGGGTGGGTACCGAAGCCCTGGCCTGCATCAATCACGTCGTCGTTAATCACGCGCAGTGCGGAGAAGCCCATGAAGTTCGGGTCGTAGTAGTCGGCAAACGAGAATGAATGCCATGAGTCCAGCCAGCCATGATTCGCGTGACCACGTTCGTTTGCTTTGCGTAAGTAGATCATTGTTTTCACCCTCAGTTCGTTTCGATGGAGTAAGTGTGGACGCAAACCGCCTGGGATCATAGAGGGTGAAAATTGACTCCTCTGTTCAAAAATTATGAATAAGCGCAGAGGAGCCGTTTTTGCTTATTTCGCGAGGGTTACCGTGGCAGGAGAAGCCTGCTCAAAGGCCCGCTCGAGGATTTCCAGATTGGTCAGAACGTCAGATTCCTTGACGTAATTCGGCGCGCTAGTTGTGAGAGTTTCATACAGCGCATCGTAGACGCGGCCATAGTCGCCAATTTCCGGTTTCAACTCTTCTCTCACCGTCACGCCCTCATCGTTCACGTACTCCAGCATGCCCACGGAATCATCCGCCGCAAAGCCCGGTTCACCCGGCATGATGTTGGCCTTCAGGCTGGTCTCCTGTTGGTCGATGCCGTACTTGATGAACGAGCCTCGGGTGCCGTGAACGATAAATTTCGGATAGTCGATTTTCACCAGATGGCTGGTTTTGACGATGGCTTTCAGGTCGCCGTAGAACAGCTGCGCTTCAAAGGTGTCGTCCGGATTGGCTTTATTACGCAGGCTGCGGATGTCGTATGTGACATGATCCGGTCGGCCAAACAGAGAGATGATCTGGTCCATAGTATGCACGCCCAGACCATAGAACGAGCCGTCCTGCGGCAGGCCGGGTTGGGTTTCCGCTACCGGACGGTAGTAATCGAAGTGGCTTTCGATTTCCACAATATCGCCCAGCTTGCCGCTTTGAATCGCCTTTTTTGCCGTCAGGAAGCAGCTGTCAAAGCGACGGTTCTGATACGGCGTAACGTTCAGGCCTTTACTTTTCGCCAGCGCGAACAGCTGTTTTGCTTCGGCGATGGTCGGGGTGAACGGTTTTTCTACCAGCACGTTTTTGCCCGCTTCCAGCGCGCGTTTCGCATAGTCAAAATGGCTGTCGGCGTGGGTGCAGACGACAACCAGTTTGACCTGCGGGTCGTTAAGCACTTCATCAAGATCGCTGGTGAAATGGATATGAGAATACTGCGGGGATTGCTCTTCCGGCTTCGCGCGGCGGCGGAAGACGTGCGCGACGTGCCAGCTGTCTTTACGGTTGAGAACATACGGCAGGTGGTAGCGGGTCGTACTTTTACCAAATCCAATAAATGCGCAATGTAGTGTCATGGCTCAGTCCTTTTGGAAGGTTACTGAGTCTAACCATAACAAAAAAAAAGCCAGCTAAAAGCTGGCTAAAGTAATACTGGAAGCAATGTGAGCAATGTCGTGCTTTCAGGTTCCCGTAGCGGTCTTCCTGAATGCAGAGCAATAATAATCATTCTCATTCGCACTTGTCCAATACTTTTTGCAAAAAATAGCGGTTGACTCAAGTTTTAAAGTCATTGATGTTGGAAGGGACGTTTAAATGACTGAGGAATAAGGAATGAGTGAGATAGTGATACGCCACATCGAACCCAGCGATGCAGAAGCTTTGCGCGACATCATGTCGCATCCTGATGTGTATCACGACACGCTACAGCTCCCTCATCCTTCTATGGAAATGTGGCACGAACGCGTTGCGACAAAACCAGGCCGGCGCCATCTTGTTGCCTGTCTGGACCAGCGCGTTATTGGACATATGGCGCTGGACGTAATGGAAAACCCGCGTCGCGGCCACGTTGCCACATTCGGTATCAGCGTGGCTGCGGATATGCAGGGTCGCGGCGTAGGCCGCAGGCTCATGAGCGAGATGATCAATCTGTGTGACAACTGGTTACGCATTGAACGTATCGAACTGACGGTCTTTGCCGATAATCCAGCGGCTGTTGCGCTCTATAAAAATTTTGGTTTTGAAATCGAAGGGACCGGCAGGAAATTTGCCCTGCGCAACGGTGAGTATGTGGATGCGTATTATATGGCGAGAATGAAGTGACACACTCCCCTCACCCCGGCCCTCTCCCCACAGGGGCGAGGGAGAAAAGACCGCACCGTGCAATCCCCTCTCCCCTGCGGGGAGAGGGTTAGAGTGAAGGGAATCGTTAATACCCCGCCGACAAATCATCCACCGACCGCGGATCCGACGCGCCAAACAGCGCCCCGTCCGGCCCGACCATAATGCTCTGGGTGCTGCCCATCGCCTCCTTCACCGCCACCTTCTGCCCGCGCTGTTCAAGCAGCTTGATGGTGTCCGGGCTAAAGCCCTTCTCCACGCGCAGCTCGTCCGGCAGCCACTGGTGATGGAAACGCGGGGCGTTGGTCGCTTCGGCGACGTTCATCCCAAAGTCGATGCTGTTCACCACCATCTGCAGCACGGTGGTGATAATACGGCTGCCGCCAGGGCTGCCGGTTACCAGCCAGGTTTTCCCGTCTTTCACGACAATGGTGGGCGACATGGACGACAGCGGACGTTTCTTCGGCCCTACCGCATTCGCATCGCCGCCCACCAGCCCGTAGACGTTCGGCACGCCCGGTTTGGCAGAGAAGTCATCCATCTCGTTGTTCAGCAGAATGCCGCTGTTGCCCGCCACAATCCCGGTGCCGAAGGTGGTATTGAGCGTATAGGTCACCGCCACCGCGTTACCGTCTTTATCCACCACCGAGAAGTGGGTGGTCTGGTTGCTTTCGTACGGTGCCAGCTTGCCGGGGCGGATCTCGCTCGACGGCTTGGCCTTGTTGATGTCGATCTGATCGGCAATGGATTTGGCATACGCCTTGTTGGTCAGCGCCTGCCACGGCACCTTCACGAAATCCGGATCGCCGAGATATTCCGACCGGTCGGCGTAGGCGCGTTTTTCCGCTTCCGCCATCACCTGCATGGCGTCCGCGCTGCCGAAGCCGAACTTGTGCATATCGAAATTTTCGAGAATATTGAGGATCTGCACGATGTGGATCCCACCGGAGGACGGCGGCGGCATGGAGAAGACCTCGTATCCGCGATAGGTGCCGCTAATCGGCTCGCGCTCCACCGCCTTGTATTCCGCCAGATCCGCTTTGGTGATGAGCCCGCCGTTCTTCTGCATCTCTTCGGCAATCTGGTCGGCAATCGCCCCTTTGTAGAAGGCGTCCGGGCCGTGCTCCGCAATCAGCTCCAGGCTTTTGGCGAGGTTCTTCTGCACCAGCCGGTCGCCCTTCTTCAGCGGCTCACCGTCTTTCCAGAAGATGGCCTTGCTGTTTTCGTGATTCGGAATGACTTCGCTGCCGTAGGTCTTGAGATCGTCCGCCAGCGCATCGTTTACCACAAAGCCGTCGCGCGCCAGCTTGATGGCAGGCTGCACCACCTTGTTCAGCGGCATCGTGCCGTATTTTTCCAGCGCCAGCGAGAAGCCCGCGACGGTACCCGGCGTGCCGGAAGCAAGATGCGAGGTCAGGGATTTTTTGCTGTCAGGGTTACCCTGATCGTCGAGGAACATATCGCGGGACGCCTGAGAAGGGGCCATTTCGCGGAAGTCGATGGCGGTGGTTTTGCCGTCTTTGGTGCGCAGCATCATAAAACCGCCGCCGCCCAGGTTCCCCGCCTGCGGATGCGTCACCGCCAGCGCATAGCCGACGGCGACCGCTGCATCCACCGCGTTACCGCCCTGCCTGAGAATGTCGACGCCCACGCGGGTCGCCAGTGCATCCACGGATGCCACCATCCCGTGGGTTGCCCTCACGGGATGAAAGACATCTTCCTCCACGCCGTAAGAGACCGGAGGCGCCGCGGGCGGGTTGGCCGCCACGCTAAATGTACCGCCTGCCATCAGCGCGGCAATGGCGACCCAGCGCAAAAACGTTGGTTTCATCATTATTGTTCTCCAGGTGAAGGGATCCATATTCCCCGCTTAAGCCTGGTTCACAACTCCTAAAAAATCATCGTCATGGTGAAATCGGGGTAAACTTAAGAGAGACCTCAAAAGGAGGAAATGACAATGAAACGCTTGATGATTCTTGCGGCGCTGATCCCGTTTGCCGCGCTCGCACAGCCACTCAACACCATGAACAACCCGAACCAGCAGGGTTACGTTATCCCGAGCCAGCAGCGTATGCAGACGGAGATGATGAGCCAACAGCAGCAGCAAAAAGGGATGCTTAACCAGCAGCTTAAAACGCAGACCCAAATGCAGCAGCAAAGCCTGCAAAATCAGATGAACGCCAACACCCAGCGCGTTCAGCAGGGGCAGATGCGCGAGCAGCCGCTGCCGAATAAAAACGGCGGGATGTTAGGGGGAATGACGTCGTCAGGCAGCGGACAGCAGCATATGCTGCCGCCGCAGTCGAATGGCAGTATGCTTAATCCGCAGAACTAAAGTCCGGGCCGATCAGGTCGATTGCATCGGTACAGATGCTGTCCACGCCCCAGCGCAGCAGTTCGGCTGCGCGCTGGGGTTTGTTAACCGTGTAGACCAGAATATGCAGACCCGCGTCCTTCAGCATCTTCACCCGCGCCTCATCCAGCAGCCTGTGGTTGAGATGGATAGAAACGCACGCTAAGCGTGTCGTCAGCTCGCGCCAGTCCTCGCGCCACTCGTCAAGCAGCAGCCCGCGCGGCAGCGCCGGCACGGCCGCCTGTGCGGCCTCCAGCGCATCGATTTCAAATGATGACAGCAGCGGCGCGGTCATCCCTTCCCACAGCTCGCGCGCGGCGAGAGCAATCACTTTGCCGGTCAGCGGCCCGGTGCCGGTGGTCGGTTTGATTTCGATGTTGGCCATCATCCCGTGCAGGCGACAGCGATCGGCCACTTCCGCCAGCAGCGGCAGCGGTTCGCCTTTGAATTCGCCGCTGTACCAGCTTCCGGCGTCGACCTTCAGCAGATCGCGCCACGGCAGCTCGCCAGCCACGCCCCATCCGTTGCTGGTGCGTTCGAGGTTATCGTCATGCAGCAGGAAAATCTCGCCGTCTTTCGACAGCTTGGCGTCGAACTCGATCATCGTGTGACCGTAGCGTGCGCCAACGTCAATCGCCGCCAGCGTATTTTCCGGCGCCAGCTTACCGCCGCCGCGGTGGGCGACGACGTGGGGATAAGGCCAGTTGCTCATACTCGTTGTCCTGTTTCACCGTCAAACAGGTGCAGATGGTTTTCCGGCAGGTGCAGCCACAGCGTGCTGCCTGCTTTCGGGCGCTCCTGATGTGCCAGGCGCACCACCATTTTTTGTTCGCCCCAGCGCCCGTGCGCCAGGTTATCTGCACCCAACATCTCCAGCGTGTCCATCACCAGCGGCACGCCGCCGTCCGCCTGAGAGGTTAAACCGATATGCTCGGGGCGGATACCGAGCGTCATCTTACGCCCGGCGTAGCCACGATAGTACCAGTTGATCGGCAATGCCATCCCGCTTTCCAGCTCAAAATGCGTGCCCGCGCTGCTGATACGCCCTTCCAGCAGGTTCATCGCCGGGCTGCCGATAAAGCTCGCCACAAAGCGGGTGGCCGGTTTCTCGTAGACCTCCACCGGGGTACCAATCTGCTCGGCAACGCCTTTGTTCATCACCATCACGCGCTGGGCGAGGGTCATGGCTTCGACCTGATCGTGGGTCACGTACAGGGAGGTGGTTTTCAGACGACGGTGCAGCTGCTGCAGCTCAAGACGCATCTGCACGCGCAGCCTGGCGTCGAGGTTAGACAGCGGCTCGTCGAACAGGAATACCGCCGGATCGCGCACGATGGCGCGCCCCATCGCCACGCGCTGGCGCTGGCCGCCGGAGAGCTCGCGCGGTCGGCGCTTCAGCAGGCCGTCCAGTTCGAGAATGCGTGCCGCCTCCTTCACCCGCTCGTCGATATGGCCTTTGCCCATGCCGCGGATTTTCAGCCCCCAGGCCATGTTCTCTTCCACGCTCATGTGCGGATAGAGGGCGTAGTTCTGGAACACCATCGCGATGCCTCTGTCTTTCGGCTCCATCTCGGTGACGCGCTGGCGGTCAATCCAGATATCCCCGGAGGTCACGCGCTCCAGCCCCGCCACCATGCGCAGCAGGGTGGATTTGCCGCAGCCGGACGGACCGACCATCACGATGAATTCCCCGTCCGCCACGTCGAGCGTCAGCGGCTGAATCACCTGGGTTTTACCATCCCAGCTTTTGGTTACTGCCTGAAGTTTTAAACCTGCCATCTTATTTCTCGCTATCGACCAGGCCGCGGACAAACGCGCGCTGCATGGCTAAAACAATGACTACGGGTGGGATAAGGGTGAGCAGCATCGCCGCCATCACCTGGTTCCAGAGGGTGGTGCCTTCGCCGGTGGCGATCATGCCTTTGATGCCCGCCACAGCGGTGCCGAGGTTGACGTCCTGAATAATTAGCAGCGGCCACAGGTACTGGTTCCAGCCGTATATAAAGGTGATCACAAACAGCGCCGCAAGGTTGGTTTTCGACAGCGGCAGCACGATGTCGCGGAAGAAGCGCATCGGCGACGCGCCGTCGATGCGTGCCGCTTCAATCAGCTCGTCCGGCAGAGTCATAAAGAACTGGCGGAACAGGAAGGTGGCGGTCGCCGAGGCCATCAGCGGCAGGGTTAAGCCCGCGTAGCTGTCGAGCATCTTCAGGTTGGCGATCACCTCCACCGTCGGGAAGATACGCACCTCTACCGGCAGCATCAGCGTAATGAAGATCATCCAGAAGAAGAGGTTACGCAGCGGAAAGCGGAACCAGACGATGGCGAAGGCCGAAAGCATCGACACCGTAATTTTGCCGACCGTAATGCCAAACGCCATGATGAAGCTGTTGAGCATCATCAGCCAGAACGGCGCGCTGTTGGCGCCCACTCCCTGGGTCCAGATGGTCTTCATGTTCTCGAACAGATGCCCGCCGGGGAGCAGCGTCATCGGCGTGTCGAACACCGCTTTGGTGTCCAGCGTGGCGGCGACGAACGCCACGTACAGCGGGAAGAGGATGACGATGATCCCTAAAATCAGCATGGTATGGCTGAAAATCGTCAGCCCGCGACGGTTCTCAATCATTGGTAGCGCACCTTACTTTCGACATAGCGGAACTGCACCACCGTGAGGATGATGACGAGGAACATCAGCACAACCGACTGCGCGGCGGAGGCAGAGAGATCCAGACCGGCGAAGCCTTCGCGGTAGATCTTGTAGATAAGCGTGGTGGTCGCCTGTACCGGACCGCCTGCGGTCGCCGCGTCGATCACCGGGAAGGTGTCGAAGAAGGCGTACACGAGGTTAACCACCAGCAGGAAGAAACTCACCGGGGCGATCAGCGGCAGCGACAGTCTGAAGAAACGACGAATGGGCCCAGCCCCGTCGATGGCAGCGGCTTCCACCAGCGAGCGCGGGATGGACTGCAGCGCGGCAAAGAAGAACAGGAAGTTGTAGCTGATCTGCTTCCACACCGAGGCGAACACCACCAGAAACATCGCCTGGCCGCTGTTCTGGGCGTGGTTCCAGTCGTAGCCCAGTTCGGCCAGGAAGTGGGTAATCAACCCGCGCCCGGGGTTAAACAGGAAGATCCACAGCACGGCGGCGACGGCGGGAGCCACGGCGTAAGGCAGCAGCATCAGGGTTTGATAAATACGGCTGCCTCGCACCACGTAGTCCACCAGCGCGGCGAAAAACAGCGAGGCAACCAGACCGCTGACGGTCACCAGCGCGCTGAACTTCATCGTCGTCCAGAAGGAGTCCAGGTAGTAGCTGTCATGGAACAGCGCGGTAAAGTTGTCCAGGCCAACAAACTGGCTGGAGAGCCCGAACGGATCGACGCTTTGTACCGAGTACCACAGCGCTTCGCCCGCAGGCCAGATAAAGAAGATAACGGTGATGACCAGCTGCGGCGCGACCAGAAGATAGGGCAGCCAGCGGGAACGGAACACCGGACGGGATGATGACATTGAGATTTGGTTCCTGGCGATTTCTGTTTTCTCCCTCTCCCAGTGGGAGAGGGTTGGGGTGAGGGCATCAGGCCGCATTAATCCGTAGGCCCGGAACGCTGCGCGTCACCGGGCATTTTTTTACGATTTGGTCGACTGCTCAAAGCGGCGCAGCAGTTGATTCCCGCGCTCTACCGCAGAGTCCAGCGCCTGCTGTGGCGTTTTCTTACCGGTCCACACGCTTTCCAGCTCTTCATCCACGATGGTGCGGATCTGCGGCATGTTGCCCAGACGCAGGCCTTTGGTGAACGGCAACGGCGGCTTGTTCAGCATCTGACGCGTCGCGATGTCCGCGCCCGGGTTCTTGCTGTAGAAGCCCTGCTCGCGGGTCAGGTCGTACGCGGCTTTGGTGATCGGCAGGTAGCCGGTCTTCTGATGCCATTCGGCGGCGTTTTCAGGCTTCGCCAGGAAGTCGAGGAACTCGGCCACCCCTTTGTAGGTGCCCTTGTCTTTACCCTGCATCACCCACAGGCTCGCCCCGCCGATGATGGCGTTCTGCGGCGCGCCCTTCACGTCAGCGTCGTACGGCATCATGCCCACGCCGTAGTTGAATTTGGCGTAGTGGCGGATATCCGCCAGCGAGCCGGAAGAGGCGGTGGTAATGGCGCAATCGCCGTTGTAGAACTTCTCGGTGGATTCGTCTTTACGCCCGAAGTAGCTGAAGTCGCCCTTCTTGTTCAGATCGGCAAGCAGCGCGATGTGCTTCACCTGCTCCGGCTTGTTGAACTCCAGTACCGCATCGGTGCCGTCGAAGCCGTTGTTTTTGGTCGCCACCGGCAGGCCGTGCCAGGCGCTGAAGTTTTCAATCTGGATCCAGCCCTGCCAGCCGCTGGCGTAGCCGCACTTCATCCCCGCCGCTTTCAGCTTCGCGGTGTACTCCGCCAGGTCCTGCCAGGTTTTTGGCGGCTGCTCCGGGTCTAAACCGGCTTTTTTGAAGGCGTCTTTGTTGTAGTAGAGCACCGGCGTGGAGCTGTTAAACGGCTGAGACAGCAGATGGCCGGTTTTGGAATCGGTGTAGTAACCCGCTACAGTCGGCACGAACTGCGATTCGTCGAAGTTGATGCCCGCTTCTTTGAACACTTCATAGACCGGCTTGATGGCTTTGGAGGCCATCATGGTGGCGGTACCCACTTCATAAACCTGTAACAAGGCCGGCGCGTTGCCGGTACGGAAGGCGGCGATGCCCGCGCTCAGGCTCTGCTCGTAGTTGCCTTTGTACACCGGCACAATTTTGTAATCCGGATGGGCGTCGTTGAAACGCTGCGCCAGGGAGTCAACTTCTTTACCCAACTCCCCTTCCATGGAATGCCAGAACGGAATGGTGGTCACAGCCATTGCGTTCGCCGCAAAAGCCATACCCAGTGCCAGACCCAAAGCTGTGTGTCGTAACGATGTCATTGTCATCTCTCTTATTGTGCCGGATGCGCGATATCACGCGTTTTATGCTCGCGAGGTAACATGACATGCTCGAATTACAGAAAAATAACTGTTTGTTTACAGATAAGTGACAGCCAGGCGTCAGGGGGATGATGGTTGTGTGAAGGGGATGGGGGTTAGGTGCGGTCTGGTGCCCTCACCCCAGCCCTCTCCCACAGGGAGAGGGAGCAAACATTAAAAAAGGCAACTTGCGTTGCCTTTTTGCTTTTACCTAGTGCGGTCTGGAGCCCTCACCCCGACCCTCTCCCACGGGGAGAGGGAGCAAACACTAAAAAAGGCAACTTGCGTTGCCTTTTTGCTTTTACCTATCCGCCCAGGTACGCGCTCCGCACCGCCTCGTTCGCCAGCAGCGCGTCGCCGGTATCCTCCAGCACCACGCGGCCGTTCTCCAGCACGTAGCCACGGTCGGCGAACTTCAGCGCCTGGTTGGCGTTCTGCTCGACGAGGAAGATAGTCATCCCCTCTTTGCGCAGCTGCTCAATGGTGTCAAAAATCTGCTGGATGATGATCGGCGCCAGACCGAGCGACGGTTCGTCCAGCAGCAGCAGGCGCGGTTGGCTCATCAGCGCGCGGCCAATCGCCAGCATCTGCTGCTCACCGCCGGACATGGTGCCCGCACGCTGGATGCGGCGCTCCCACAGGCGCGGGAAGAGTTCGTATACCCACTTGATGCGGGTCTGGTATTCATCGCGGTGAGCGAAGAAACCGCCCATCGCCAGGTTCTCTTCCACCGTCATACGCGAGAATACGCGGCGCCCTTCCGGAACAATCGCCACCGCCTCGCGCATGATTCTGGCGGTCTGCCAGTCGGTAATGTCTTTACCATCGAACACAATACGCCCGCTGGTGGCGCGCGGGTCGCCGCACAGGGTGCCGAGCAGCGTGGTTTTGCCCGCGCCGTTGGCGCCAATCAGGGTCACGATTTCACCCTGATTGATATGCAGGCTGACGTCGTGCAGCGCCTGGATCTTGCCGTAGTGCGCGTTGACCTTGTCGAACGTTAACATCGCTTTTTCCATCTTATGCCTCACCAAGGTATGCGCGGATCACGTCCGGGTTGTTGCGGATCTCTTCCGGCGTGCCGTTAGCCAGCGGCGTGCCCTGGTTTACCACGTAGATACGGTCCGAAATGCCCATTACCAGCTTCATGTCGTGCTCAATCAGCAGGATGGTGGTGTCGTGACTGTCGCGCAGCTCGGCAATCAGCTCGTCCAGCTCTTTGGTCTCTTTCGGGTTGAGCCCTGCCGCCGGTTCGTCGAGCATCAGGATTTCCGGCTGCGTCACCATGCAGCGCACGATTTCCAGGCGGCGCTGGTCGCCGTAGGCCAGGTTGCTCGCCTGACGGTTGGCGTGCTGCAGCAGGCCAATGCGGTCGAGCCAGGTGGCGGCGCGGTCAAGCGCTTCATCCTGCGCGCGGCGGAAGGCCGGGGTTTTCAGCAGGCCGGAGAACAGCCCGGTTTTCAGCTGCTGATGCTGTGCCACCAGCAGGTTCTCAATCACCGTCATCTCGCGGAACAGACGCACGTGCTGGAAGGTACGCACTACGCCCATGCGGGCGATCTGCTGGCCAGGCAGCCCTTCCAGGTGCTGATCGCGCAGCATGATAGTGCCACCCGTTGGCTTGTAGAAGCCGGTCAGGCAGTTAAAGACCGTGGTTTTCCCCGCGCCGTTCGGACCAATCAGGGAGACAATCTCTTTCTTGTGCAGATCCAGATTCACGTTGTTGACCGCCAGCAGGCCGCCAAAACGCATCATCAGGCCGTTAACGGATAATAATGGCTGACTCATGCCTGCTCTCCTTTCGCTTGCCCGTTCTTCAGCTTCAGCTGTGGACGGGTCATCGGCAGCAGACCCTGCGGACGCCAGATCATCATCAGCACCATCAAACCACCCAGCATCAGCATGCTGTATTCGTTAAAGTCGCGCATCAGCTCGCGCGAGACCACCAGCAGGATGGCCGCGAGGATAACGGCAAACTGCGAGCCCATCCCGCCGAGCACCACAATTGCCAGCACAAAGGCGGATTCGGCAAAGGTGAACGATTCCGGGCTAACGAAGCCCTGACGCGCGGCAAACAGCGTTCCGGCGAAACCAGCAAACGCGGCGCTGATGGTGAACGCGGTCAGCTTGATGCGGGTCGGGTTCAGGCCCAGAGAGCGGCAGGCGATCTCATCTTCACGCAGCGCTTCCCACGCGCGGCCCAGCGGCATGCGCAGCAGGCGGTTGATCACGAACAGGGTAATCACCACCAGCAGCAGCGCCACCAGATAGAGCCAAATCACGCGGTCGGACGGGTCATACTTCACGCCGAAGAAGTTGCTGAAGGTGTCCCAGCCGCCTTCGCGGGCGGTACGGCTGAATTCCAGGCCGAAGAAGGTCGGTTTCGGGATCTGGCTGATGCCGTTCGGGCCGCCGGTCACTTCGGTGTTGTTGAGCAGCAGGATACGGACGATTTCGCCGAAGCCTAAGGTCACAATCGCCAGGTAGTCACCGCGCAGGCGCAGCACCGGGAAGCCAAGCAGGAAGCCAGCAGCGGCAGAGACCAGCCCCGCCAGCGGCAGGCAGGTCCAGAAGCCGAGACCGTAATAGTGGTTCAGCAGCGCGAAGGTATAGGCGCCGATGGCGTAGAAGCCGCCGTAGCCCAGCACCAGCAGGCCCGAGAGCCCCACGACCACGTTCAGACCGAGGCCGAGAATCACGTAGATCATGGTCAGAGTGGCGATATCCACGGTGCCGCGAGACACCACAAACGGCCACGCCACGGCGGCTACCAGCAGCGCCACGAGGAACAGCTTCTGCTTAACCGTAGAACCGTCGATTGCCGGCAGCACGAATTTCGGACCGGAGACGTTTTTCAGCGTCTTCTGGAACAGCGGACGCAGCAGCTGGAACAGGAACACCACGGCCGTACCGATAAATACCCACTGCCAGCGAATGTCAGCTGCGGTATCGACAACCAGTTTGGTGCCATTCAGCTCAAGCTGGACGCCCATAAAGACGCTGGCCAGCACGAAGAACATGGCGGCAGAGAGCAGCGCCATTGCAAAATGCATCGGTTTCATACTTTCTCTACCTCCGGACGGCCCAGAATACCGGTAGGCATCACCAGCAGAACCAGAATCAGCAGGGCAAACGACACCACGTCTTTATATTCCGTGCTCAGGTACGCCGAGGAGAGCGCTTCCGCCACGCCCAGGATCAGGCCGCCGATCATCGCGCCCGGAATACTGCCGATACCGCCCAGAACCGCCGCGGTGAAGGCTTTCATCCCGGCCATGAAGCCGATGTACGGGTTGATCACGCCGTAGAACTGGCCGAGCAGGACACCCGCCACCGCCGCCATCGCGGCGCCAATCACGAAGGTCAGGGCAATCACGCGGTCGGTGTTGATGCCGAGGAGACTCGCCATCTTCAGGTCTTCCGCGCAGGCGCGGCAGGCGCGTCCCATACGCGAGTAGCGGATGAACAGCGTCAGGGCGAGCATCGCAATAAAGGTCACGACCCAGATAACCAGCTGCATGGTGGTGATAGAGGCCGCGAAGTTTTCGCTGGCCCCCACAATCCACTGGCCGTTAAACAGGCTTGGCAGCGCCACGTCGCGCGAACCTTCGGTCAGGCTGACGTAGTTTTGCAGGAAGATCGACATCCCGATCGCGGAAATCAGCGCAATCAGGCGCTTGGAGCTGCGCACCGGCCGGTAGGCCACGCGCTCAATGCTCCAGCCGTAGGCGCTGGCAATCACAATCGCGCCGACAAACCCGGCGGCGACCAGCAGCCAGCTGCTGTCGATGCCCATCATCATCAGGGCGGCGATAATCATGAAAGAGACGTAGCTACCGATCATGTACACCTCGCCGTGGGCGAAGTTGATCATGCCGATAATGCCGTAAACCATCGTATAGCCGATGGCGATCAGCGCGTAGGTGCTTCCCAGCGTAACGCCGTTAAACATCTGCTGCAGGAAATAGAGAAACTGCTCGGACATATGCAAACCTTTTTATACCCGCCCGTCATGCCGGGCGGTGGGATGATTATTTGGCGGCCGAGGATGAACCGTCGGCGTGCCACTTAAAGACACCAAACTCAAATCCCTTCAGATCGCCTTTCTCATCCCAGTTCAGCGGCCCAATCACGGTGCTCGCCCCGTGTGCTTTTAAATCTTTCACCAGATCCAGCGGTTCTTTGCTGCCGGAGCGATCCAGCGCGGTGGCCAGAGACTGTACGGCCGCGTAGGTGATCCAGACGTATGGACCACTTGGATCTTTCTTCTGCGCCTTGAGCGCATCCACGATAGCCTTGTTGGCCGGATCCTGGTCATAGCGTTTTGGCATCGTCACCAGCATGCCTTCAGCAGAATCCCCGGCGATGTTCGACAGAGAGGCATTGCCCACGCCCTCTGGCCCCATAAACTGGGTCTTCAGACCGGTGGCGCGCGCCTGACGCAGCATCTGCCCCATCTCCGGGTAGTAGCCGCCGTAGTAAACAAAGTCGATATTCTCTTTTTGCAGGCGGGCAATCAGCGCGGAGAAGTCTTTCTCACCGGCGGTAATGCCGTCGAAGAAGACGATGTTCGCGCCGCCTTTTTTCAGGCCGTCCTGCACGGAGCGCGCCAGGCCTTCGCCGTACTGCTGTTTGTCATGAATAATGGCAATGCGCTGTGGCTTAACGGTCTCGAGGATGTATTTGGCGGCGGTGGGGCCCTGCGAGGAGTCCAGACCGGCGGTACGCATAATGTGCTGGTAGCCGCGCTGGGTCAGTTCCGGGTTCGTTGCGCCTGGGGTGATCATCAGTATGCCTTCGTCTTCGTAGATATCAGACGCAGGCTGCGTGGAGGATGAGCACAGGTGGCCGATCACATACTGGATACCGTCATTGACGATTTTGTTGGCGACCGCGACGGCCTGTTTAGGATCGCAGGCGTCGTCATATTCCACGCCCACCAGCTTGTCGCCTTTGATGCCGCCCTTAGCGTTGATGTCTTTGATGGCCTGGCGCGCGCCGTTGAACTCCATGTCACCCCACTGGGCAACAGGGCCGGACATCGCCCCCACTACCGCAACCTTAATGTCGTCTGCCATAGCGGCATGCGAGATCGACAGTGCGACCATCCCCGCGATTAACGTCTTCGCGTTCCTTTTCATCTCTGAATCCCCATTCGTGATGTCGTGTTTATATTTTGTTTTATTATGGTTAAAAAGCATTCTGTACTTTTAATGAACAACGCTATTTTTACCAGTGCCTTTAATGGTTTAGCGCAGTTTTTTGTCAAAAACCAGACTAAAATCTCTATTTTTCAGGCGATTAAGCAAAGATAATATTCTGAAATCAGGCAGAGATAAACAAATAAAAGTGCAGTTTGCAGCATAAAATAACGGTACAAAGCGCCGAATAAATCACTACCGTTCAGGTTAAAATTCTGCTTATTTTTCGATCCATGTGTTTTCAAACTGCCCATCGCGTTGCCAAAAAACTAATCACCTGGTTAATGAGAATAAAAAGAGGAAGCCGCTGAGTGAATAAATTGAGTACACTGCCCCTACTCAATCTGATTTGGACAAGTGGCTAATGAAACTGACTATCGTGCGTCTGGTGACCTTTAGCGACCAGGATCATATCGACCTGGGCAAGATCTGGCCGGAATATTCCCCTTCGTCGCTGCGCGTTGATGAGACCCACCGCATTTATGCCGCGCGTTTTAACGAACGCCTGCTGGCTGCGGTTCGCGTCACCCTGAGTGGTACAGAAGGGGCGCTGGACTCGCTGCGCGTGCGTGACGTCACCCGTCGTCGCGGTGTGGGACAGTATTTAATTGAAGAAGTGATCCGCGAAAACCCGAGCGTGACCTCATGGTGGATGGCTGACGTGGGCGTGGAAGACCGCGGCGTGATGGCGGCGTTTATGCAGGCGTTAGGGTTTACGGCGCAGGAGAGCGGTTGGGAGAAGCGCCAGGGCTGATTTGTGCTGCCTGATGCCCTCACCCACGGGGAGAGGGAGAAAACATTAAAAAAGGCAACTTACGTTGCCTTTTTGCTTTTATTTTGCGTCTGTCGCCGTGCCGTTAGCATGCCAGTCAAACACGCCGAACTCAAAGCCCTTCAGGTCGCCCTTCGTGTCCCAGGAGAGTGGTCCCATGACGGTCTCGACGGTATTCGCTTTCAGCCAGGTGGCAATCTCAGCCGGATCGGCCGACTGGTTCAGGCCCGCCTGCAGCGACTGCAGCGCCGCGTAGGTGGTCCAGACGAACGCGCCGCTTGGATCCTGTTTCTTCGCCTTGATGGCATCTACGATAGGTTTGTTCGCAGGGACCTGATCGTAGTTCTTCGGTTTGGTTACCAGCAGGCCTTCGGCTGATTCACCCGCAATGTTGGACAGGGAAACGTTCGCTACGCCTTCCGGCCCCATAAACTGGGTTTTCAGGCCCGCAGCGCGCGCCTGGCGCAGGATCTGGCCCATTTCCGGGTGGTAGCCACCGTAGTAAACGAAATCAATATTCTCTTTCTTCAGACGCGCTACCAGGGTGGAGAAGTCTTTCTCACCGGCAGTGATCCCGTCGAAGAACACCACGTCGGCATTCGCTTTCTTGAGGTTATCCTGCACTGAACGCGCCAGACCTTCACCGTACTGCTGCTTGTCATGAACGATGGCAATGCGCTTCGGCTTCACTTTTTCAACGATGTATTTCGCCGCGGTTGGGCCCTGGTCAGAGTCCAGGCCGGTGGTGCGCAGGGTCAGCTTGTAGCCACGCGCGGTAAGCTCTGGTGCGGTCGCCGCCGGGGTGATCATCAGAATACCTTCGTCTTCGTAGATGTCAGACGCTGGCTGAGTAGAGGAAGAGCACAGGTGACCGATAACGTATTTGATCCCGTCGTTCACCACTTTGTTCGCGACCGCGACCGCTTGTTTCGGGTCACAGGCATCATCATATTTTACGATCTGCAGTTTTTCGCCTTTGATACCGCCCTTAGCATTAATGTCTGCAACCGCCTGTTCAGCGCCGGTAAATTCCTGGTCGCCGTACTGTGCTACCGGACCGGACATTGCGCCAACCACAGCCACCTTGATGTCTGCCTGTGCCATGGTGCTGAATGCCAACGCGATACATCCTGCCAGTAACGCTTTACCCTTCATGTTCATCCTGAGATTCCCCATTATTATGGTTATTACGATTGTTGTGATGTTGTTGTGCAGCGCTTTATGTCAGTTATAGGTGTGCTGTCCGCGATTTTTCAGCATACTCTGCTAAAACATACCCGATTTTTATGATTTTGGAATAGCTAATTTGAAATGAATATATGATAAGCCCGGCAGGGATTTTCGCCGGGCATATGGCTTTAACGTGTCAGCGACGCGGAGATAATGTCCAGCGCTTTACGGAATTGCGCTTCAGGAATAGTCAGCGGATACAGGAAACGAATGACGTTGCCGTAGACGCCGCAGCTCAGCAGCAGCAGCCCTTCCTGCAACGCGCGATCCTGCACTTGGCGGGTAAATTCCGGCGAAGGCTGCCCCGTTTGCGGGTCGTTAAACTCCACCGCTACCATCGAGCCCTGCGCGCGAATGTCAGCGATATACGGGCAGCGTTCCTTCGCCTTATTCAGCACTTCCACCAGGTGGTGGCCAAGATGCGCCGAGCGCGTGCAGAGATCCTCTTCATCAATCACGTCGAGCACGGCATGTGCCGCCGCAATCGCCAGCGGGTTTCCGGCGTAGGTACCGCCCAGCCCGCCAGGCGCGGGTGCGTCCATCACTTCCGCACGGCCAGAAACCGCCGAAAGCGGCATCCCGCCCGCCAGGCTTTTCGCCATGGTGATTAGATCGGGCTTCACGCAGTGGTGTTCCATCGAGAACAGCTTGCCGGTACGGGCGAAGCCGCTTTGCACCTCGTCGGCAATCAGCAAAATACCGTGGGTGTCGCACAGGGCGCGCAGCGCCTGCATAAAATCAGCTGGCGCAATGTTGAAACCGCCCTCTCCCTGAACCGGTTCGAGAATAATGGCCGCGACCTGGTCGGGTGCGATATCCGCTTTAAAGATACGTTCCAGGCTTTTCAACGCTTCCGCCGTGCTGACGCCGTGCAGTTCATTCGGATACTGCGCGTGATACACCGAACCGGGGAACGGGCCAAAGCCGATCTTATACGGCGCAACTTTGCCGGTCAGCGCCATGGTCATAAAGGTGCGGCCGTGGAACGCGCCGCCAAAGGTGATAAGGCCTGGACGTTTGGTGTACGCCCGGGCAATTTTGACCGCGTTTTCGACCGCCTCTGCCCCCGTGGAGAAGAACGCGGTTTTGGCCGGACCGTCAACGGGCACGCGCTGGTTGATGCGCTCGGCAAGCGCGACATAGCCTTCGTACGGCACAATCTGGTACGCCGTATGGGTAAACGCGTGGAGCTGTTTTTCAATAGCGGAAATGACTTTTGGATGGCGATGGCCGGTATTCAGCACCGCGATCCCGGCGGCGAAGTCGATGTACTCGTTGCCTTCCACGTCCCACACCGTGGCGTTTTCAGCTTTATCAGCATAGAAGTTACACATTACGCCGATGCCGCGCGGCGTCGCCTGTAAACGCCGGTCGTTCAGTTCGTTATTTTTCACCCTGTCCCCCTGAGAAAGTCGCCTGCTTAGCGCATCAGTAAGTGTTTGCCAGGGGGAGGGAATTCGCCAGAGCGGGCGCTAAAAAAACAAAACCCCCAGACTTTCATCCAGGGGTTCTCGGTGTACTTCGCGGAAATTACGCTTCGATAGCGGCGCGAAGTTTTTTCATGGCGTTCTTTTCAAGCTGACGGACACGTTCCGCAGAAACGCCGTAGCGGTCGGCCAGCTCCTGCAGCGTGGACTTGTTGTCTTCGTCCAGCCAGCGGGCGCGGATAATATCCTGGCTACGCTCGTCGAGGCCTTCCATCGCATGGGTCAGCTTGTTCGCGGCCTGATCTTCCCAGTTATCCTCTTCGATGCCGTCAGCAAAGTTCGAGGTTTTATCCTGCAGATACAGAACCGGTGCCATCGGCTGGCTGTCAGATGCGTCGTCGTCGGAGGACATATCAAAGGTCATGTCCTGCGCGGCCATACGGGATTCCATCTCACGCACGTCTTTGCTGGTTACGCCCAGCTCGCGCGCCACCATTTCCACTTCATCCTGGTTGAACCAGCCCAGACGCTGCTTGGCTTTACGCAGGTTGAAGAACAGTTTGCGTTGCGCTTTTGTCGTGGCGACTTTCACGATACGCCAGTTGCGCAGCACGTATTCATGAATTTCTGCTTTGATCCAGTGCACAGCGAAGGAGACGAGTCGCACACCCACTTCCGGGTTAAAGCGACGCACAGCCTTCATCAGGCCGATGTTACCTTCCTGAATCAAGTCCGCCTGCGGCAGGCCATAGCCCGCATAGTTACGAGCAATGTGAACAACAAAGCGCAGGTGAGACAGGATCAGCTTTTTCGCTGCTTCCAGATCGCCCTGGTAATGCAGCTTTTCAGCAAGCTCCTTTTCTTCCTCGGCCGTTAACATCGGCCAGGTGTTCGCAGCCCGGATATAAGATTCCAGGTTACCAACAGGGGCTAAAGCTAAAGTTTGCATTTCTTTGGTCATTCATTCCTCTCAATGTTTCTTCTGGTCCTGGTCGTCCCCGTCAGGCAACAACCATGCCAAAGCGTTTGAGCAACGAGATTAGCATTCACTCTTTTATCAGACAGTGATTTTATCCACAAGTTCCAGGTGCAACGGTGAATAAATTACGCACAAATTGTGACATGGAGATGATAACAGGGGAAGCGACAACAGGGACGCTTTCCCTGCAGAGCAAGCATCTCGGTGCAGGGAAAGATTATATCACGCTTTTATTAGTCGGGAGTAAAGTGACGTAAATGTTGAACGGTTGCCAGCCAGGCTGCCACCCATCCAATCATCGAACAAACCAGCAGCAGCAACAGGCACTCATCGAAGCCTAAGCCACTGATATCAAACTTTGTTCCGAAAACCTGCGCCACTTCAGTGACGGCAGATGAAAGTCGCATCACCAAAATTTCTGACAATATCAGTGAAAGAAATGCACCGGAAAAACCGAGCAGTGCACCGCCGTAAAGGAACGGTCGGAGGATGAAACCATCCGTTGCACCAATCAGTTTCTGCACGTTGATGGTATCGCGACGGGCGAAAATGCTCAGGCGCACGCTGTTACCGATGACGAGGAAGACCGCCGCCACCATCAGCACGCCAATCATCGCCGCGACGCGTCCTACCAGCCCGGTCAGGGCAGAGAGACGCGCAAACCAGCTGTCGTCCATGCGCACTTCATCAATGCCCTTAATGCGCGTGATGCGATCGCGCAGGGTGTTAAGCGAATCGGTCCCCTGGAAATCCAGCTTCGGGATCACCACCGCAACGGCGGGCAGCGGGTTCTCTTCGAGCATATCCAGCGCGCCGCCAAAGCCAGACCAGTTACGGAACTCGCCCAGCGCGTCTTCACGTGAGAGATAGTTGACCTTCTCCACGCCCTGCTCGGCCTGGATTTGCCCAACCACCTGCGCCGCGGCGTTATCGTCGAGCGCTTTATCCATATAGACCGTGATCTGCGGAGACGGATAATACTGTGAGGCCGCCTGGTTGACGTTTTTATAGACCATATAGCAGACGCTCGGCAGCGTGAGGGAGATGGCAATCACCATCACCGTCAGGAACGTCGCCAGCGGTTTGCTTTTCAGATCCTGCAGCGCGCCGTGGAAAGCGTAGCGCACCTGCTCGTTGAACACGTTGGTTTTACGGGAGGCCGGTTTTGGCGCGGCCTTCTGGCGCTTCGGCGCATTACGATTGCCGTCACCACCGCCCTGCGGCTTACGGAAACGGTCAAACCGGTTCCCGAACTGCCGAATCTGGTTTATTGCATCACGCTTATTCACCGTGGCCTCCGTGCAAATGCCCGTCGCTCAGGGTCAGCATGCGGTACGAACGACGGGAAATGAGCCCGATGTCGTGCGTCGCCATCAATACGGTGACTCCTACGCGGTTAAATTCCTCAAACAGACGCAAAATCCCTTCTGACAGAGCATCGTCCAGGTTACCGGTCGGTTCATCCGCCAGCAGTACGGCAGGCTTGTTCACCACCGCGCGGGCGATGCCCACGCGCTGCTGCTCACCGCCGGAGAGCTGGATCGGGAAGTTCTTCGCTTTGTCCAGCAGCCCGACCTTATCCAGCGCCGCAGAGACGCGACGGCGGATATCGTCATAGCTGGCGCCGGCAATAATCAGCGGAATGGCCACGTTATCGAAAACGGTGCGATCCATCAGCAGGTGGTGATCCTGGAAAATCATGCCGATCTGGCGACGCAGGAACGGCACCTCACGGTTTTTCAGGCGGCTGATCTCATGGCCGCTGAAAAAGATCTTCCCGGCGCTTGGCCGCTCGATCCCACAGATAAGCTTGAGCAGGGTACTTTTCCCCGCGCCGGAATGGCCGGTCAGGAATGCCATCTCGCCCGGCTGCAGGTGGAATGTCACCCCCTGCAGCGCTTGTCTCCCACCGAGATAGGCCTTGCTGACGTGTTCAAAGCGAATCATTGTTAGTCCTCTCGGGCAAATAATGCCTCAATAAAGTCGTCCGCCTTAAACGGACGCAAATCCTCAATACGCTCGCCCACACCGATGTAGCGGATAGGAATGCCGAACTGGTCGGCCACGGAGAAGATCACCCCGCCTTTCGCGGTGCCGTCCAGCTTGGTCAGCGCGATCCCGGTCAGTCCTACCGCTTCAGTGAACAGCTTCGCCTGGCTGATGGCGTTCTGTCCGGTGCTGGCATCAATGGTCAGCATAATTTCATGCGGCGCGTCTTCGTCCAGCTTCTTCATGACGCGAACGATTTTCTTCAATTCTTCCATCAGGTGCGATTTGTTCTGCAAACGCCCTGCGGTATCGGCAATCAGCACGTCCACGTTGCGCGCCTTCGCCGCCTGGATGGCGTCAAAGATCACGGACGCGGAATCCGCGCCGGTATGCTGGGCAATCACCGGAATGTTGTTGCGCTGGCCCCACACCTGCAGCTGCTCAACCGCTGCCGCGCGGAAGGTATCGCCCGCCGCCAGCATCACCGATTTGCCCTGCTGCTCGAACTGACGCGCCAGCTTGCCGATGGTGGTGGTTTTACCCACGCCGTTCACGCCGACCATCAGAATAACAAATGGCGTTTTGCCTTCAATATTAAGCGGTTCGTCAACTTTTGCGAGAATTTCACCCATCTCGTCTTTCAGCAGACCGTACAGCGCTTCGGCGTCGCGCAGCTGTTTGCGGCTCGCCCCTTCGGTCAGATTGGCGATGATCTTACGGGTAGTTTCTACCCCAACGTCAGCAATCAGCAGTTGTTCTTCCAGCTCTTCAAACAGATCGTCGTCGATCTTCTTGCCGCGGAACAGACTGATAAATCCGGAACCTAAGTTTTCTTTGGTTTTAAGCAGGCTGCGCTTCAGGCGCGCGAAGAAACCTTCTTTGGTCGGTTTTTCCTGCTCCTGGACGCTCTCTTCTTCGGCCTGCTCTTCTACCGGCACGACGATGACCGCTTCTTCCGCGGCTTCTGCCGCCAGCGCCTGGGCTTCCAGCTCTTCGTCGGTCAGCTCTGGCTCGAGTGCCGCGTCTTCCTCCACCGCCTCAACAATTTCAACGGTTTCCGCTTCCGCCTGCCACTCTTCGGCAGAAACCTCTTCGGCTTTCACCTCTTCCGGCAGCGGCAGCTCTTCATGTTCGATAACGGCCTGTGGCGCTTCGGTAATGTCCTCAACGATAATCGATTCTGGCTGCTCGCTCTCCTGAACCTGTTCAGTGACCTCAACCACCTCTTGTGCAAAGGATTCAATCTCTTCTTTGCTGTGCGCCGTTTCTTCCGCTTCGACAACCGCGGCGGTTTCTACAGGCGTTTCAGGCTGCGACTGCTCTTCAACGGCTTGTTGATCTTCGGTTTTCTGTTCTGTTTCTTGCTCTTTTTCACCGAAGCCCAGCCAGGAAAAGAAGCCACGTTTTTTTTGTTTTGCCATCTGCGACTACACTCCTCGCGGCGCTATATACATGGAAGCTAAAAAAATGATGAAATAGTCTAACACTTTACTTAATTGACATCACCGCCCGCAATCGCAGGCCAATTGTTAACAGAGCTTTCCTGAGATGAAGAAACCCAACCGCGCCCCGGCCGGTCAAATTCGTATTATCGGCGGTCAGTGGCGAGGCCGGAAATTACCGGTGCCGGACAGCCCCGGTTTACGCCCTACTACCGACCGCGTGCGCGAGACGCTGTTTAACTGGCTGGCCCCGTCAATGGTAGACGCCCACTGCCTGGACTGCTTCGCCGGAAGCGGCGCGCTGGGGCTGGAAGCGCTGTCGCGCTATGCCGCCAGCGCCACGCTGCTGGAGATGGAGCGCGGCGTTGCGCAGACGCTGCAGCAAAATCTGGCGACGCTAAAGGCGAGCAACGCCAAAGTCGTGAACACCAACACGCTGAGCTTCCTCGCGCAAAAGGGCACGCCGCATAACGTGGTGTTTGTCGATCCGCCGTTCCGCAAGGGGCTGCTGGAAGAGACGTTATCCCTGCTGGAGCAAAACGGCTGGCTGGCGGATGACGCGCTAATTTACGTTGAAAGCGAAGTGGAAAACGGTTTGCCACCTGTTCCCGCCCACTGGGATCTGCACCGCGAAAAGGTCGCTGGTCAGGTGGCCTATCGTCTTTATCACCGTCAGGCACAAGGAGGCTCCGATGCCGGTACTGATTAACCTGGGACGTTTGCTGATGCTGGGCGTCTGGGCATTTTTGATTTTAAATCTGGTGCACCCGTTCCCGCGCCCGATGAATATTTTCGTTAACGTCGCGCTGATTTTCACGTCGTTCATGCACGCCCTGCAGATGGTGATGCTGAAAAACGGTCTGCCGAAAGACGGCCCGCAGATGACGGGCTGGCAGCAGCTGCGCGTGTTTATTTTCGGCGTGTTTGAGCTGCTGGTATGGATGAAGAAGTTTAAGGCGCAGGTGAAGAAGTAAGGCGCGGCCTGATGCCCTCACCCTAACCCTCTCCCAAGGGGAGAGGGCCGGGGTGAGGGGAAAATTACCGCTCCGGTTCAAACCCTTCAAACCGCGACCCTTTGTAACTCAACGTCCCTTTCTCCCCCACCGTCAGCTGATGATACTGCTGCGCCTCCAGGCGGAAGGTTATCTCCAGGCCGCCCGCTTCCGGCTTAAAGCTCGCTTCATAGCGCATTGCTGTGCCCGCAGGCGTCACCTGCTGCTGGCGCGAGCGGCGGTCGTTGAGCGGTTTTTCGCGTTTGTTGGTCACCTCCACGCGCTTTTGCATCAGCGGCGCGGCATCGTTATCCGCCTTCTCGCGGCGCTGCTGCACGAAACGGAACGAGGCGGCAATGACGATAATCGCCACCACGATAATGAAAAAAAGCGGCATCTTGCTCATTCGACAATCCCATCAGATTTTGCGGAATTCAGGATACCTTGCCTCCCCCGCCATTGCCAAACGCCCGCCCGCGTCACTACACTGGATCAGAAACTGATTATTCAGACTTAACAGATACAGGGAGTTAATATGCTTTGGTCATTTATCGCTGTCTGTTTTTCCGCATGGCTTTATGTCGATGCGTCGTACCGCGGTCCCACCTGGCAGCGCTGGTTATTTAAACCGGTCACGCTGTTGCTCCTGCTGCTGCTGGCCTGGCAAGCGCCGATGTTCAACGCCGTCAGCTATCTGGTGCTAGCCGGACTGTGTGCATCCCTGATTGGCGATGCCTTAACCCTGCTGCCACGCCAGCGCCTGCTCTACGCCGTTGGGGCGTTCTTCCTGTCGCATCTGCTCTATACCATCTACTTTGCCAGCCAGATGACGCTCTCCTTCTTCTGGCCGCTGCCGCTGGTGCTGCTGGTGATTGGCGCGCTGCTGATTGCGGTGATCTGGTCACGACTGGAAGAGATGCGTTTGCCGGTCTGTACCTTTATCGCCATGACGCTCGTGATGGTGTGGCTGGCGGGCGAGCTGTGGTTCTTCCGTCCGACCGCTCCGGCGATGTCCGCGTTCTTCGGCGCCGCGCTGCTGCTGATCGGGAATATCGTGTGGCTGGGCAGCCACTATCGCCGCCGCTTCCGGGCGGATAACGCGATAGCCTCCGCCTGTTACTTTGCCGGGCATTTCCTGATTGTGCGTTCGCTGTATATCTAAATAGCGCTTGACTCTGGAGTCGACTCCAGAGTGTATGCTGCGGTTAATGAGAAAATTATCATTGCCGGAGACTGCCATGTCGACTCCAGAAATACCTAAAAAAGTTCCTCAATTCTCGGCACTTAAGCTCAGCCCGGCTCCGTCGAAAGACGACTGCTGCTGCGAAGGCGCGTGCGAAACGCCAACTCAACCCCTTCCTGAAAGCGGCAACCGCTACAGCTGGGTCGTCAACGGAATGGACTGCGCGGCCTGCGCCCGCAAGGTGGAAAACGCCGTCAAGCAGGTGCCGGGCGTGAGTCACGTTCAGGTGCTGTTCGCCACCGAAAAGCTGCTGGTCAGCGCCGATAGCGACGTCAGCAAACAGATTGAAGCCGCCGTCAGCAAGGCGGGCTATACCCTGCGCAGCGAAACGGCGCCCGTTGAAAAAGCCTCCTCCCTGAAAGAAAACCTGCCGCTCATTACCCTCACCATCATGATGGCCCTGAGCTGGGGTCTGGAGCAGATTAACCATCCGTTCGGCAATCTGGCGTTTATAGCCACCACGCTGGTCGGCCTGTTCCCGATTGCCCGTCAGGCGCTGCGCCTGATGAAAAGCGGCAGCTGGTTTGCAATCGAAACGCTGATGAGCTTGGCGGCAATCGGCGCGCTGTTCATTGGCGCGACGGCAGAAGCGGCGATGGTGCTGCTGCTGTTCTTAATCGGCGAACGTCTTGAGGGCTGGGCGGCGAGCCGGGCGCGTAAAGGGGTCAGCGCGCTGATGGCGCTGAAGCCGGAAACCGCCACTCGCGTGATAAACGGCACGCGTGAAACGGTCGCCATCAATACGCTGCGCCCGGGCGACGTGATTGAGGTGGCCGCAGGGGGGCGTCTGCCCGCAGACGGCGCGCTGCTTGGCGCCACCGCGAGCTTTGATGAAAGCGCCCTGACCGGGGAATCCATTCCGGTAGAGCGGGCCGCGGGTGAAAAAGTGCCTGCTGGCGCCACCAGCGTCGACCGTCTGGTGCAGCTCACCGTGCTTTCCGAGCCGGGCGACAGCGCCATCGACCGTATCCTGAAGCTGATTGAAGAGGCCGAAGAGCGCCGCGCGCCGGTCGAACGCTTTATCGATCGCTTCAGCCGAATTTATACCCCTGCCATCATGCTGGTTGCCCTGCTGGTCACCGTCGTCCCGCCGCTGTTATTTGGCGCGCCGTGGGAGGGCTGGATTTATAAAGGGCTGACGCTGCTGCTGATTGGCTGCCCGTGCGCGCTGGTGATTTCCACCCCGGCTGCGATTACCTCCGGTCTTGCGGCGGCGGCGCGTCGCGGGGCGCTGATTAAGGGCGGCGCGGCGCTGGAGCAGCTGAGCCAGGTCCAGCATATCGCCTTCGATAAAACCGGCACGCTGACCGTCGGCAAGCCGCAGGTAACCGGCGTGTATCCGCAGGACATCAGTGAAGATGCGTTGCTTACACTGGCCGCCGCCGTTGAACAGGGCTCCACTCACCCGCTGGCGCAGGCGATTGTGCGTGAAGCGCAGGCGCGCGGGCTGGACATCCCTCCGGCAACCGCCCAGCGGGCGCTGGTCGGGTCAGGGATTGAGGCCATCGTTGACGGTAAAAAGGTGCTGATTGTCGCGGCGGGCAAGTCTTCTAATCCAGAGATTGAGGCGTTAGAACAGACCGGACAAACCGTCGTGACCGTTATGCAGGACGGCGTCGCGAAAGGGATGCTGGCGCTGCGCGATACCCTGCGCGATGACGCCAAAGAAGCCGTGGCGGCGCTGCACAAGCTGAGCGTGCAGGGCGTTATACTCACCGGTGATAACCCTCGCGCGGCGGCAGCGATTGCCGGTGAGCTGGGGCTGGAGTTTAAAGCCGGACTGTTGCCTGCGGATAAGGTCAGCGCCGTGACGGAGCTGAACGCTCGCGCACCGCTGGCAATGGTCGGTGACGGGATTAACGATGCCCCGGCGATGAAAGCGTCCACCATCGGTATAGCGATGGGCAGCGGTACCGACGTGGCGCTGGAAACGGCCGACGCGGCATTGACGCACAACCGCCTGACCGGGCTGGCGCAGATGATTAGCCTGGCGCGCGCGACGCGGGCCAACATCCGTCAGAACATCGGCATTGCGCTCGGGCTGAAAGGAATTTTCCTCGTGACGACCCTGCTCGGCATGACCGGATTGTGGCTGGCGGTGCTGGCGGATACCGGGGCAACGGTACTGGTGACGGCGAACGCGCTCCGGCTGCTGCGTCGCCGATAAAAAAAGCCCGGTGGCGCTAGCGCTTACCGGGCCTCCATGTCCTGCTAACTCGTAGGTCGGGTAAGGCGAAGCCGCCACCCGACTTTTTTATAAGAAATAGCTCATCGCCAGGCCTAAAAACAGCACCAGACCAACGTAGTTATTGTTCATAAACGCTTTAAAACAGGCGTCACGTTCACGCCTGGCGATCAACTTCTGCTGATAAGCAAACAGCAGTCCCGCCACCAGCACGGACCAGTAAAACTCCCAGTTCAGCCCGTTCAGGCGACCGATCGCAACCATCAGCGCCAGTACCGCAACCTGCAGGATACCGATAATCAGCTTGTCCTGACGACCAAAGAGGATGGCGGTGGATTTGATGCCAATCTTCAGGTCATCGTCGCGATCTACCATCGCGTATTGCGTGTCATACGCCACGGCCCAGAGAATGTTCGCCAGGAACATCAGCCAGCAGCTGAGCGGTAAGGACTCACTAACCGCCGCAAACGCCATCGGAATCGACCAGCCAAACGCTGCGCCCAGCACCACCTGAGGCAGGTGGGTATAGCGCTTCATAAACGGATAAACCCAGGCCAGGGCCAGCGCCGCAATGGAAAGCAGAATGGTCATGGTGTTCAGGGTTAACACCAGCAGGAAAGAGAGCAGCACCAGAACAATAAACAGCACGCGGGCTTCTTTCCCGGTGACCTGCCCGCTGGGTAACGGACGACCGGCAGTACGCTTAACATGACCGTCGAATTTACGATCGGCATAGTCATTCACCACGCAGCCCGCCGCGCGCATCAGCCAGACGCCGGCAACGAACACAGCCAGGATCCACAGCGGCGGCACGCCCGGCGTGGCGAGCCACAGCGCCCAGAGGGTCGGCCACAGCAGCAGCAACGCGCCAATCGGTTTATCGGTACGCATTAAGCGGTGATACGCCAACAGCTTATTCTGCGTCAGGCTCCACTCCATTTTTTCTTCCTCTTAGTACAACGGTGATGCCGGTAAAAAAAGCTCCGTCAGTATTAACGGTTTACCGCTCAGGCGAAGGCGGGAACGACGCCCCCACAGTTCAGCATCACGACCAATCTCAATAAAATCCCGGGTAAGCTCAGACGAGGTGAAAAGGTAACGCCCCAGAGGCGTTTTCCCCAGACGTTGCAGCGCGAGCTCTGGCCCGGAAAGGGTGGACTCGGGCACTACCGTCCGTCCGGCAAGCCACGGCTCGCCATCGGCACAGAGCAAAATTTCGCGCAGCCAGTAACGTGGCTCGTGCGGCAGCAGCGGCAGCTCGTTGGCGATCTCATCGCCAGAGACAAACCCTTCCTGAATCAGGGTCACCGTGACCGTTTTACCCTGTTGCTCAAAACGTTTCGTCATGGAATCTTCCAGCAGCAACCAGTCGAGCTGCTGCAGATCAAGCGCAGGTATTTGGTCGAAATAGCGCAGCGCACGCAGTTGCGTTAGCGCAGGGTGTGACATGCCAGACTCTCCGATACATAACGTAATGGCATTGTATCGCAGAAACACGGATTGAGGGGGGCCAAACGTTATTTAACGATCACGATCGCAACATGGGCGCAACAGCCTGGCCGATACGAAAAAAAGTGCGCCCACTCAGGCGCACCAAACTACTAACAAATCAGCACTGTGGGGAAACGGTTACCCCTTGCCTTTTACACTGCTGATAAAGGTGGAACGGGCAGTGGTTGAACCTAAACGTTCGGCTTCATCAAGCAGCTTCAGCGCTTTATCGACATCGCCGCGCTTCACCGCCTGCTTAATGGCGTTGTTGAAGTACTCTTCGGTGTCGTTCAGTACCGGCTCGGCTTTCTTCGCCGAGGCAGGCGCTGCAGTCGCTACCGGTGCGGCTGCCGTGGCAGCGGGTGCGGTATAGGCAGGTGCAGGTGCCGCAGTGTTGCCAACGGTGACAGCAGCAGGGCCAGAGGATCCGAATAACGGCCCGACCAGAATACTGGAGCTGGTGTTTGTTTGAACTTTGAGTTTTAGCGTACCGTTCGTCACATGGCGTGCGACCGGATCAGGAATATCAGGAATAGCGTTACCCGCCCCCTGAGCATAGGATTTTGCCGGATCAATCATTTTGGTGGTGCGCTGCAGATCTTCGGGCGTAGTAAACGCGAGGATATAAATCTTTTGCTGGCCTAAAGCGGGTGTCAGTTTCAGTATGCCCTCAAGGCGGTCAGCCGACATGACGCCGGGTTTCTGATAGGTAAAATAACTGCTAGGGAAAAAAGCTGAAGGCGACATGTTTTGATCAAGCACTAACACGTTTGGTGCAAATACAGAGGGTGTTTTGTCGGCTTCACTGACAAGCGTTAACGTTAACTCACCCACATTTGCAGGGACACTCCATGCAGCAACCGGTCCTGAAATTCCCGGTACATTCAGGGTCTGTCCTGTATTCCCCAACTCGATGGTCTGGGTTTGTGCCACATTCACGGGCACCCAGTTCAGACTTTGCAGTGTGGCAGAGGGGATCGCAGGCGCAGCAGTCGTGTTCTGCGGAACGATATTGACATCAGCCAAGCTCACTGCTGGTAATGCAGCAAACATGCCCGCCGTCAGACAGAGTGCTAAGAGACTTTTTTTCATCGTTATGACCTCATTATTCGAAAGCATGGTAGCCAGGCAATAGCGCATACTTTCCGAGAAATGCGTTATGAGTTAGAGGGGCCTAAGCCCCTCTTTTAAATACATTAACGTCTAAAATTACCACCAGATTTCCATCTGAGCACCGAAGGTCCACTCATCGCTGTCACCACGGCTGGTCGTACCGAACGGAGTTACAGTGCTGTTGCTTGCAGCAGTGGAAGAGAAGTTACCCTCAGAGTCGGTCTTCACGTAACCCCATTTCTCATCCCACTTGGCGTAGGTAGCAAACACGCGAATCGCTGGACGGGACCAGATGCTGTCACCCGCCTGCCACTGTTGTGCCAGAGTGATTTTGTATTGGTCGTTACGATCGCCGGTTTGCTGAGATTTGACGTTGTCATATCCCACTTCCAGCAAGGTGCTCATGATAGGCGTCCATTTGTACATTGGACGCACGCCCACGGTGTACCAGGTGGTACCTTGATTGTTGTCACGATCGATATCCTGATACATACCGACGTACATCAGGTCCCATTTATCCGCCAGCGTGATCGCACCGTGGTCGAGGATACGGATCAGGCTGCCGTCATTATCAACAGCACCCCCACGCGCCTGACCTTTACCCTGAGAAATCATGGAGTCGGTGGCGTACTGCACCACAAACTTGTTGAAGCCTTTCATCATGCTCTGGGTGTGTTCTGCAGTGAACATCCAGCCATCTTTCGATGCACCAGGCTGCAGGTAGTAATCGTCAGGAATGTTGGTATGGCCGTAGTCAACACCCAGTTCCAGAGTACCGCCCGGGTTAATTTCCATACCGGCTAAACGCGCATCAAACACGTCGTTTGGCACTTTGTTGTTATAGGTACGCAGACCGGTATTCGGATCGCGATCGCCAAAAGCCGAGGAGCCGCCGGATTCAGAAGAACGAGTTGCTGCGAGAGAGAGTTTACCTATACCGACATCAACGTTTTCCAGACCTGCACCAGGACCAGAAATATCCCAGTAGTAGAAGTCGATCATGTGAACGTCATGACGTTGATAGAAACGCTTACCTGCCCAAATATTTGCCCCTGGCAGTGAATCAATCAGGTTTTTACCTACGACGTTAAACTCACGCACTGCTGGCGTGTTACTGTCTTCCCAGTCGTTAAGCTGAGCAGTTTTATAGGCGATGTTGGAATCGAAATAGAAGCTCTTGTCCGCTTCTTTCCACACTTCCTGGCCTAATTTAACTTCCGCATAGGTTTCACACTCGTTACCAAGACGATATTTAGAATCCGCACCGGTGGTCTGGAAACATTGTTGTTCACCGCCACTCCCGGTCCAGCCAATGCCGGAACGAGCATAACCTTTAAAGTCCACGGCGCCTGCCTGGGCAGACAGGATGCCTGCCGCAACGGCGATTGCCAGAGGGACTTGTTTGCGCAGAGTAATCATCATTCTATCTCCTGAGATCATTGCTTTTCTTTGAACACTTGACCTGTCGGTTTCGTGTCTTCTTTTGGGATTGCTTAAACGCCTGGCTCTTTGTGCAACCGACGACATGCGGTGCCATCCTCACGGAACAGATGGCAACGCTCTGGCGGCAAGCCGATAGCGAATGTGGCACCCTCTTCTACCAACACCACGTCGTTCTGGCGGTAGACCAGGTTCTGACGGATGGCGGGGATCTGGATATGAATCTGTGTTTCGTGACCAAGCTGTTCGACGACCTGAACGTCACCTTCCAGGGTCACATCAGCGATGTGGCTCGGCAGCAGGTGCTCAGGACGAATACCGAGGGACATGTTTGCCCCGACCTGTACGTTGGCGCTGTCGACCGGCAGCCAGACCTGCTGGCGGTTTGGCAGCTCCACCTGTACCTGTTCAATGGCTGTCGCGGTCACTTTGACGGGCAGGAAGTTCATCTTTGGCGAGCCAATAAAGCCCGCAACAAAGCGGTCAGCCGGGTAGTGGTACAGTTCCAGCGGTTTACCCACCTGCGCCACGCGGCCGGCATCCAGCACCACGATTTTGTCGGCGAGGGTCATCGCTTCCACCTGATCGTGAGTGACGTAAATCATCGTTCGGCCAAGACGCTTGTGCAGACGGGAGATTTCAATACGCATCTGGACGCGCAGGGCGGCATCCAGGTTAGAGAGAGGTTCATCAAGCAGGAACACGCGCGGTTCGGCCACCAGGGTACGGCCAATCGCCACACGCTGACGCTGACCACCGGAAAGCGCTTTTGGTTTACGCTCCAGCAGGTGGGCCAGCTGTAACACTTCCGCCACCTGCGTCACGCGCTGGTTAATGACCTCTTTCTTCGCGCCGGCCAGCTTCAGGCCAAAGGACATATTTTCGGCAACGGAAAGGTGTGGATAGAGTGCATAAGACTGGAACACCATACCGACGCCACGTTCGGCAGGCGGGATGTCGTTCATTCGGGTATCACCAATCAGCAGGTCGCCGCTGGTAATCGTTTCAAGACCGGCAATCATACGCAGCAGAGTAGATTTACCACAGCCTGATGGGCCAACAAACACCACGAATTCACCTTCGTTGATGTCCAGATTGATGTCTTTCGACACCACAACGTCACCCCAGGCTTTCGTTACATTACGCAGCTGTACGCTCGCCATGCCCTTCTCCCTTCGTTACAACCTGTCACCGACAGAAACATTCAAGATAAGTTCACTATGGGGTATCCATTACTTTCACGAATCCTCCACCCCCCGCCTTTTTTATGGGGGAGGAGGCGGGAGGATGAGGGAGCAGGCTCTGCGACCGCCGCGGGCGGGCTGAGGCAAAATTCGTGAAGCCGCCTGCAAAATTCGGTGGGTTTTTATGTGCGCCAGCACTCATAACTTAAATTTATGCAACGGAGATCACACAAACGGGGGGTGGGGCGTAGGGGTTGGGAGGATGGAAAGAGGATGTCAAATAAGGAGACTGAGTCACGTTGAACCACCTTATGTATCCACGAGCACATCACCAAAAAGGATGGCAGATATGAATATCAAGACTGGCGCACGCGTTTTCGCATTGTCCGCCCTTGCAGCAATGATGGTTTCCGCCCCAGCGCTCGCCAAAATTGAAGAAGGCAAGCTGGTTATCTGGATTAACGGCGATAAGGGCTATAACGGCCTGGCCGAAGTGGGCAAAAAATTCGAAAAAGATACCGGCATCAAAGTTACCGTAGAACATCCGGACAAGCTGGAAGAGAAGTTCCCGCAGGTTGCAGCAACCGGCGACGGCCCGGACATCATCTTCTGGGCGCATGACCGTTTTGGGGGTTACGCGCAGTCTGGCCTGCTGGCAGAAGTGACGCCAGATAAAGCCTTCCAGGACAAGCTGTTCCCGTTCACCTGGGATGCCGTTCGCTATAACGGCAAGCTGATCGCTTACCCAATCGCGGTTGAAGCCCTGTCTCTGATTTACAACAAAGACCTGGTACCAAACCCACCGAAAACCTGGGAAGAGATCCCGAAACTGGATAAAGAGCTGAAGGCGAAAGGTAAATCCGCCCTGATGTTCAACCTGCAAGAGCCGTACTTCACCTGGCCGCTCATTGCTGCCGATGGCGGTTACGCGTTCAAGTTTGAAAACGGCAAATATGACGTGAAAGACGTGGGCGTGGACAACGCTGGCGCGAAAGCGGGTCTGACCTTCCTGGTGGATCTGATCAAGAACAAACACATGAACGCGGATACCGACTACTCCATCGCGGAAGCGGCGTTCAACAAAGGCGAAACCGCGATGACCATCAACGGTCCGTGGGCCTGGACCAACATCGACAAGAGCAAAGTCAACTACGGCGTAGCGCTGCTGCCAACCTTCAAAGGCAAGCCGTCTAAACCGTTCGTTGGCGTGCTGAGCGCGGGCATCAACGCCGCCAGCCCGAACAAAGAGCTGGCGAAAGAGTTCCTGGAAAACTATCTGCTGACCGATCAGGGTCTGGATGAAGTGAACAAGGACAAACCGCTGGGCGCCGTCGCGCTGAAATCCTTCCAGGATCAGCTGGCGAAAGACCCACGTATCGCGGCCACCATGGATAACGCCCAGAAAGGCGAAATCATGCCGAACATCCCACAGATGGCCGCGTTCTGGTACGCCACGCGTACCGCGGTCATCAACGCTGCAAGCGGTCGTCAGACTGTCGATGCCGCGCTGAAAGATGCTCAGGGTCGTATTACTAAGTAATGACGTAGTCCCCTCTCCCTTTGGGAGAGGGTTAGGGTGAGGGTTGGCGCTATCCGCACGCCCCGGCCCTCTCCCCCAGGAGAGGGAGAAAAGATCAAACGTTGTAGAGGAAAAACCCCATGGATGTCATTAAAAAGAAACGCTGGTGGCAAAGCGACGCGCTGAAGTGGTCAGCGATAGGTCTGCTGTGTCTGCTGGTGGGTTACCTTGTTGTTTTAATGTACGTACAAGGGGAATATCTGTTCGCCATCATGACGCTGATTTTAAGTTCTGCTGGCCTGTATATTTTCGCTAATCGTAAAGCCTATGCCTGGCGCTATGTCTACCCGGGCGTGGCCGGGATGGGGCTGTTTGTCCTGTTCCCCCTGATTTGTACCATCGCCATTGCGTTTACCAACTACAGCAGCACCAACCAGCTTGCGCAGGAACGCGCGCAGCAGGTCCTGCTGGATCGCTCATATCAGGCAGGCAAGACCTTTAACTTCGGCCTCTATCCTGCCGGGAACGAGTGGAAGTTAGCGCTTACTGACGAAGCAAGCGGGAAATACTTCGTCTCTGACGCCTTCAAATTTGGCGGCGAGCAGAAGCTGGCCTTAAAAGAGGCACAGGCCCTGCCGGAAGGTGAACGTGCCAACCTGCGCGTCATTACCCAGAACCGCCAGGCGCTGACCCAGCTCACCGCCGTGCTGCCAGACGAAAGCAAGGTGACCATGAGCTCGCTGCGCCAGTTCTCCGGCACGCAGCCGCTGTATACCCTGGCGGACGACGGCACGCTGACCAACAACCAGAGCGGCGTGAAATATCGTCCGAATAACGACATTGGTTTCTATCAGTCCATTACTGCCGACGGCAAATGGGGTGATGACAAGCTCAGCCCGGGCTACACAGTCACCATCGGCTGGGACAACTTTACCCGTGTGTTTACCGACGAAGGCATTCAGAAGCCGTTCTTCGCCATCTTCGTCTGGACGGTGGTCTTCTCGGTGTTGACGGTGATCCTGACCGTGGCCGTGGGCATGGTGCTGGCCTGTCTGGTCCAGTGGGAATCCCTGAAGGGCAAAGCGGTTTACCGCGTGCTGCTGATCCTGCCGTATGCCGTACCGTCGTTTATCTCGATTCTGATTTTCAAAGGGCTGTTTAACCAGAGCTTCGGTGAAATCAACATGATGCTGAGCGCCCTGTTCGGCATCAAACCAGCCTGGTTCAGCGACCCGACCACCGCTCGCTCGATGATTATCATCGTGAACACCTGGCTCGGTTATCCGTACATGATGATCCTGTGCATGGGCCTGCTGAAGGCTATCCCGGACGATCTGTACGAAGCCTCAGCGATGGACGGCGCGGGCCCGTTCCAGAACTTCTTTAAAATTACGCTGCCGCTGCTCATTAAGCCGCTGACGCCGCTGATGATTGCCAGCTTCGCCTTTAACTTTAACAACTTCGTGCTGATTCAGCTGTTGACCAACGGCGGCCCGGACCGCCTTGGCACCACGACGCCAGCAGGCTATACCGACCTGCTCGTGAGCTACACCTACCGTATCGCCTTCGAAGGCGGCGGCGGCCAGGACTTCGGTCTGGCGGCAGCGATTGCCACCCTGATCTTCCTGCTGGTAGGCGCTCTGGCGATTGTGAACCTGAAAGCCACACGTATGAAATTTGATTAAGGAGGGCATCAATCATGGCTATGGTACAACCCAAATCTCAGAAGTTGCGCCTCCTGGCGACGCACTTAGGCCTGCTGATTTTCATCGCGGCGATCATGTTCCCGCTGCTGATGGTTATCGCCATCTCCCTGCGTTCGGGTAACTTCGCGACGGGGAGCCTGATCCCGGACGAAATCTCCTGGGAGCACTGGAAGCTCGCGCTGGGCTTCAGCGTGGAACACGCGGATGGCCGCGTCACGCCGCCGCCGTTCCCGGTGCTGCTGTGGCTGTGGAACTCGGTGAAAATCGCAGGTATTACCGCCATCGGTATCGTGGCGCTTTCCACCACCTGCGCCTACGCCTTCGCCCGCATGCGTTTCCCGGGCAAAGCGACGCTGCTGAAAGGGATGCTGATTTTCCAGATGTTCCCGGCCGTGCTGTCGCTGGTGGCGTTGTATGCCCTGTTTGACCGTCTGGGCCAGTACGTACCCTTTATCGGCCTGAACACCCACGGCGGCGTGATCTTCGCCTATCTTGGCGGTATCGCACTGCATGTATGGACCATTAAAGGCTATTTCGAAACTATCGACGGCTCGCTGGAAGAAGCGGCCGCGCTGGATGGCGCAACCCCGTGGCAGGCGTTCCGCCTGGTGCTGCTGCCGCTGTCGGTGCCGATTCTGGCGGTAGTGTTTATCCTGTCGTTTATCGCTGCGATCACCGAAGTACCGGTTGCCTCACTGTTACTGCGTGATGTGAACAGCTACACCCTGGCCGTAGGTATGCAGCAATACCTCAACCCGCAAAACTACCTGTGGGGCGACTTTGCCGCGGCGGCCGTGCTTTCCGCCATCCCGATTACCGTGGTGTTCCTGCTGGCGCAGCGCTGGCTGGTCAACGGCCTGACGGCGGGCGGTGTGAAAGGTTAAGTTTCATTTTGTTATGCCACTGCAACCCTCAACTTTAGACGTATTGTATTGACCCAATACTCAAAATATTTTGCGGTGCTGGAAGGCGGCAAGTGAGTGAATCCCCAGGAGCTTACTAAAGTAAGTGACTGGGGTGAGCGAACGCAGCCAACGCATCAGCAGCGTAAAATATGAAGAGTAAACTTGTGACTGTTGTTAGGCGCTCTTCGGAGCGCCATTTTTTTATTCGCGTTTCAGCCGCTTCGAATTACACAGCCAGAGGGTGATCACCAGCAGCAGTATCGCCGCCGAGTAGATCAGCACGTCGAGCGGGGATTTATGATCGACGATGATCAGCCGCACTATCGCAGTGATCCCAATGTAGACAAAATAACGCAGCGGGAAGTGAAATCCGGACTGAAAGTACTTCACAATCAGGGCAATAAATTCAAAGTAGAGAAAGTAGACCACCAGGCCTTCCACCAGCGCATATTTGCTGGTTTGTTCAGGGGCGAACAGTACATCCGCAAGATGCACCGTCTCTTTACCCAAAAAGACGACCAGTATCAGGCCAAGGCTCAACAGACCGAGGTTCAGCACGGTCTGGAGGATAGTTGAGATGAACTCAACGCGCGGGCGAGTCAGGGATGTCATACAGCACCTCATTCTCCAGGGCGAGGTTCCTGTATAACGCAAAAATGTGACGGGGATCTATATTTTTTAATTATGTTTTATGTAGGAAGAAACCGATGGAGCGTAAACAAACCGGGGTTCGCAACGTGACCTGTGGCGACAATGTGATCGTATATGAACCTGCTAACCTTTACGACTGTGTTCTGGGCAACGGCGTATTCGTCGGCCCGTTTGTTGAAATCCAGGGCAATACGCGCATCGGTGACGACTGCAAAATCCAGTCGCACACCTTCATCTGCGAGTATGTCACTATTGGTCAGCGTTGCTTTGTTGGCCATGGCGTGATGTTTGCCAACGATATGTTTCGGGAGGGGAAACCGAACGCTGACCGTGAGAGCTGGGGCCATATTACCGTGGGGAATGATGTTTCGATAGGCAGTGGAGCGACCATTCTGGCGGTATCCATCTGCGACGGTGCGGTGATTGGAGCAGGGAGCGTGGTAACAAAATCGATCGTCGAGAAAGGTGTCTATGCCGGTAACCCGGCGAGGCTACTACGCCGCTTGTGATTCGCCCGGTGGCGCTGCGCTTACCGGGCCTACAAAATAGCAGGCCAGGCAAACGCGGTGCCGCCCGGCGTGAAGCATCAGCGGAAGTTAATGTTCTTATCGCTCGTCATATCATAAAGCTGGAACTTACGTCCAAGCTGCTGACCCCCGTCACGCGTCAGCGGCGTCCAGCCAATCGCCGCGCGGCTGCGGGTTGGGCCTGACGAGAACAGATCCAGCGGAATCGACACGTAGACCCCTTTAGTGAAGTCCCCTTCCCCGTATTCGTCCGGCGAGACGTTGGTGATGGTGGCGTAGCCGCCCACCACGACGCCGCTGTCGAAGTGTTTAGAGATATCGAGCGTGCCGCCCTTATCGCCCGCCAGGTACTGACCGACGCTGGCTTTCACCAGCACGTCAGGTGCGAACGACGGCGTCCAGTAGGCGGTCAGATGGCCCGTTTTGACGCTGTAGTCGGTGAACTTCATCATGTCCTGCGCGCTGCGCCAGTCACGCTGCTTGACGTAGTTGGCATCCACCCCGAACGCCCAGTTGCTGTCGACAGGACGATAAAGCACTTCCGCCCCCGCGCCGCCGTACATGGTTTCCAGATACCCGCCGTACACCTGGCCGTAGAAGCCGTTGCCGAAGTACTGGAAGTAGTTGGCCTGCAGGTTGTTCACGTAAGCATCGTTCTGCACATACTCACGCACGCGGGTACGCACGCGCGGCAGCGTCGAGTCTTTTGGCGGGTTGGTGTAGTTGAATTTGTCGTAGTTGTTGGCGATGTTGCCGAACAGGCTGCCGGTGGTCAGCAGGTGGTCGGTGAGCCACAGATCCGCCGTCGCCATGACGCCCAGCTGATACATGTAGAAGTTTTCCGGCCCGCCGACGGACTGGTTCAGCACCGGATCGATATGGAAATCGAAGCGCGATTTGTCGATATACCAGCCCTGCTCGGTGGTTTCCGGCACGATCGGCTCTACGCGTTTTTGCACCAGCTCGGTCTCATGCCCGAGCGGCTCGCCTTCCAGATGGCGCTTGAGGCTGGCAACGTCCGTTTCGGTTGTGACCTGCGGCAGGTTGAGGCGGTTTTCCGTCACGCGGATCGTTCGGATCCCCTCCGGCAGATCGTTCATCACGATCCGGTTGGCGCGTTCGATCCCTTCCCGTGAGTCGCGGTATTTTACCTGCTCGCCGGTGACGTAAAGCGTGTCGCCCTTGGTCTGAATCTTCGGATCCGCCAGGCCGGCATTGTATTTCAGCAGCGTCAGCTGGTTTGCCACCACGGAGTGCTGCAGAATCGCATCCTGCGGCTCCGGCTGGTAAGCAGGGCGCGCGTTATCATTGTAGTGCGGCCGCATGTCGTTAAAGTTGGTGCGCAGCGTGAAGCCAAACATCACCGTATTGCCGCGCTCGTAGCTGAGGTTAACGTTGGCCCAGTCGGTGACGCGATAAATGGCGCCGACGTTAAACTTGCTCTTCTGCTCAATCTTCCCGGCGAAGTCCTGCGAGTAGTCATTCCCTTCATACTCCAGCTTCAGGCGTAATGGCTGCCAGGGCGTTTGATACTCTACGCCGCCAAACAGCGACGCCGGACCGTGGAACATCTGGTCTCCGTTAATGGAGCCCGCTTTCTTATAGCTGTTATCGCGATAGCAGTATTTGTCGCTGTAGGAGCAAAACGGGTTTTTCACGTTACCGCTGGTGCCGAGATAGCCCCATCCCAGGCCGAGCGAGAAGTCGAACGGTCCCCAGGCTTTGCTGGCCACGATGTATTCCGCATCAAACAGACCGGTACCACCGATATCTTTGGCGCCCACGGACACCTGCGGCATCCAGTAGCTCTCTTCCCACAGGCGCAGCTTGACGTCGAAGGCTTTATCTTTGTAAGTCTGATCGCCGGAGAACGCCTCTACGCTGCTGTATTGTTTCGTACGCACGTCGGTATAGCGCAGCGTGGTTTCAAGCCACGGGAACATCTGTACCGAGGCGGAGTAGTAGCGATACTGGTCGTTATCACGGTAGTTAAGGCTAATTTCCCCTTCGCGCGCCATACGCGCGGTGGGCGTTTGCAGTAAACCGACGCCGCCGAAGTCTGACTGAGACGGGCCAATGGGTGCCGGATACGTTTCTGCATGGCAGGCGGCACTCACGCAGAGCGCCAGCATGCTGTAGAGATAGGTTTTTTTCATTATTCCGGTATCCGCTGAATCAGGGAGTGAAGGATATCGGCGTTAAGCCCGTCATACGCCTTCGTCCAGAAATGGTCGGCAAAACCGACAAAAATGATGCTGCCTGGCATAGGTTCGATATGCCGTTTATTCCAGTAAGCGACGGGGGCTTTCTGCGTGTGCCCGTCAGGGTAAACCACCCAGGCGTAGCTTTTATCGGCACCGCTCAGCAGGCTCTGCTCGTCGAGGTAGCTCGCCACGTCACGACCGGGCGTAAAGGGCTTTTTACCCGGGCTGCTGATTAGCCCCATTACGGTCACCGTCGTCGGCTTCTCCGGCAGCCAGAGCGTATACTCCCCTTCAAGCGTGGGATTACCCTTTTCCGTAACGCGCACTTCGTCGGGATCAAGGTTCACGTTCTGACGGCCCGTCACCTTCAGCGTCTGCAGCTGCTGACGAACGCTATTAATCGCCGCCGCGTCGTCGCCATCTTCCTGTTCCGCTAACCCCGTCAGCCTGGCAAGGAGCGCCTTGTGCTGTTGTTCCGCTTCAGCGGTCTTCTGACGTTCAGCGATCACTGCCCCCGGCCACCAGCTGTTGGCGAGCCTTGGCTGTCCGACGAGATCGAGCAGATGCTCGGCGTGAGTTAAGGTTTTGGGTTTTTCACTGTCCGGCGTGTAGACCTTCACAGTCCCTGCGGACCATGCCAGCGGCGCGGCGAGGCTGGCGAGAAGCGCAACGTGGATGAGCGTTTTCATGATTTCGCCGCCTTGATCAGGGTGGTTTTCACCGGGAAGAATACGGCACCGAGATACTGCAGGGACTGGCGGATCTGCCCTTCCTCGTCGATCCAGAAGCGGTTGTGCCAGGTGGCCTGGTCGGTGGTGACTTCTTCATCCAGCACGCGGACACGGGTTTCGTCGCTGCCGACTTTCACGCTGTCCGTGCCGTCCCAGCGGAAGGTCGAGCGTGCCGTGGCGTAACGCACCTGCTTATGTTCGGTCCAGCCCATCGTGCGCGTCCAGCTTGCGCCGTCGGCGATCTGGTTCGGCTTGATTAGCGGGTCGTCGGCGATATTATTCACCTCCAGCAGGTTATCGCCGCCCAACAGGGTTTTCACGATACGGCCATGCTGCGTCACGATGGTGGCCTGATCCTGCGTCACCCATTTCTGCTGCCCGTTTTCATCGAAAGCGAGCACCACAAACAGCTGCGGGCCATCGTTTAGCTGCATGTACTGACTGGCATAGGGCATGTTTTGAAGTTCGTCATCGGTCAGATGCACGCCCGGTGTACCGAACATGCTTTCCCACAGTGAGTTTCCCAGCCCTTTGGTGGTGGCCGAGCACGCCTGCAGCAGCAGGCAAATCAGAATGATTGCAGGTCGCTTCACGACTCTTCTCCGAAGGGGCGAAATAACCACACCGAAGTGTGGTTATGATTAAAACACCCGCTATTACTGGGTGCTGGTTGTCGTGGTGGTCGTGGTTCCGGTATTGGAGCCATCACCGCCACCGGTTGCCGCCAGCGCGACACCCACGGCTGAACTTACGGTGCTGGCGCTGGCTGCGGTAGAACTACCCGCAGACGCAGACGTCGCAGCCGAACCTGCCGCTTCCCCGACCTGAACCGGAGCTGCATAGACAGATGTCGCCGCAAGCGCAGATATGGCAAAAATGCCATACAGTACTTTCTTCATAACAATTTCCCTTCAATGAATGAATGGAGATTTGCCCGAAAAGAATTTCAGGCGGAATCGAGTATACACAACTAGTGCCGTGGGTTTGCCGTAAGGGGAAATAGGGATGGGGTTTTCGGACTAATGGTTAAAATGGAAATGAAAGACAAATAGCATTAATATATAAATTATTAAAATCAATAAGTTATAATATAAAGATGTTAATGGATTACTGCGTATTTTCTTAAAATAAACCGCAGGAATTAACGGGTTAAGCGTCTTTTTCGGATTAAACTCAGATTCAGAATTTGAGTTAACTAACAGACATCAGGAATTATCCGATAAAAAAATGCCGGCATTAAGCCGACACGTTTTCATGACGTTTTAATTACCCACGCCATGCTTTATAACGGTTGATCAAACCATTTGTCGAGCTGTCATGGCTGGCAATCGCTTTATCGTCACCCAGCTCTGGCAGAATACGGTTTGCCAGCTGTTTGCCCAGCTCAACGCCCCACTGGTCAAAGGTGAAGATGTTCAGGATGGCGCCCTGCGTGAAGATCTTGTGCTCGTACAGGGCAATCAGCGCGCCCAGGCTGAACGGCGTGATTTCGCGCAGCAGGATGGAGTTGGTTGGGCGGTTGCCTTCGAACACTTTGAACGGCACAACGTGGTCCAGGGTTGCCGGATCTTCACCCTGGTCACGGTATTCCTGTTCAACCACTTCGCGAGATTTACCGAACGCCAGCGCTTCGGTCTGCGCAAAGAAGTTCGACAGCAGCTTCGGATGGTGGTCGGACAGCGGGTTATGGGTGATAGCCGGGGCGATGAAATCGCACGGTACCATTTTGGTGCCCTGGTGGATCAGCTGGTAGAAGGCATGCTGGCCGTTGGTGCCCGGCTCGCCCCAGATGATTGGGCCAGTCTGGTAATCCACCGCGTTGCCGTTACGGTCAACGTATTTACCGTTGGATTCCATGTTGCCCTGCTGGAAGTAGGCTGCGAAGCGGTGCATGTACTGGTCATACGGCAGGATCGCTTCGGTTTCAGCGCCGAAGAAGTTGTTGTACCAGATACCGATCAGCGCCAGCAGCACCGGCAGGTTTTTCTCTGGTGCGGTAGTGGAGAAGTGTTTATCCATCGCGTGCGCGCCGGAGAGCAGCTCAACGAAGTTGTCGAAGCCCACGGACAGGATGATGGACAGACCGATCGCAGACCACAGGGAGTAGCGGCCGCCGACCCAGTCCCAGAACTCGAACATATTCGCGGTATCAATGCCGAACTCGCTGACCGCTTTACCGTTGGTAGACAGCGCCGCGAAGTGTTTCGCCACGTGCTTGTTGTCGCCCGCGGTTTTCAGGAACCAGTCGCGCGCGCTGTGGGCGTTGGTCATGGTTTCCTGAGTGGTGAAGGTTTTGGACGCAACCAGGAACAGGGTGGTTTCCGGGTTCACGTTCTTCAGCACTTCGGCGATGTGGGTGCCATCGACGTTAGACACAAAGTGCATATTGAGGTGGTTTTTATACGGGCGCAGCGCTTCGGTCACCATGAACGGGCCGAGGTCAGAACCGCCGATACCGATGTTCACCACGTCGGTGATCGCTTTGCCGGTGTAGCCTTTCCAGCTACCGGAGATGATCGCTTCGGAGAAGGCTTTCATCTTTTCCAGCACCGCGTTCACTTCCGGCATGACGTCTTTGCCGTCAACGATGATTGGGGTATTGCTACGGTTACGCAGGGCCACGTGCAGCACTGCACGGTCTTCGGTGCGGTTGATCTTCTCGCCGGAGAACATGGATTTGATGGCATCCGCCAGCTCGGTTTCTTTCGCCAGATCCTGCAGCTTTGCCAGCGTCTCTTCGGTAATGCGGTTTTTAGAGAAATCCACCAGCATCAGGTCGTCGAAGGTCGCGGAGAACTTGTTGAAACGATCGGCATCCTTCGCGAACAGATCCGCGATGGTGACGTCTTTCATTTCATCAAAATGTTTCTGGAGTGCCTGCCAGGCAGCGGTCTGCGTTGGGTTGATGTTTTTCATTAGCAATACTCTTCTGATTTGAGAATTGTGACTGCGGTCGATTGTAGCGCCTGCAAATAAAAATTGTGATGGTTTTTATGCCATTGCCCTGGCCTGCATCAAACACAGGTGAAAAGACCCGAAAAGTATAGCTGCTGACGGAGCCTCCTGGGGCGGCGAAATGTCGGTCAAAAAGCCCTAAAACGGAGCATAAAATCTGGCGCTGTTATAAGTCCTGTTTCTCAGGGGTACCCCCCCATAAAAAATCCGCATAATCCCAGCATTGACAGGACCTCCCCCGCATTTTATTTATAGGGCCGTATTTTGCGCCTGCACCTGTTTTCGTTTCACTCTTGTGCCAAGGTCGCTTATTCATTCCCTGACACGAGGTTGTTATGACGAGTTTTGTGGTCGCCAAATTTGGCGGCACCAGTGTGGCTGATTACGATGCCATGAACCGCAGCGCCGATGTGGTGCTGGCCGATCCGAATACCCGCCTGGTGGTGCTCTCAGCATCCGCCGGCGTGACGAACCTGCTGGTTTCTCTGTCTGAAGGACTGGAAGCGACAGAACGTTTCGTGAAGCTGGATGCACTGCGCAAAATTCAGTTCGACATTCTTGAGCGTCTGCAGAACCCGAACGTCATCCGCGAGGAAGTGGAGCGTCTGCTGGAAAATATTACCACTCTGGCAGAAGCGGCTTCTCTGGCCACCTCCACCGCCCTGACCGACGAACTGGTCAGCCACGGCGAGCTGATGTCCACCCTGCTGTTTGTCGAAATCATGCGCGAGCGTAACGTTCAGGCGCAGTGGTTTGACGTGCGTAAAGTGATGCGTACCAGCGATCGCTTTGGTCGTGCCGAGCCGGACGTTGAGGCGCTGGCGGAGCTGACCAATCAGCAGCTGGCACCACGCCTGGCAGACGGTATCGTGATCACCCAGGGCTTTATCGGCAGTGAAGCGAAAGGCCGCACCACCACGCTTGGCCGCGGCGGCAGCGACTACACCGCCGCGCTGCTGGGCGAAGCCCTGCATGCAACGCGCGTGGATATCTGGACGGACGTTCCGGGCATTTACACCACCGACCCGCGCGTCGTTTCCGCGGCTAAACGTATTGATGTGATCGCCTTTGAAGAAGCGGCGGAAATGGCCACCTTCGGCGCGAAAGTGCTGCACCCGGCAACGCTGCTGCCGGCAGTGCGCAGCGATATTCCGGTCTTCGTGGGTTCCAGTAAAGATCCGAAAGCGGGCGGGACGCTGGTCTGCAAGAAAACGGAAAACCCACCGCTGTTCCGCGCCCTGGCCCTGCGCCGTCGTCAGACGCTGGTGACGCTCCACAGCCACAATATGCTGCATTCCCGCGGTTTCCTGGCGGAAGTGTTTGGCATTCTGGCGCGCCATAATATCTCAGTCGATCTGATCACCACCTCTGAAGTGAGCATTGCGCTAACGCTGGACACCACCGGCTCGACCTCCACCGGCGACACGCTGCTGACGCAGTCGCTGCTGATTGAGCTGTCTGAGCTGTGCCGCGTGGAAGTGGAAGAAGACCTGGCGCTGGTTGCCATCATCGGCAACAAGCTGTCGCGCGCCTGCGGCGTGGGTAAAGAGGTGTTCGGCGTGCTCGACCCGTTCAGCATCCGCATGATCTGCTACGGCGCATCCAGCTATAACCTCTGCTTCCTGGTGCCTGCCGATCAGGCCGAGCAGGTCGTGCAGAAACTTCATCAGAATTTGTTTGAATAAAATTCGTTAGCACGATAAACAATACCTATAAGCCGGGCACAGACCCGGCTTTTTCATAACTAAACAACACGACAATACTGCAAGGAATCCACTATGTTATCCGCCGTTACGCGGCTGTTCCCGTTATGGGCGCTGCTGCTCTCCGTACTCGCGTATTACACCCCCGCCACGTTCACGGGCATTGGTCCGTGGGTCGCCACGCTGCTGATGCTGATCATGTTCGGTATGGGCGTGCATCTGAAAATTGACGACTTTAAACGCGTGCTGTCTCGCCCTGCGCCCGTCGCAGCAGGGATCTTCCTGCACTACCTGGTGATGCCGCTTGCGGCGTGGCTGCTGGCGATGGCCTTTAAGATGCCGCCCGATCTCTCGGCCGGGATGGTGCTGGTGGGCAGCGTGGCCAGCGGCACGGCGTCCAACGTCATGATCTACCTGGCGAAAGGCGACGTGGCGCTCTCCGTCACGATCTCGTCCGTTTCGACGCTGGTGGGCGTCGTTGCCACACCGCTGTTAACCCGCCTGTACGTGGACGCGCATATTCAGGTGGACGTGATGGGCATGCTGCTCAGCATTCTGCAGATTGTGGTGATCCCGATTGCGCTGGGGCTGGTCATTCACCATCTTTTCCCGCGCGTGGTGAAGGCCGTTGAGCCGTACCTGCCCGCGTTTTCGATGGTCTGCATTCTGGCGATCATCAGCGCCGTGGTGGCGGGTTCCGCATCGCACATTGCCTCCGTGGGCTTTGTGGTGATCATCGCCGTGGTGCTGCATAACACGATTGGCCTGCTGGGCGGCTACTGGGGTGGGAAGCTGTTCGGTTTTGACGAATCTACCTGCCGCACGCTGGCAATCGAGGTAGGCATGCAGAACTCCGGCCTAGCGGCGGCGCTCGGTAAAATCTACTTCTCCCCGCTGGCGGCCCTGCCTGGCGCGCTGTTCTCCGTCTGGCATAACCTCTCCGGCTCGCTACTGGCGGGATACTGGTCCGGCAAACCGATTGATGAACAAACGAAAAAAGATGCGGTGAAGCAGGGTTAATTTGCGCGGCTTGCTTTACACTGAAGCCTCTCTATCAGGAGGCTTCAGCAATGGCTACACCACGTTTGACCCAGAAAGACATGACGGAAGCCGAGCAGCGCGAACTGAAAACGCTTCTCGACCGCGCCCGTATCGCACATGGCCGCACGCTGACGAACGCCGAAACCAATCAGGTGAAAAAAGAGTACATCGATAAGCTGATGGCGCAGCGTGACGCCGCGGCGAAAAAAGCCCGCAAGCTGAAAAAAGAGCAGGCTTATAAACCCGATGCAGAGGCGACATTTTCCTGGTCGGCCACAACGTCTACACGTGGAAGGCGCTAATCAGCGCCCTTTCTTTTTGCGTCCCGGCTGGGTAAAGCGTTTTCCATTACCCGGCTTGCCTCGCCCCTTATCTTCCGCCTGCGGCGCCTTCACCACCGGGCGCTTAATCGCCTGGGTTTTCGGTTTTGCTTTGGCCTTCGGCTTCGCTTCGGACGAGGAATTCTCGATAAGCTTGAAGAGTTCAATCAGCTCGTCATCCGTTAAATCGCGCCACTCGCCCAGCGGGATGCCTGACAGGCTGACGTTCATGATGCGCGTGCGTTCCAGCTTCGTCACTTCATAACCGAAGTGCTCGCACATACGGCGGATCTGGCGGTTCAGGCCCTGAACCAGCGTAATGCGGAACGCGAACGGCGCTTCTTTCTTCACCTTACACTTTTTCGTGACGGTGCCGAGGATCGGCACGCCGGCGCCCATGCCGCGAATAAATTCGTCCGTGACCGGCTTGTTCACCGTCACAATGTACTCTTTCTCGTGGTCGTTACCGGCACGCAGGATCTTGTTGACCAGATCGCCGTGGTTGGTGAGGAAAATCAGCCCCTGTGAGTCTTTATCCAGACGGCCAATCGGGAAGATACGGCTGCTGTGGTTCACGAAATCAACGATGTTGTCCCGCTCACCGTCTTCCGTGGTGCTGACAATCCCAACCGGTTTGTTCAACGCGATAAACACCAGGTCTTCAGCATCACGCGGTTCGATGACCTGACCATTCACTTTAACTACATCGCCAGGCACCACCTGGTCGCCGATGGTGGCGCGTTTGCCGTTAAGAAACACGTTACCTTGTTCAATGTAACGGTCAGCCTCGCGACGTGAGCAGATCCCGCTCTCGCTAATGTATTTGTTTAATCGGGTTGATTGAGTTGGCAGCATAGTTTCTCCTGTGAAGGGCGAAATATACCTTACCTTGCGGCTGACAAAAAAGTGTTAGTAGCCGTTGATCAAAAAATCGAGTGCATCCCGCAATGAAGCCCGGTTTTGCGTAAGATCGGCAACACGCTCACCTAACTCTTTTGGCGATATGCCAGCCATCATGTGCATCATGACCACGCAGGGCTTACCCGCTATCTCAACGACAGGGCACACTTTCGCAGGCGGCTGAATGCCTCCCAGGTTGCTAAGCTCAACTGCTGGTGCGACCAGGACATGCTTCATCACATTGGCCACGGGATGCTGCATATTGATTAGCCAGGGATAGGCAGTTTTCCCCTTACCTTCATTCTCATAAGCAAAATATTGCTCCATCAGAACGATCTCTGAGAATCACTAAAGGAGCCGTTTTCATCAACCCACTGGTTAATGGCCTCGATAGAAGCTTTATTTTCTGCTAACCACTCTGCGCGCTGATGCGCCCGAAACTGCTCTTGCAGCGCAGCCGTGAGTACAGCAGAGAGATTAAGTTTAAGCCGACGCGCCTCTTCAAGGATTTCTGGTGCTAACGACACATTGACTGATTTTTTGATGCCATGAGTAGCGCGCATGAGAACTCCCATCGGAATGCGCATGAATTGGCGAAGTGTAGCGTAATAAACGAGCATTTTCTATTCCCTTCAAAATGTAAGGTCTGAAGAGTAAATGGCGCTTTATAAGGTGTCACGCCCCGCAAAACGGTTTTGCGAGGCGCTTCCGGAGATTAATACTCATCCCGCTCGTCGTCTTCATCCGGCTGTTCCATCACGCTGTACGCCACCGCGCAGAACAACGAGTTGAGACGCTTCATATCCCCCAGTAGCCCCAGATGCAGGGAGCTGGTCTCGATACTCTGCACGTTCTGCTGGTGCAGACGCTCAACGTGGGCATGCGAGTAGCGGCGGTTCAGAATACGGAAACGATGCTTGTTGCGACGCAGACGGCGCGCGCTCGGCACGTCGCTGGAGAAGAAGACCAGCATCGCCAGCTTGAGGTTGCTGACCAGCTGTTCGTGCAGCGCTTCCAGCTCCTTCAGGCCTTCACCTGAAAACGCACGACGCGCGGCAAGGGATTTGTCGGCGATCTCGCTGCCCATACGCTCCACGATATCCGAGGCCTGCTCAAGGTTAAGCGACATCTCGATAATTTCCGCCCAGCGGCGGGACTCCTCCTCCGCCAGCTCGTCCTGCGGCATACGCGCCAGGTAAAGCTTAATGGCGGTATAGAGCACGTTGATATCGTCCGCCAGTCTGCGCAGTTCTTTCTCTTCACGCGGCTCGCCGTGCATCACCTTTTGCAGGCCTTCGAGCATGGTTTCCATTGCGTCGCCCATGCGCAGCGTCTCGCGCGCGGCGTTCGCCAGGGCCAGCGCCGGGGTATCCAGCGCGGAGGTATCCAGGTGCTTCGGCTTCAGGCGCGCATCCAGCTCCGGTTCGTCCTGAATGAGGCGTTCGCAGAAGCGGGCCATCGGCGCGGCAAACGGCACCATCGCCAGGCAGCGCACCAGGTTGTAGAACACGTGGAAATAGATCACCAGCTCCGCCTTCGGCAGCGGTAGGTTGTCCATCAGGTTCGCCAGCGGGTGAACGAACGGCAGAATAATCAGGCTGCCCACCAGCTTAAACAGCAGGCTGCCGAGGGCCACGCGGCGGGCTGCGGCGTTGGCCGCGCTGTTATTGAGCATCGCCAGCAGGCCGGAGCCGAGGTTGGCCCCGATCACCAGACACAGCGCCACCGGGAAGGAGATCGCCCCTGTGGCGGTTAAGGTCGCCGTCAGAAGAACCGCCGCCAGGCTGGAGTAGCTGACGATGGCAAACACCGCGCCAATCAGCGCGTCAAGCATGATGTCCCCGGTCAGGGAGGCGAAGATGACCTGCACGCCGTTGGCCTCGGTGATTGGCGTGACCGCCTGCACAATCAGCTCCAGCGCCAGCAGGATCAGCCCCAGGCCTATCCCTACGCGCCCGAGCTGTCCGGCGCGCGTCTGCTTGCGGCCGAGGAAGAAGATAACGCCGATAAAAATCAGCAGCGGCGACAGCCAGGAGAGATCGAAGGTCAGGATACGAGCCATCAGCGCGGTACCTACATCCGCCCCCAGCACAATCACCAGCGCCGGGGCCAGCGCCACCAGATCCTGCGCCACAAAGGAGGTGACAAGCAGGGTCGTGGCGTTACTGCTCTGAACCAGCGCCGTTACGCCAATGCCCGCGCAGAAGGCGAGCGGCTTCTTCTCAACGCTGCTGCTGAGAACGGTACGTAAGCGCGCGCCAAATACGCGCATCACGCCGGTACGGACGATATGGGTGCCCCATACGAGCAGTGCGACTGCAGAGAGCAGGTGTAACAACGTCAGCACGGAAGTTTTTCCTCCTTATCGTTATGTGTTTTCCTGAGGTTTGTTGCGCATTGTCTTGCCGGATGGCGGCTACGCCTTATCCGGCCTACGCGCAGGTCCGGTAAGCGCAGCGCCACCGGGCAAAAGATAAGAACCTTCTTCCAGTATAAGGGTTTAAACGTAAGAAAGAGACAGGGCGCCCAATGAGCGCCCTGTTTGTTGTAAGGAAAAGTGATTTTAGTCGGCGTCGTAGCCGAGATTTGGCGCCAGCCAGCGCTCCACTTCAGACACGCTCATCCCTTTGCGCAGGGCGTAATCTTCAATCTGATCCCGCTGCAGTTGCGCCACGGCAAAGTACTTGCTGTCCGGATGGCTGAAGTACCAGCCTGAGACGGACGCGCCTGGCCACATGGCGAACGACTCGGTGAGCTTCATGCCGGTATGGGCTTCCACATCCAGCAGTTTCCAGATAGTGCCTTTTTCGGTGTGCTCCGGACAGGCCGGATAGCCCGGCGCCGGGCGAATCCCCTGGTAGTTTTCGCGGATCAGATCCTCATTGCTGAGGTTCTCATTCGCCGCGTAGCCCCAGTGCACCTTACGTACGCGCTCGTGCAGGTACTCGGCAAAGGCTTCCGCCAGGCGGTCGGCAATCGCTTTCACCATGATTTTATTGTAATCATCGTGCTGCGCTTCGAACGCGTCCGCCAGCGCATCTTCTTCGAGACCGCCGGTTACCGCAAAGGCGCCGATATAGTCGGCTTTACCACTCAGCTTCGGCGCGACGAAATCGGCCAGGCAGTAGTTGGCAAAGCCCACTTTCTCCGTTTGCTGGCGCAGATGCCGGCTGACCGCCAGCACGTGGGTGCGGGTTTCATCGCGATAAATTTCGATGTCGTCGCCCACGCGGTTCGCCGGGAACAGGCCCACCACGCCGCGCGGGTTGAGGGTTTTCTCTGCGCTCAGCGTGTCGAGCATGTCGTTGGCATCTTTAAACAGGCGCTTCGCCTCCTCGCCGACCACCTCATCTTCCAGGATGCGCGGATATTTGCCCGCCAGCGACCAGGTCATAAAGAACGGCGTCCAGTCAATGTAGTTGCGCAGCGTCTCGATGCTGGCCGTCACGTCCTGCACGCCCAGACGATGTGCCACCGGTGGCGTATAGCTGGACCAGTCGAAGGCCAGATCGTTGTCGCGCGCCGCCTGAAGCGAAACAGGCGGGGTGCGCGGCTTCTTACGGCCGTGCTGGATGCGAACGGTTTCGTACTCTTTGCGGGTGCGCGCCACAAAATCGTCGCGCTGGGTGTCGGAGAGCAGCGCGGAGACCACGCCCACGGTGCGCGAGGCGTTCTGCACGTACACCGTCGGGCCACTGTAGTTCTGCTCGATTTTCACCGCCGTGTGCGCTTTTGAGGTGGTCGCCCCGCCAATCAATAGCGGAATGGTGAAGCCCTGTCGCTCCATCTCTTTTGCCACGTTGACCATTTCGTCGAGCGACGGCGTAATCAGGCCGGAGAGGCCAATCAGGTCGGCGTTCACTTCGCGCGCGGTCTTGAGGATTTTGTCCGCCGGGACCATCACGCCGAGGTCGATAATTTCGTAGTTATTACACTGCAGCACTACGCCGACGATGTTCTTGCCGATGTCGTGCACGTCGCCCTTCACGGTGGCGATAACCATCTTGCCGTTGCTGGAACCTTTCTCTTTGCTGGCTTCGATGTAGGGCTCAAGATACGCTACCGCCTGCTTCATCACGCGGGCGGATTTCACCACCTGCGGCAGGAACATTTTGCCCTCACCGAACAGATCGCCGACCACGTTCATGCCGTCCATCAGCGGGCCTTCGATCACCTCAATCGGGCGGTCTGCCTGCTGGCGCGCCTCTTCGGTATCAAGCTCGATAAATTCGGTGATGCCTTTGACCAGCGAGTATTCCAGACGCTTTTTCACGTCCCAGGAACGCCACTCGGCCTGCTGAACGTTTGCCGTCTCATCCGATTTGCTGCCGCGGTATTTCTCCGCCAGGTCCAGCATGCGCTCGGTGGCGTCGTCGCGGCGGTTAAGGATCACGTCCTCTACGGCGTCGCGCAGCTCGGCAGGGAGATCGTCGTAAATCGCCAGCTGGCCGGCGTTAACGATCCCCATGTCCATGCCGTTGCGGATGGCGTAGTAGAGGAACACGGCGTGGATCGCTTCGCGCACCGGGTCGTTACCGCGGAACGAGAACGACACGTTCGACACGCCGCCGGAGATCAGCGCGTGCGGCAGCTCGCGCTTGATGTCTTCACATGCCCCGATAAAGTCCTGGGCATAGTTGTTGTGCTCTTCAATCCCGGTCGCGACGGCGAAAATGTTCGGGTCAAAGATAATGTCTTCCGGCGGGAAGCCCACCTCTTCGGTCAAAATCTTGTACGCGCGGCGGCAAATCTCAATTTTACGCTCGCGGGTATCCGCCTGGCCCACTTCGTCAAAGGCCATCACCACCACGGCGGCACCGTAGCGGCGGACCATCTTCGCGTGGTGGATAAAGATATCAACGCCCTCTTTCATCGAGATAGAGTTGACGATGCCTTTACCCTGAATGCACTTCAGCCCTTTTTCGATCACTTCCCATTTGGACGAGTCAATCATGATCGGCACGCGGGCGATGTCCGGCTCACCGGCGATCAGGTTGAGGAAACGCACCATCGCCGCTTCGGCGTCGAGCATCCCCTCGTCCATGTTGATATCGATAATCTGCGCGCCGCTTTCCACCTGCTGGCGGGCAACGTCCAGCGCTTCGCTGTATTTCTCTTCTTTGATCAGGCGCTTGAACTTTGCAGAACCTGTGACGTTAGTACGCTCACCCACGTTCACAAACAGGCTGTCGTCGCCGATGGTCAACGGCTCAAGGCCGGACAGACGACAGGCAACCGGAAGCTCGGGCAGCTTGCGCGGCGGCAGTCCGGCGACGGCGTTGCTCATGGCCGCGATGTGCTCCGGCGTGGTGCCGCAGCAGCCACCGACGATGTTCAGGAAGCCAGACTCGGCCCACTCGCGGATTTGCGCCGCCATGGTGTCGGCATCGAGATCGTATTCACCGAACGCGTTCGGCAGACCGGCGTTCGGGTGGGCGGTGACGTAGCATTCCGCGATACGGGAAAGCTCCTGCACGTACTGGCGCAGCTCATCAGGCCCCAGCGCGCAGTTCAGGCCAAAGGAGAGCGCTTCGGCGTGGCGCAGAGAGTTATAAAACGCTTCGGTTGTCTGACCGGACAGGGTACGGCCGGAGGCGTCGGTGATGGTGCCGGAAATCATGATCGGCAGGTCAACGCCCAGCGCCTCAAACTCCTCTTTCACCGCGTAAATCGCGGCTTTGGCGTTGAGGGTGTCGAATACGGTTTCAATCAGGATCAGATCGGAACCGCCTTCCACCAGCGCTTTGGTCGATTCACGGTAGGCCGCGACCAGCTGATCGAAGGTGATATTACGAAACGCCGGGTCGTTGACGTCCGGTGAAATCGACGCGGTTCGGTTCGTCGGGCCAAGCACCCCGGCAACGTAGCGAGGCTTGTCCGGCGTGCGTGCCGTCCACTCGTCGGCGCAGGCGCGCGCCAGCTTCGCGGCTTCCAGGTTGATTTCCGCCGACAGGGATTCCATCTGGTAATCCGCCATGGCGATGGTTGTCGAGTTAAAGGTGTTGGTCTCAACGATATCCGCACCCGCTTCGAAGTAGGCGTTGTGGATATCCTTAATAACTGACGGCTTGCTGAGCACCAGCAGATCGTTGTTCCCTTTTAGGTCGCAGGGCCAGTCGGCAAAGCGCTCGCCGCGGAAATCGTCTTCACTCAGACGATACCCCTGGATCATGGTGCCCATGCCGCCGTCCAGCACCAGAATTCGTTCATTTAACTGCGCACGCAGTTGCTCTACTTTGCTGCTCACACTTGCTCCCGACAACGCTCAACAAGGCCAAAAGGCTGCGTTCCATACTGGCACAATCTCGCAGGGTGGAAAAGCCGCACAGCGGTAACATGAGACATGTTCACCATCACTCCTCCGATCAGTCAGGATAACGGTTGCAAATTCACCAAATAAAACGAAAATGATTTCCACGATACAGAAAAAGGAGATCGTCATGGTCGCGACCGTTCCCGCTAAACGCGGCAGAAAACCTGCTGCCACCGCCGCCGCCGCACAACAGGGCGGACAGGTTCAATCGCTCACGCGCGGTTTGAAGCTGCTGGAGTGGATAGCCGAGTCGCACGGCAGCGTGGCCCTGACGGAGCTGGCCCAGCAGGCTGGCCTGCCGAACTCCACGACGCATCGCCTGCTGACCACCATGCAGCAGCTGGGCTTTGTCCGCCAGGTCGGCGAGCTGGGGCACTGGGCGGTGGGCGCGCATGCGTTTATCGTCGGCAGCAGCTTCCTGCAGAGCCGCAACCTGCTGGCGATTGTGCACCCGATTCTGCGCAAGCTGATGGAGGAGTCCGGCGAGACGGTCAACCTCGCGGTGCTGGACCAAAGCGACCATCAGGCGATTATTATCGACCAGGTGCAGTGCACGCAGCTGATGCGTATGTCCGCGCCGATTGGCGGCAAGCTGCCGATGCATGCCTCCGGGGCGGGGAAAGCGTTTCTCTCGCAGCTGAGCGAAGAGCAGGTGACGGGGCTGCTGCACCGTAAAGGGCTGCACGCCTACACCCACGCCACGCTGGTGTCGCCCGTGCATCTGAAAGAAGATCTGGCCCTGACCCGCAAGCGTGGCTATTCGTTTGATGATGAAGAACATGCCCTGGGCCTGCGCTGCCTCGCGGCCTGCATTTTTGACGAGCACCGCGAGCCGTTTGCCGCTATCTCCATCTCCGGGCCGATTTCGCGGATGACCGACGACCGCGTGACCGAGCTGGGTGCGCTGGTGATTAAGGCGGCGAAAGAGGTAACGCTGGCGTATGGTGGGATTCGCTAAGTTGGGTTCCGGCGAACATTCGAACCGTAGGCCCGGTAAGCGCAGCGCCACCGGGCGATGGGGTTACACTGTGGCCTGATGCCCTCACCCCGGCCCTCTCCCACAGGGAGAGGGAGAAAACATGATGCCCTCACCCTGCGAGAGAGGGTGCAAACATGATGTCCTCATCCTGCGAGAGAAGGTGCAAACCTAATGCAAAACCTCTGCTTGCGGCGGTAAGCGTACACATCTTCGACATGCCCGTTTTTGATCCGCGTTTGCAGCCCGCGCCAGTAGCTGGCGCGGAACAGATCCTCATGCATTTCTTCGAATAGCGGCCCGATGCGCGGGTCGGCGCACAGCCAGTGGCGAAACTCCTCCGGAAACACATCGCCCGGCGAGACGCTGTACCACGGCTCACCTGAAAGCTCATCTTCCGGGTAGCGGGGCTGTGGTATATCGCGGAAATTCACTTCGGTCATGTAGCAAATTTCGTCGTAATCGTAAAACACCACCCGCCCGTGACGGGTGACGCCGAAGTTTTTAAACAGCATGTCGCCCGGAAAAATATTGGCGGCGGCAAGCTGGCGAATCGCGTTGCCGTATTCTTCAATGGCATCCCGCAGCGCCTGGCCTTCGGACTGCTCAAGCCAGATATTCAGCGGCACCATGCGGCGCTCAATGTAGAGATGGCTAATCACGATTTTGTCACCCAGATCGGTGATTTTCGCAGGTGCTTCCTGCATTAACAGCGTCATGAGCGCTGGGTCAATCTGCTGTTTATCCAGCACAAAGTTTTCGAATTCCTGAGTATCCGCCATGCGCCCGACGCGATCGTGCTCTTTGACCAGCTGATAGCAGGCGCGAACGTGCGCGGCGGTCATCTCTTTCTGCGGCGCGAATCTGTCTTTAATCACCTTAAAGACCCGGTCGAAACCCGGCAGCGTAAAGACCAGCATCACCATGCCGCGAATGCCTGGCGCTTCGATAAACTGCTCATCGGCCGTGGTGACATAGCGCAGGTACTCCCGGTAACTTTCCGTTTTGGCGTGCTTCTGGCAGCCAATGGCCATATACAGCTCGGCGGTGGTTTTGCCCGGCAGGATCTCTCGCAGCCACTCCACCAGCGCGGCAGGCAGCGGGGCGTACACCATGAAATAGGAGCGGGCGAAGCCAAACACGATGCTGGCCTCGGCGCCGGTGGTCAGGCAGGTATCGACAAACAGTTCCCCGTCGTCGGTACGGTGAATGGGCAGCAGAAAAGGCACAATGGCGGTCGGCGTAACCAGTTTGCCGACCAGCCAGGCGGCTTTATTGCGGTAGAAAAGCTCGTTGGCCACCTGCAAATGGCTATGGCTAAGCACCTCCGCGCCGAAGGTTTCGTTGAGATGCGCGTGGATATAACCGATATCCCGGGCTTTATTCTCCCAGGGCAGGCGCAGCGGCAGATCCGTTAGCACGCGGTGCAGGAGCTTTTCCCATCCGCGATCGGGAAAGAAATCTTTCGCCAGCGGACGGGGAATGGTTCGAAAGCGTCGCTCGGGCTGGGAGCTGAAGATAAATAACCGCTCAGGAGATAGTGAGCGGTGGTCAAATAACCGGCAATAGACGGAGTTGAAAAAGCTCTCCGCAATCTCGAAGCGCGGGTAATCGGGTAACAGATGGGTGTAGTGCTCCTTCACGCGCAGTAAAAATTCCGCGTCCGGGCTTTTACCGTCGGTAATACAGCGCAGCTGCTCCACCACCAGACCCACGTGGTGGTCATAGAGATGGATACGCTGCTTCATGGCCTGCTGAACCGCATGCCAGTCTGCATGTTCGAAGCGCTGCTGCGCGCCGGATGTCACTTCAAGAAAACGACCATACTGGGCATCGAAGCCCTGCAAAATAGTTTGGGCAATCAGCAATTCCAGGCCACGCGACATATATTCCCCCTCACCCCAACCCTCTCCCCGAGAGGGGAGAGGGGGAAAAGTTTAGAACTGTGCTTCTTCCGTTGAACCCGTTAAGGCAGTGACGGAGGAGGTGCCGCCCTGAATAATCGTGGTCACATTGTCAAAGTAGCCGGTCCCCACCTCCTGCTGGTGAGACACGAAGGTGTAACCGTCTTTGCCCGCCGCAAACTCCGGCTGCTGCACCTTCTCAACGTAGTGCTTCATGCCCTCACCCTGCGCATAGGCGTGCGCCAGGTCGAACATGTTGAACCACATGCTGTGGATACCGGCCAGGGTAATGAACTGGTATTTGTAGCCCATGTCGGACAGCTGCTGCTGGAAGCTGGCGATGGTTTTGTCATCCAGCTTTTTCTGCCAGTTGAAGGACGGCGAGCAGTTGTAGGCCAGCAGCTTGCCCGGGTATTTCGCGTGGATGGCGTCGGCAAAGCGTTTTGCCAGCGCCAGATCCGGCGTGGAGGTTTCACACCAGACCAGGTCCGCGTAAGGCGCATACGCCAGGCCGCGGCTGATCGCCTGTTCAATGCCGGCATGGGTGCGGTAGAAGCCTTCGCTGGTACGTTCGCCGGTGATGAATTCGCTGTCGTACGGGTCGCAGTCAGAGGTGATCAGGTCCGCCGCGTCCGCATCGGTACGGGCAATCACCAGCGTCGGCACGCCGAGCACGTCAGCAGCCAGACGCGCGGCAACCAGCTTCTGTACGGCTTCCTGTGTAGGAACCAGCACCTTACCGCCCATGTGTCCGCATTTCTTCACTGATGCCAGCTGATCTTCGAAGTGAACGGCCGCTGCACCGGCCTCAATCATCGATTTCATCAGCTCGAAGGCGTTCAGCACGCCGCCGAAGCCTGCTTCCGCATCCGCGACGATCGGCAGAAAGTAGTCAGTAAAGCGCGGATCGCCAGGTTCGATACCGGCAGCCCACTGGATCTGATCCGCACGGCGGAAGGTGTTGTTGATCCGATCCACCACCGACGGCACGGAGTTAGCCGGATAGAGCGACTGATCCGGGTACATGCTGGACGCCAGGTTGGCATCCGCCGCGACCTGCCAGCCGGAAAGATAGATAGCTTCAATACCGGCCTTCGCCTGCTGCAGCGCTTGACCGCCGGTCAGCGCGCCGAGGCTGTTGATGTAGCCCTTTTTAGAGCCACCGTGCAGCAGCTTCCACATTTTCGCCGCACCGTTCTGTGCCAGCGTGCATTCCGGATTGACCGAGCCGCGTAATTTCACCACTTCCTCCGCGCTGTAAGGACGGCGGATGCCTTCCCAGCGAGGTTGTGTCCACTCTTTCTTTAACTCTTCGATTTGTTGGGTACGGGTTTTCATGTGCAGATGCTCCATATTGTTATGTGGTGAGTTACGCCAGGAAGCGGTAGCCCGGCAGGGTCAGGAAGTCGATTAAGTCATCTGATGTGGTGATTTGCTCCATCAGGCGCGCAGCGTCGTCAAAACGTCCGCTGCTGAAGCGGTGTTCGCCCAGCTCGTCCTGGATCACCCGCATCTCTTCGGCCAGCATCTGGCGGAACAGAGATTTGGTCACCGGCTTGCCGTTGCTGAGTGTTTTTTGATGGTGGATCCACTGCCAGATGGAGGTACGTGAGATCTCCGCCGTCGCGGCATCTTCCATCAGGCCGTAGATAGGTACACAGCCGTTGCCGGAGATCCACGCTTCGATGTACTGGACCGCGACGCGGATATTGGCACGCATGCCCTCTTCCGTACGCTCGCCCGCGCACGGTGCCAGCAGCTGTTCTTCAGCCGTTGGGGCATCGTCTTCACGCGTGACGAACAGCTGATTTTTATTGTCGCCGAGAACGCGGTTGAAGACCTCCATCGCCGTATCGGCCAGGCCGGGATGGGCAATCCACGTGCCGTCGTGACCGTTACGGGCTTCAAGCTCTTTATCGGCTTTCACCTTGTTGAGCACCTGATTGTTCCGCTCTGCGTCTTTGCTCGGGATAAAAGCCGCCATGCCGCCCATCGCAAAGGCGCCGCGCTTGTGGCAGGTTTTGATCAGCAGACGCGAGTAGGCGCTCAGGAACGGTTTATCCATGGTCACAACCTGGCGATCCGGCAGTACGCGATCGGGATAGTTTTTCAGGGTTTTGATGTAGCTGAAAATATAGTCCCAGCGTCCGCAGTTCAGGCCGACAATATGGTCGCGCAGGGCGTGCAGAATTTCATTCATCTGGAACACGGCAGGCAGCGTTTCAATCAGCAGGGTGGCCTTGATGGTACCGCGCGGCAGGTTGAAACGATCTTCCGCGTAGCTGAACACTTCGCTCCACCAGGCCGCTTCTTGCCAGGCCTGCGTTTTTGGCAGATAGAAATAAGGGCCGCTGCCTTTTGCCAGCAGATTCTTGTAGTTATGGAAGAAATAAAGCGCGAAATCAAACAGGCTGCCCGGAATGGCTTCCCCACGCCAGGTGACATGTTTTTCAGGCAGGTGCAGGCCGCGTACGCGACAGATCAGCACCGCCGGGTTCGGTTTGAGCTGGTAAATTTTGCCGGCTTCGTTGGTATAGCTGATGGTGCCGTTCACGGCGTCGCGCAGGTTGATCTGCCCCTCGATGACCTTACGCCAGTCCGGCGCCAGAGAGTCTTCAAAATCGGCCATGAAGACTTTAACGTTGGCGTTCATGGCGTTGATCACCATTTTGCGCTCTACCGGACCGGTGATCTCAACGCGACGATCCTGTAAATCTTCAGGGATGCCGCGGATTTTCCACTCACCGCGACGAATGGAAGCGGTTTCCGAAATGAAGCCAGGCAACTTGCCATCGTCAATTTCCTGCTGCTGATGAATGCGTGCCGCCAGCAGCTTATTACGCTGCGGCGTAAAGCGAGTCACCAGTTCAGTCAGAAATTCTACCGCTTCCGCCGTCAAAACCTGCTGTTCTTGCTCGCCATACGGCTGGGTAAAGGCCAGTTCATCGACCGTCGTTGCCTGTTGAGTCATTACTCTGCTCCTCATCAAAGATCCAAAATCACGCCCCCGATGCGAACGAAAGATCGTTGGGTAGTTTTCGCTCAGCAGAATTAAGACTATCTACATTTTTTCTAAAATCAAAAACAATTTCCATTTTAATGTAAATGTGAAATTAATTATCTGATTTTATTGGAATTAAAGTTTTATTGAATGGTGAGCGACATTTCGAAAATAAAAAAGGCACCCGAAGGTGCCTGATTTGAATAGCTGAAACGCTTTAGGATCGTCTAGTGCAGAAGATTACTCCAGCGTCGGATTCATGTGACGCAGATCGTATGGCGTTATCTGGTAGACGTAATAGTTGAGCCAGTTAGTGAAAAGCAAATTCCCGTGGCTGCGCCAGGTTGCTCTCGGTTTGTTTTGCGGGTCGTCTTTCGGGAAATAGTTGTACGGTACATCCGGATTTAGACCCGCTTCGACATCACGGAAATACTCTGACGCAAGGGTATGCGGATCGTACTCAGGATGCCCGGTCACAAAAGCAATGCGTTTATCCTTGCTGGCAAACAGATAAGCATCTCCATCTTCCGTTTCGGCCAGGATCTCCAGATCGGTGTAATCACGAATCAGCTGGGCAGGGAAATCGGCGTAGCGAGAATGCGGGGCCAGGAAGGAGTCATCGAAACCACGCGTCAGCAAAGCGTGCGGGTGAAGAATGTGATGTTCGTATACGCCGGAGAGCTTTTCAGTACGGGTTTGCTTGGGGATGCCATAAAGAATATTCAGCGCGGCTTGTACCGCCCAACAGACAAACAATGTGGAGGTAACGTGATCTTTTGCCCACTCCAGAACCTGTTTGATCTGCGGCCAGTAAGCGACATCGTTAAATTCCACCAGACCGAGCGGCGCGCCGGTCACGATCAGTCCATCGAAGTTTTCCCCCTGAATATCATCGAAGTTACAGTAGAAGTTGTTCAGATGCTCAGAAGGCGTGTTACGTGACTCACGGGCATCGATTCGCAGCAGCTGAATATCAACCTGCAGAGGGGAGTTCGACAGAAGACGCAGGAACTGGTTTTCTGTTTCGATCTTTTTTGGCATCAGATTGAGAATAAGCACCTTCAGCGGGCGAATTTCCTGACCTGTCGCACGCGAAGCCGTCATGACGAAGACGTTTTCTTCACGCAAGAAATTGACGGCTGGTAGCTCGTCCTGCACCCGAATCGGCATAACTTTATATCCTCACAGCATACGTATAAACGTTTAGACATCCAGACAGCTAACGATATCCAGAAATGGTTTGAATGTCGAGTCCGCAAGCAGAAGGTGAGAAAGTTTCAAGGAGGGGATGGTGCGGTTTGACTGTAAGCGTGCAGTGAGAACCGTATTGACGAAGTGAAGCTGGTCAGGCAGGCAGAGTAACCCGCCACGGGAGCAGAGCACCCACCCGGTTCACAGGCCAG